>JBJOKY010000050.1:0-17148 GCA_046045865.1 Pseudomonadota bacterium | reverse complement strand
CTCACCCAGGCCCTGCTCGCTCAACGCGCCGACAGCGCCCGTGCCCTGCTGGCGCGCGGCGCCGACCCCAACCTGTGCGGCCTGTGGGGCTGCCCGCTCGCGCTGGCCCGGCTGCTGCCCGACGCGGTCGAGGGTGACGCCCTGCTGGCCGAGCTGCTGGGCGCCGGCGCCCGGCCCGACCAGCTCGACACCCGCTACGCCGCCGCGTCCACCACCGTGCTGACCGACGCCGCGCGCGACGGCCAGAGCGCGCGCATCGACCGCCTGCTGGCGGCCGGCGCCTCGCCCAACGGCGCGCCGGGCGCACGCGTCACGCCACTGGCCATGGCGCTGGCCACCGGCAACCGCCGCCTGGCCGAACGCCTGCTCGGCGCCGGCGCCAGCCCGCTGCCCTGGCGCGACCGCGACCTGGGCGCCTACGGGCGCATCCGCACCATCGTCGACGCCGCGGGCGAATCCGGCCAGGCCGAGCTGCTCGACTGGGCCGAGCAGACCATGCGCCAGGCCGCGGCGCGTTCGCCGCTCTACCGCTGGGACGCCCACATCGAGCAGGACGGCCGCGTCCACCCCCTGGTCGACGGCGCCCGCCTGGTGCTGCGCGCCGCGCCCTTCAAGCTGGTCTACACCCAGCTGCCGGGCAGCGACACCAGTCTGACACTGGGCGCCTCGCTCTCGCCTGACTGGGCCGAGGAGGTGCGCAGCGGCAACACCGGCAACGGCATCTTCGTGCCCGCCATGAGCGGCGCCACGGCCGAGCCGCCCAAGGACGAGTCCTACGAACTCTTCCTCTACAACGCCAGGCCGGCCGACGCCAGCACGCCCGACGCGCACTGGGGCGGCCACATGACGCTCAGCCCGCCCGGGCCACCGGGCACGCCCGTGGCGCGGGTGGACTTCCACGAGCTGCGCCCCGAGCGCCAGCAATATGTGCGCGAGTTCCGCGCCGTCTACCCCGTGCCCGAAGGCAGCAGCCCCGGCGGCCCGGCGCGCCCGCTGGCCGAGCTGGCCGGCCAGACGCTTTACCTCGCGCTGGGCAGCCAGCTGCCGCTGCGCGGCTGGGAGAAGTCGGGCCTGGTCGCGCCGCGGGTGCTGAGCATCCTGCTGCGCTGAGGGCGGGCCGGCCCGGCGCAAATCGCGTAAGGTCGCGTCATGACGTCGACTCCGCTGCCGCCCCTACCCCATCCGCCCCCCCCGGCCACCACCGCCGGTGCCAGCACCGCCAGCGCGCCGCCCACTGCCCGCTGGCAGTTCTGGATCGACCGCGGCGGCACCTTCACCGACATCGTGGCGCGCCGGCCGGACGGCGGCCTCGTCACCGCCAAGCTGCTCAGCGCCAGCCCCGAGCACTACGCCGACGCGGCGGTGGAGGGCGTGCGCCGCCTGCTCGGCCTGGCCCACGGCGAGCCCTTCACCGCTGAACACGCCGCCCAGGTGGAGTGCGTGAAGATGGGCACCACCGTGGCGACCAACGCGCTGCTGGAGCGCCAGGGTGCGCCCCTGGTGCTGGTGATCACCCGGGGTTTCCGCGACGCGCTGCGCATCGCCTACCAGGCGCGGCCGGACATCTTCGCGCGCGAGATCGTGCTGCCCGAGCTGCTGTATCAGCAGGTCATCGAGGCGGACGAACGCGTGGGCGCCCACGGCGAGGTCGAGCGCGCCCTGGACGAAGCCCGCCTGCGCGCCGACCTGCAGGCCGCCAGGGCCGGCGGTCTGGATGCCTGCGCCATCGTCTTCATGCACGGCTGGCGCCACCCGGCGCACGAGGCGGCCGCCGCCCGCATCGCGCGCGAGATCGGCTTTGCCCAGGTCTCGGTGTCGCACGAGGTCAGCCCGCTCATCAAGCTGGTGGGCCGGGGCGACACGACCGTGGTGGACGCCTACCTCTCGCCCATCCTCAGGCGTTATGTCGACCAGGTGGCGGCGCAGCTGCCGGGCGTGGCGCTGCTCTTCATGCAGAGCTCGGGCGGGCTGGCCGAGGCGCATCGTTTCGCCGGCAAGGACGCCATCCTGAGCGGCCCGGCCGGCGGCATCGTCGGCATGGTGCGCACCGGGCTGGCGGCGGGTGAACAAAGCCTGATCGGCTTCGACATGGGCGGCACGTCGACGGATGTGTCGCACTACAGCGCCCTGGGCGCAGACGATGGCGGCGAGTCCGGCACGGCCGACGACGCCGCCTTCGAGCGCGCCTTCGACACCGAGGTGGCCGGCGTGCGCGTGCGTGCGCCCATGCTGGCCATCCACACCGTGGCGGCCGGCGGCGGCTCCATCGTGCGTTTCGACGGCGCGCGCCTGCGCGTGGGGCCGCAGTCGGCCGGCGCGCTGCCGGGGCCGGCGGCGTATCGGCGCGGCGGGCCGCTCACCGTTACCGATGCGAATGTGCTGCTGGGCCGGGTGCAGCCGGCGCACTTCCCGGCCGTGTTCGGTCCGAACGGGAACGAGCCGCTGGACCGCGCGGCCGTCGAGCGTGGCTTCGCCGAGCTGGCGCGGCAGATGGACGAAGCGCGCGGCGACGGCAGCACCATCGCGCCGGCCGAGGTGGCGGCCGGCGCCCTGCGCATCGCCGTGGCGCAGATGGCCAACGCGATCAAGCGCATCTCGGTGGCGCGCGGCTACGACGTCACGCGCTACACGCTGCAGTGTTTTGGCGGCGCGGGCGGGCAGCACGCCTGCGCCGTGGCCGATGCGCTGGGCATGCAGCGCGTGCTCATCCACCCGCTGGCGGGGCTGCTGTCGGCCTACGGCATGGGGCTGGCCGACCGCGTGGTGCTGCGCGAGCGCTCGGTCGAGGCCGGGCTGGATGCGGGCGGGCTGGCGCGCGCCGCCGCGGCCTCCATCGAGCTGGGTGAGGCGGCGGTCGACGAACTCATCACTCAGGGCGCCTCGCCCGCCAGGCTGCAGCGGCGCCGCCGCCTGCATCTGCGCTACCAGGGCACCGACACGGCGCTGGCGGTCGACTGGCCGCTGCCCGGCACGCTGAGCCACGACCCGGCCGCCACCCTGGCCGACACGCTGGCGGCGCTGCGCGGGCGTTTCGAGGCCGCCTACCGGCAGCGTTATGCCTTTCTCATGCCGGACAAGCCGCTGGTGATCGAGGCCGTGGCAATGGAGGCGCTGGCGCGCGGTGAGGGTGTGGCCGGTGCGCCCGCAGAGCCGGGCGAATCGAGCCCGCCGGACAGCAGCGCAGCCCGTGCGCCGGCCGCCGCCGTGGCCCTGGCCGACCAGCCGGCCACCCCCATCGGCCGCGTGCGCCTGTACGCCGCCGACCCGACCGACCCGCGCCCCGACGCCGCCCACCGCTGGCTGGACGACGCCCGGCTGCACGACCGAGCCGCCCTGCCGCCCGGCGCCTGGCTGGACGGCCCGGCGCTGATCACCGAGGCGCACGCCACCACGGTGCTGGAGCCCGGCTGGCGCGCGCAGGTGCTGGCGGGACAGGGTGAAGGCAGCCTGCTGCTCACCCGCATCACGCCACTGCGCCAGCACGGCGCGGGCGATGCCGATGAGGCGACGGACGCCCGCCCCGACCCCATCCTGCTGGAGGTGTTCAACAAGCTCTACATGAACATCGCCGAGCAGATGGGTCTGGCGCTGCAGAACACGGCCAGCTCGGTGAACATCAAGGAGCGGCTCGACTTCTCGTGCGCGCTGTTCGATGCCCAGGGCCAGCTCATCGCCAACGCACCGCACATGCCGGTGCACCTGGGCTCGATGAGCGAGTCCATCCTGAGCGTGACCCGCCGCAACCCGGTCATCCGGCCCGGTGAGGTCTGGGCGCTGAACGACCCCTCGCACGGCGGCACGCACCTGCCGGACGTGACGGTGGTGAGCCCGGTCTTCCTGCCGCGTCAGGATGGCAGCGATGCCAACGGCGGGCTGGAGGACGTGCCGGCCTTCTTCGTCGCCTCGCGCGGCCACCATGCGGACATCGGCGGCATCACGCCGGGCTCGATGCCGCCGTTCTCGACCACGCTCGAAGAGGAAGGCATCTGCCTGGACAACTTCCAGCTCGTCGAGGCCACGCCGGAGGGCCCGCGCCTGCGCGAGGCCGAGCTGCTCGCCCTGCTCGCCAGCGGCCCCTGGCCGGCGCGCAACCCGCAGCAGAACCTCGCCGACCTGCGCGCCCAGATCGCCGCCAACCACAAGGGTGCGCGCGAGCTGCTGGCCATGGTGCGGCAGTTCGGCCGCCAGCGCGTGGCGGCCTACATGCGCCATGTGCAGGACCATGCCGAGGAGGCGGTGCGCCGTGTCATCGGCGCCTTGAAGGACGGCGAGTTCAGCCTGCCGCTGGACAACGGCGCCGTGATCCACGTGGCCGTCACGGTCGACCACGCCGGGCGCCGCGCCACCATCGACTTCAGCCGCAGCAGCGCGCAGCTGGCCGGCAACTTCAATGCGCCGCGCGCGGTGACGCGGGCTGCCGTGCTCTATGTCTTCCGCAGCCTGGTGGACGACGAGATCCCGCTCAACGCGGGCTGCCTGAAGCCGCTCGACATCGTCGTGCCCGAGGGCAGCATGCTCAACCCGGCGCCGGGCGCGGCGGTGGTGGCCGGCAATGTGGAGACATCGAGCTGCGTCACCAACGCCCTGTACGGCGCCCTGGGCGTGATGGCCGCCAGCCAGTGCACGATGAACAACTTCACCTTCGGCAACCAGCGCCACCAGTACTACGAGACGATTTCCGGCGGCTCGGGCGCGGGCGGGCGCTTCGATGCCTCAGGCCGGCCGCTGGACGCTGATTTGGACGGTCAGCGCGGCGGTTTCGCCGGCACCCCGGTCGTGCAGACCCACATGACCAACTCGCGCCTGACCGACCCCGAGGTGCTGGAGCTGCGTTTCCCGGTGCGGCTGGAGAGCTACGCGATCCGCCACGGCTCGGGCGGCGCCGGCCACTGGCGCGGCGGCGACGGCGGCGTGCGGCGCGTGCGGTTCCTCGAAGCCATGAACGCCGCCATCCTCAGCAACGGCCGGGTGCACGGCGCGTTTGGTGGCGCGGGCGGCGAAGCAGGCGCGCCGGGCGTCAACCGCGTCGAGCGGGTGGACGGCAGCGTCGAATCACTCGGCGCACTGGGCTCGGTGGCCGTGGCGCCGGGCGACGTGTTCGTGATCGAGACGCCCGGCGGTGGCGGCTGGGGCCGGGCGGGCTGACCTCAGGGCCGGGACACCGCCGAGGCGGCGGGCCGCGGCGGTGGCAGGTTCACGATCAGGTAGCGCAGGTTGAGCTTGCGCCCGTCGGCCAGGGCCACGCGCACGATGATGCGGGTGCCGTGCGCCAGCTTGTACTCGCCGCTGATGGTCAGGCGCTGCCTGTCCGGGCTCGGGTCGAGGTAGGCGTCGGTGATCTCCACACCATTGAGCAAGGTGATGTGGCCGGTGGCGCCCTTCAGGTCGACCGGCTTGTCGCCTTCGGTGAGGTGCAGGTCGAGGTAGCCGGGCTGGGCGTCGAGCTCGACGGTCACGCCCTGGTCGGACAGCACCAGGCCACCGTGGCGGGCGCCGTAGGTGGAGCCGCCCGGGCCGGTGCGCGGCGCAGGCTGGAGCACGCGCACGCGCGCCGGCGCCGAGGCCGCAGCAGGTGGCGCCGCAGCAGCAGCGTCCGCAGCGGTCGTGCCGGCCGCGGGTGCGCCGGCACAGGCGGCCAGCGCTGCCAGCGCGCAGGTGGTGAGCAATGTGGTGGCGATGCGTGAGATGGGTGTCATGGTGGGGGGTGACGTCTACGACGACAGGCACAGGACTCGAAGCCGCGCAGCATAGAGGCAGCGCGGCGCCACCCCGTGGCCGCAGGCACCGATGCCGCGCCGCGGCGTGACATCGCACGCACCCCGGGGCTGCGGCAGGCGCGTCACTTCAGCACGAAACGCACGTTCACGGGCTTGCGACCGGGCAGCTGGATCAGCGCGACGACCTTGGTGCCGGGTGTGGTCCTGAAGCTGCCACGCGCCTGCAGGCGGTTGTCGCCGGCCGGGGCGAGCGTGGCTTCGTGCTTGTCGGCGCCGGCCAGCAAGGTGAGCTTGCCGCTGGCGCCGCTGCTGGCCAGGGGCTGGCCGTGGTCGCGCAGGTGCAGGGTGACGAGGTCGGCACCGGCGACGAGTTCGACGTCGACGTCATTGGCCTCGACCACCTGGCCGCCGTGCAGCGGCTTGTGGTCGTGCGCGGCATGCACGTGGTCGTGGGCGTGGTCGGCGCCATGGCCGGCGGCGGCCAGGGCAGCCAGCGGCAGGCCGGCGCAGGCGGCCGACAGGGTCAGGGTCAGGGCGCAAAGCAGGGGACGCAGGGTCATGGTGGAGTCCTCGTTGGCAGGGGTTGAGCAGGGATCGGGTCAGAAGGCGCCGCCCTCGGCGCTTTGCAGCAGGCGTTCGGCGTCGCGCCGGCCGTAACGGCCGAACAGCAGCGGGGTGAGGAAGGTGTCGAGCAGCGTGGAGCTGACCAGGCCGCAGAAGATCACCACCGCCACCGGGTGCAGGATCTCGGTGCCCGGGCGCTCGGCCTCGAACAACAGCGGCGCCAGGGCGAATGCGGTCACCAGCGCGGTCATCAGCACGGGGGCCAGGCGCTCCAGCGCGCCGCGCATGATGAGCGCCTCGCCCCAGGCCTCGCCCTCGAAGCGCATCAGGTTGACGTAGTGGCTGACCTTGAGGATGCCGTTGCGCACCGAGATGCCGGCCAGCGTGATGAAGCCCACCAGCGCCGCCACCGACAGCGGCTGGCCCGAGGCCCACAGCCCCGCCACCGCACCCACCAGCGCCAGCGGGATGTTGGCCATGATGAGCAGCGCCAGCCGCGTGCTGCGGTAGCGGCTGTAGAGCACCACGAACATCAGCACGCCGGACACGATGGCCAGCAGGCCGACCAGGCGCGCGGCTTCCTCCTGGGCCTGGAACTGGCCGCCCAGGGTGACGAAATAGCCCTCGGGCAGACGGTGGCCGGCCAGGCGGGCGCGGATGTCGGCCACCACGTCGGACAGCGGCCGGCCCTGCGCGTTGGCCGACAGCACGATGCGGCGCTTGCCGTCGTCGCGGCTGATCTGGTTGGGGCCGTCGCTGTCCTCGATGCTGGCCAGGCGCGCCAGGGGCACACGGCCCAGCGGCGTCTCGACCAGCAGGCCGGCCAGGCCGTCGAGCGAGCGTGCGGTCTCGGGCAGGCGCAGCACCAGGGTGAAACGCCGCCCGCCCTCGACGATCTGGGCCAGCTTCTGGCCCTCCACCTGCGCCTGCAGCGTGGCCAGCAACTGCGGCACGGGCAGGCCGTAGCGCGCGGCAGCAGCGGGGTCGACACGCACCTTGATCTGCGGCGCCAGCACCTGCTTTTCCACCTCCAGATCGGCCAGGCCGGGCACGGTGGCCAGCAGCGCGCGCAGGGTTTCAGCTTGACCGCGCAGGGTGTCGAGGTCCTCGCCGAACAGCTTGATGGCGATCTGCGAGCGCACGCCCGACAACATGTGGTCGATGCGGTGCGAGATCGGCTGGCCGATGGCCACCGCCGCCGGCAGCGGCGCCAGGCGGGCGCGGATGTCGGTCGCGACCGCGTCCATCGGGCGCTTGATCTGCTCCGCGGGCAGCAGGCCTAGGTCGAGCTCGCTGACGTGCACACCCTCGGCGTGTTCGTCCAGCTCGGCACGGCCGCTGCGCCGGCCGACGTGCACGACCTCGGGCACGCCTTTCAGCAGCAGCTCGGCCTGGCGCGCCAGGGCCGAGCTGTCGGCCAGCGTCACGCCCGGGTTCAGGCGCAGGCCGACCAGCAGCGTGCCTTCGTTGAAGGGCGGCAGAAAGGTGGTCGGGAAGAAGGGCACGGCCGCCGCCGCCGCCAGCACCGCCGCAGCGGGCAGGCCCAGCGCCAGGCGCGGCACGCGCAGCACGGCGCCCAGCGCGCGCCCGTAGCCGGCCTTCAGGCGCGCCAGCAGCCAGGTGTCGCCATGGCGCTGCGCGGCCAGGCGCGGCAGCAGGTACAGGCTCAGCACCGGCGTGAGCGTGACCGACACCAGCAGGCTGGCCAGCGTGGAGACGATGAAGGCGATGCCCAGCGGCACGAACAGCCGCCCCTCCATGCCCGGCAGCGCGAACAGCGGCACGAACACCAGCACGATGATCACCGTGGCGTAGAGGATGGCCGAACGCACCTCCAGCGTCGCCTTGGCCACCACCTCGAGCGGGTGCAGGCGGTGCTCGGGGTGGCGGGCGCGGTCTTCGGTCAGGCGGCGCAGGGTGTTCTCGATGCCGACCACGGCGTCGTCGACCAGGCCGCCGATGGCGATGGCCAGGCCGCCCAGCGTCATGGTGTTGATCGACAGGCCGAACTGGCGGAACACCAGCGCCGTGACCAGGATGGACACCGGGATCGCCACCAGCGCGATCACCGTGCAGCGCAGGTTGCCCAGGAAGAGCAGCAGCACCACCGCGACGCAGGCCGACGCGGCCAGCAGCTTGCCCTGCAGCGTGGTGATCGAGGCCTCGATGAAGCTGGCCTGGCGGAAGGTGACGCGCGGCTGGGCCATGCCCGCCGGCAGCCCGGCGCGCAGGTCGACCAGCGCCGACTCGACCGCGCGCGTGAGCGCGATGGTGTCCGCCGTGGGCTGCTTCTGCACCCCCAGGATGACGGCCGGCTGGCCGGCGTAGCCCGCGTCGCCGCGCTTGCCGGCAGCGCCGAAGGTCACCTCGGCCACCTGGCGCAGCAGGATGGGCTGGCCGTTGCGCGCGCCCAGCGCCAGCTGCTCCAGATCCTGCAGCCGGCTGCTGCGGCCCAGGTGGCGGATCAGGTACTCGCGCCCGTTGAGCTCCAGGAAGCCGCCCGAGGTGTTGGCCGCATAGCCCTTCAGCGCGGCCATGAGCTGGTCGTGCGTGACGCCCAGCTCGGCCATGCGCGCCGCCACCGGCTGGACCTGGAACTGCCGCACCGCGCCGCCGATCGGGATGACCTGGGCCACGCCCGGGATGGCCATCAGGCGCGGGCGCAGCACCCAGTCGGCGTATTCGCGCACCGCCATGGCCGGGCTGAGCGTGGCGTCGGTGCCCGCACCGCCGGCCTCGTCGATCGGCAGGGCGATCTGCATGATCTCGCCCATCACCGAGCTGATCGGCCCCATGCGCGGCACGATGCCGGCGGGCAGGCCTTCCTCCAGCGCCACCAGGCGCTCGTTGACGAGCTGGCGCGCCTGCAGGATCCGGGTGCGCCAGTCGAAGGTGATGTACAGGAAGGACAGGCCGGCGCTGGACGAGGAACGCACCGATTCCACCCCCGGCAGCCCGCCCAGCGTGCTTTCCAGCGGCGTGGTGATGAGCTGCTCCACCTCCTCGGCGGCCATGCCGCCGGCCTCGGTCATGACGGTGACGGTGGGCTTGTTGAGGTCGGGAAACACGTCCACCGGCGTGTGGACCAGGGTGTAGCTGCCGTAGGCCAGCAGCACCGCGCTGGTGATGAGCACCAGCAGGCGCTGGACCAGGCTGAAGTCGAGCAGGCGCTTGAACATGATGGTGGGGGCGTCCTGCGCGTCAGCGGATCTGGTTGAGCAGGCTGGCGCCGGCGCTCACCACCCGGTCGCCCGGCTGCAGGCCGGCGACGACGGCGATGTGCGCACCGTCCAGCGGCTCGCTGCGCACCACGCGCGGCTCGAAGCGTTCCGGCGCGGTCTTGACCCAGACGATGGTCTGGTTGGCCGGGTTCTTCATCAGCGCCGCGGCGGGCACGGCCAGGCCGGTGACGCGGCTGCGTGTGCGCACCACCAGCTGCACGGTCTGGCCCAGCGCCAGCTGCGCCACCTCCGCCAGCGCAGCGCCCTGAGCGCGGAAGACCAGCGGCAGCGCCTGCTCGCGCAGCGCACGTGCGCTGCCCAGGTAGGCCAGCGGCAGGCGGCGGGGGGCCGCACCCGACGCACCGCCAGGCGTGCCCCCCCCCGGCGTGGCACCGCCCGCGGCGGCCGGCAGCAGCAGTTCGGCGCCGGCCACGTCGACGGCCTGGCGGGTGTCGTAGGCCAGGGCCTCGATGCGCAGACGCGCCGGGTCGACGATCTCGAACAGCAGCGCGCCGGGCTCGACCACCTGGCCGGCCACGGCCTGGGCCGAGGCGATCACGCCGCCGACCGGCGCGACCAGGGTGTCGCGCTGCTGCAGGCCGGCCTGCAGGGCCTGGGCGCGCTCGGCCAGGCCGGCCAGCTCGGCTTCGGCGGCCTCGATCTCCTTGCGCGCCACGGTGTCGGCCAGCTCGCGCAGGCGGGCGAGCCTCTTGTCGGCCAGGGCACGCGCGGCGCGCAGCTCGGCCAGCTGGGCCTGCTGGGTCGACTTCTCCAGCGCACCAGCGCTGGGCGTCACCCAGGCCAGCACCTCGCCCTGGCGCACGCGCTGGCCCAGGCCGGGCAGGCCGCGCGGGCCGGGCTCCAGCCGGCCGGCCAGCGCCGCCTGCACACGCCCGCCGGCGTTGGGGTCCATCACCACCTTGCCCGACAGCTCGAAGGCGCGCGCCAGCTGGCTCTCGGCCACCACCACGGTGCGCAGGCCGAGCTGGTGCTGGCTGGGCTTGGGCAGGAAGACGCTGCCGTCGGGCAGCCGGTGCGGGCCGTTGCCGTTGACCGCCGGGGCGCCACCGCCATGGTCATGGCCGTGGTCGTGGCCGTCCTCGGCGCGCGCCGGGCCGGAAAGCAGGACGGCGGCGAGCAGGCCGGCACCCAGGGTGGCACCCAGAGCGGTGATCCGGCGCGCGACCCGGCCGGCCGGCGACCGGTGCGGATGCAGGTGCGCCCTCATGCCGACACCCCGCGCGTCAGGTCCGCAGCGGCGCCGGGAGATGTGCGCCGTCGTGCCAGGCCGGCCAGCAGCAGGCCCAGCAGCAGGCCGCCGGCACCGGTCGCCGCGGCCAGCACGGCCGGGCTGGCGGTGAGCCGCGCCAGCCAGTTGCTCGTTGATGCATCCGCCGCGCCATGAGCGTCGGCCGCACCGTGCGGGTCGTGCGAGTCGTCGCCGGCAGCACCGTGCAGGTCGAGATCGCCGGCCAGCAGGTCGGTCTCGGTGCCGGCCGTGACGGTGGCGGTGACGGGGAACTCGCCCGGCGGCAGGGCGGCGGGCAGCTCGGCCGCGAAGGCGCCGGCGCCGGTGGCGCGCAGGTTCAGCTTGTGGCCGGCCAGCTCCAGCTCGACGCGCGCGCCGCTGACGGGGCTGTTGTCGTCGGCGCGGTCGAGGTAGACGGCCAGCTGGCGGCCGTCCAGCACGCCGACGAGCTCGAAGGTCTCGGACACCGCGCTGAAACGCGGCAGCGCCGCCGCGGCGGGTGCGGCCGGGATGCCGTGGTCGTGGCCGTGGTCGTGGCCGTCCTCGGCGCGGGCGGGCGACCCGCCCAGCAGGGTCAGGGCCAGCAGCAGGCGGGCGCAGCAGCCCGTCAGGGCGGCGGGCAGGGCGGGCCGGCGTGCCGCGCCGGTGGCGAAGAGGGCGGTCGTGGTGGGCAGCGTGGTGGACGAGGTGGCGTGGTTCATGGCGTGAGGGGTGCTGTGGCAGGCGCGGGCGCGGAGGTCGGCACACAGGCGCGCGCGCCCGGGTGTGCGGCGGCAGACGCCGGGGCGGGCATGGCGGCGGGTGGATGCGGCGGGGCGTGCCGGGCCGCGGTGGTCAACAAAGGGCATGGCTGACCCCACCTCATGTGCCCGGCAGCAGGCCCATGGCCTGGCGCAGGGCGGAGATGGCGGCGGCGCGCGCCAGGCGGGCGCGCGCGAGGTCGCGCTGCGCCGCCTGGGCGTCACGGCCCAGGCGCAGACGGGTCGGCAGGTCGGTGTTGCCCAGGCGGTAGGACTTGTCGAAGAAGCCCAGCGTCTCGTCGACCAGGCGGGCACGCGTCGCGGCGGCGGCGAGCTGGCGTTCGCTGGCGACCAGGCGCAGGCGCGCGGCCTGCAGCTCGGCCGCCAGGCGGGCCTGCTGGTGAGCCAGTTCGGCCTCGGCCTCGTGCACGCGGGCCTGGGCGCCGGCCAGTTCGGCCCGCCCCGGGTCGCCGCCCTGGCCGAGCGGCCAGCGCAGCGCCAGGCCGATGGCACGCGGCTGTGGTTCGCCGTTGACGGCGCGCCCGCGCAGGGTGGACACGCTCAGCTCCGGGCGCTCGCCGCTGCGGTGCGGCTGCAGCTCGGCCAGCCGGCGCAAGGCCTCGTGCTGGTGCTGCGCCGCCAGCAGGGCGGGGTGGCCTGGTGGCACCGGCAGTGCCGCGGCCGGGTCGGCGGGCAGCGCCGGCACGGGCTCGGCAGGCAGCTCGGCGGCCCAGCCATCGGCTGCGCGCAGCGACCCGGCCGGCTGTGCCTGCGCGAAGCGCGGTGTCGATGCTGCTGCTGCATCGTCTGCGCCGCTTGCTGCGGCGGCCGGCGCGAGGGCACAGCCGGCCTGGGCCTGCAGCGGCGCGGCGGCCTGCGCCAGGGCCATCTCGGCCTCTGCCACGGCGGCCTGTGCGGCGGCGAGTTCGGCTTCGGCCTGGTGGTGGTCGGCACGCGCCAGGTCGCCGGCCGTGACGCGGCGTGCGACGTCGGTGGCCAGCACGCGCGCCTGGTCGAGCTGCTCGCGCGCCAGGGCCAGCTCGAGCGCTGCGCCCTGCCAGGCCCACCAGGCCAGGCGCAGCTCGCCCGCCAGGCGCCAGCGTGCCAGGTCGGCGCGGCCGAGCTGGGCGCGCTGCTCGGCCTGCAGGCTGGCGAGGGTGCGCTGGCGTTCGCCGGGGCGCCACAGCGGCAGGGCCAGGCCGAGCTCGACCTCGCGCTGCGCCACGCTGGCGCCGGGCAGTTCGGCCTGGCCGCGCAGTTCGAGCGTGGGCGGGCCGGCCAGCCAGGCCGCGGCGGCCTGGCGCGCAGCGGCGTCGGCGTCACGCCAGGCGGGCAGCGCCAGGGCTTCGGGCTGGCGTGGCCAGGCGGCTTCGAACAGCTCGCGCAGGCCGGCGCCGGGTGCCGCGGCAGACAGGTCAGGGGATGCGGCGGCGCATGCCGGTGCTGCTGCGGCAGGGCCGCCGAGGCCGGCGAGCATCAGGGTGGCGGCAGCGGCGGCGCCACGCCAGAGCTGGTGGCGGGCTGCACGCCGACGCGACAGGGTCAGGGTCAGGGCGAGGGGCAACAAGATCCGAGGCTCCCGGTAAACGGACGGGGAAGGACTCGGCGAGGGTCATGGCGCACCGTCGTGCCGGGCGGCACGGTGGGCGCATCAGGTCATCCGGGGGATGGATGGGGCAGCCGCAGGCCGCCCGCCTCGCCAGCTCAGGCGAGGTCTTGCCAGTTGGGGCGTTCGAGCGGCGCGGGCGGTGGCGCCGGCAGCTCGGGGGCGGACCAGGGCAGCCCGGTCGTGGTGGGGCCGACGCTGGCCAGCACGGGCATGGCCGGCATCATCACCCCGGGCGCGCCCTGGCAGGCGTGGCAGTCGGCGTCGGTGCCCGGCAGGGGCAGGCCGGCGCCGTGGCCGGCGTCGGCCGGGGTCTGGGCGGGCTGGGCAGATGCGGCAGCGCCATCACCAGCCTGGGCAGGAGGGGCCGCCGGGGTGCCGCCCTGATCGGCAGGCGCATGGGTGGCGGCGGCTGCGCCATGCCCGTGATGCACGGGCGACCGATGCCCGGGCGCCTGGTGCACATGCACGTGATGGCCGAAATGCGCCGCAGCGGCCGAGCCGGCCGCCTCGTGCCCGCAATACGCGGCGGCCACGCCCCAGCTCAGCTGCATGGGCAGCAGCAGGAGCAGCAGGCGGACGATCAGGCGGTGCATGGCGGGCGCGATTCTAGGCAGCGCTGACGGCGCAAGCCTGTCGCGGATCAGGCCCGGGCGTGACAGGTGACCGCGTCTGCCGGCGGGTGGCGGCCGGCACCCGCCCGGCGCTCACTCCAGCACGGGCAGGGTCTCGTCCTTGAGCGCGCCGCGGTGCGCCTCGACGTCGGGGATGACCGAGCGCACCACGTCCCAGAAGGCCGGGCTGTGGTTCATCTCGCGCAGATGGGCCAGCTCGTGCGCGACGACATAGTCGATCGTGGGCAGGGCGTGGTGGATGAGGCGCCAGTTCAGCCGGATGGCGCCGCTGCTGCTGGCGCTGCCCCAGCGCGTGGTGGCCGAGCTGAGCGACAGCCGCCTGACCGTGACGCCCAGGCGTGGGGCGTAGTGGCGGCAGCGATCGTCGAACAGGGCGCGGGCCTGGCGCTGCAACCAGCTCTGCACGGCGTCGCGGATCTGCGCCGGCTCGGCACCGGCCGCCAGGCCCACGCGCAGCTGGCGCACGCCGCCGGGTTCGGCTGCCACGAGCTGGGCGCCGCTGACGCGCGCGTCGAGCACGATGCGCAGCGGCGCGCCGAGGTAGGGCAGCTCGGCACCGTCGCCCCACTGGATGCGGGCGGCGGCGACACGCTGCAGGCGCTCGGCCTGGTCGAGCAGCTTGCGCACGATCCAGCCGGCCTTGCCGAGCAGGGCGGTGTCGATCTCGCCCTGGCCGACCCAGCGCGGGGCGCTCACGGCCAGGCCCTCGGCGCCGACGACGAAGCCGATGCTGCGTCGGCGCGCACGGCGCAGTTCGTAGGCGACGAGGTGCTCGCCCAGGCGCAGCTCGCGGTTGGCGCGCGGGTGGCGGAACAGTGCGGGCGCGGCGGCAGCAGCCGGCGGCGGCGGCAGGTCGAAGGCCAGCGCCAGCTGGGCGGGTGCGGGCTGCGGCGCGGGGGCGACGGGCATGCCGGGGCGGGCCGGGGGCCTTCAGGCGGGCGGGTAGGCCTCGGGGTCGAGGCGGCGCATCTCGGCCTCGATCCAGGCCTCGACCTCGCGCATCATCTCGTCGGGCCGGCGGCCGACGGGCGAGATGGGCTTGCCGATCGAGATGTCGACCACGCCGGGGCGCAGCACGAAGCTCTTGCGCGGCCAGCAGCGCGCCGAGGTCACGGCGATGGGCACGACCGGCACGCCGGTGGTGATGGACAGCCGCGTGGCACCGGTCTTGTACTCGCCCTGCTGGCCGCGCTCGATGCGTGTGCCTTCGGGAAACATGATCAGCCAGCTGCCGCGCGACATGTATTCGCGGCCCTGTTCGGCGACCTTGCGCCAGGCCTCGGAGCGGCGGCCGCGGTCGATGTGCACCATGTCCAGGCGGCCGATGGCCCAGCCGAAGAAGGGGATCCACAGCAGCTCGCGCTTGAAGACGTAGGCCAGCGGGTGCGGCATGAGCATGGGGAAGGCGAAGGTCTCCCAGGCCGACTGGTGCTTGGGCGCCAGGATGACGGCGTCCTGGCCGTGGGCGGCGTCGGGCACGTTCTCCATGCCCTGCACGCGCCAGGTGACGCCGCAGATGACGCGTGCGCCCCAGATCGAGATCTTGAGCCAGTGGGCGCACATCCAGTACAGCGGCGTGCCCTTGATGAAGATCGAGGCGATCACCACCGCCAGCGCATAAGGCACGACGGTGACGAACAGCCACAGGAGAAAGACGAACGAGCGCAGGCGGGCGAGCATCAGGGGGAGACCTTGTCGATACAGCAGGGCGGGCCGGGACCGGGCCCGTGCACCCGCGGCTTCAGTGGTTGGTGCCGCCGCGCCGGCCGCCGTCGGGCTGGGCGGCGATGAGGGCTTCGGCAAAGGCGGCCAGGTCGGCGTGCACGGTCAGGCCGGGCACCAGCTCGTGCATGCGGGCGATGCCGGCGTCGTCCAGATGGCGGCTCTTGCCGGTGCGCACCAGGTGGGGCGGGCAGCCGGCCGTGGCAGCGGCCTGCAGGTCGCGCAGGGCGTCGCCCACCGCGGGCACGCCGGCGAGCTCGACGCCGTAACGCTCGCCGATCTTCTCGAACAGCCCGGGCAGGGGCTTGCGGCAGTCGCAGCTGTCCTCGGGCGCATGCGGGCAGAAGAACACCGCGTCTATGCGCCCGCCGTGCTGGGCCAGCAGGGTGTTCATCTTCAGGTGCATGGCGTTGAGCGTGGCCATGTCGAACAGGCCGCGGCCCAGGCCGCTCTGGTTGGTGGCCAGCACGACGCGCCAGCCCTCCTGGTTCAGGCGCGCGACCGCCTCCAGCGCGCCGGGCAGGGGCACCCACTCGTCGACCGACTTGATGTAGTCGTCGCTGTCTTCGTTGAGCGTGCCGTCGCGGTCGAGGATGACGAGTTTCATCACGTGCGCTCGATGGGGTGAGGGCATCCGGGGCCGATCAGCTGGCCAGCCGCGCCAGGTCGGCCACGCGGTTCATGGCCTGGTGCAGGCTCTTGAGCAGGCCCAGGCGGTTGGCGCGCAGGGCCGCGTCCTCGGCGTTGACCATCACGCCGTCGAAGAAGGCGTCGACCGGCGCACGCAGCGCGGCCAGGGCCTTGAGCGAGCCCTGGTAGTCGTGCTGGGCGAACAGCAGGTCGGCGGGAGGCACCACCTCGGCCAGCGCGGCGGCGAGCGCGGCCTCGGCCGGCTCCTTCAGCAGCGCAGGGTCGATGGTGGCCACCACCTCGCCCTCGACCTTCTTCAGGATGTTGCCTATGCGCTTGTTGGCCGCGGCCAGGGCGGCCGCCTCGGGCAGGGCGGCGAAGGCGCGCACCGCCGCCAGGCGCTTGGGCACGTCGCCCAGGCGGGCGGGTTCCAGCGCCAGCACAGCGTCGACTTCCTGGGCGCTGTAGCCCTGGTCGCGCAGGGCCACGGCCAGGCGGTCACGGAAGAACTCGGCCAGGGCCGCGCTGGGGCTCTCGATCGACTCGCCGAAGGCCGGCACGGCGCCGGCCAGCAGCTCGGGCAGTTCCAGCGGCAGGTTCTTCTCGACCAGGATGCGGATCACGCCCAGGGCGTGGCGGCGCAGGGCAAACGGATCCTTGTCGCCGCTGGGCAGCTGGCCGATGCCGAACAGGCCGACCAGGGTCTCCAGCTTGTCGGCCAGGGCCAGCACCGTGCCGGTGTGGTTGCGCGGCAGGGCGTCGCCGGCAAAACGCGGCTTGTAGTGGTCCTCGATGGCGATGGCGACACCGTCGCGCAGGCCTTCGGCCCGGGCGTAGTAGCCGCCCATGATGCCCTGCAGCTCGGGGAACTCGCCCACCATGTCGGTCAGCAGATCGGTCTTGGCGAGCAGGGCGGACTGCTGCACCTTGCTATCGAGCACGTCGAACTCGTCCTTGGCGTCGACCGTGTAGGGCACGGTCGCCAGGCGCAGCTGGTTGACGATGGCGTGGGCGATGGCGCGCACACGCTCGGCGCGGTCGCCCTGGCTGCCCAGCTTGCCGTG
>JBJOKY010000295.1:0-6003 GCA_046045865.1 Pseudomonadota bacterium | reverse complement strand
TGCCCAGGCCCTGCACCGACAGGGCGTCGTCGATCTCGGTGGTCGAGCTGTCGTCGATCGAGAAGGCGGCCACGGGCGCGAGCGGCAGCTCGTCCTTGATCTGTGGCGCGGCCAGTCCGGCCGGGAAACCCGTGCCCTTGGGGAATTCCTCGTACAGGAAACGCCGCCAGTGGAACTGGTAGGGGCTCTCGATCGCGCCGGCCGCACTCAGCAGGTCGAGCGGCGCGCGCTGGCTGCGCCGGGCGGCCTCGACCACCGCCTTGTATTCCGCAGCGTTCTTGTCGGGCTTGAACAGGATCTTGTAGAGCTGCTCGCGCACCGGGCCCGGGCAGCTGCCGGCCACCAGTTCCCCGGCCCAGGCCTCGATCTGCGCGGCAAGCTGCTTCTTGCGCTCGATGCCCAGCAGGGCGGCCTTGACGATGTCCTCGGGCGCCTTGCGGAACTGGCCGCGGCCCATGCGGCGGAAGTAGTGCGGCGCCTCGAACAGCCGGAACAGCGCGGCGGCCTGCTGCGCCGCACCGGCCTTGGCGTCGAAATAGTCGCGTGCCAGGTCGGCGAAGCCGAATTCGTCCTCGGGCGCGAACTCCCAGGCCAGGTCGAGGTCGATCTCGCCGGCCAGGGCCTGGGCGGCGCTGATCAGCTCGGCCGGCGCGGGCTGGGCGAAACGCAGCATCACGGCGGCGGACTTGACCTTCACGCGCTTGCCCGTGTCGAGCTCGACCTGCAGCGAGGTCTCGGCTTCGGAGAGGACGCGCCCGGCGTGGAACTTGCCGGCATCTTCGTACAGGGCATACATGGCGGCGGATTCTCCCATCTGTGCGCCCCCCTGCTGCCAGGGGGTGGCGGCAAACGCCCGTCCGGGGGTGAAGAGGCCCCGTGATGTCCTGCGCGCGCAGGCGACCTCACTTGAATCCGGCATGATCGGCGGCACCTGTCGGCCACCCCAACCGCCAGCCCTGCGCGGCGCCAGACGGCCCGCCCGGCACGTGCGGCCGCGCAACTCATGAGGTGATCCATGAAACGCCTGCTGACCCTGATCTGCCTGCTGTTCTTTGCCCAGTTCGCCCTGGCCGAGCTGCCCACCCAGGCCGAGGTGGAGGCCGCCGTGCGCGCCAGCCGCTACAGCGAGGCCGAGGCCATGATGGCCCAGGTCGTCAAGGCCAGGCCCGAAAGCGCCAAGGCGCGCTACGTCTACGCCGAGATCCTGGCGCACAACCGACAGTACGAGCCCGCCGCCGCCCAGCTGCGCGAGGCACGCCGCATCGACCCGGCCACGAAGTTCGCCGATCCTGCCCATGTGCAGGCCTTCGAGGCCCAGCTGGAACGCGCCGTCGCGAAGGCGCGCCAGCCCGGCTCGCTGGCCGGCACCGGCGCCGTCATCGGTGGTACTCCGCAGGCCCAACCGCCCGCGCGTACCGGCGCGCCGAGCACCGCCCCGCTGCGCAGCCAGGCCGACGCCAGCACCCGGCCGGCACGCGCCGAGGCGGACGACGGCGTGCCGAACTGGCTGCTGCTGGTGGGCCTGTTCATCGTCGGCGGCCTGATCCTGCGTGCCTTCATGAAGCGCCAGCGCGCGCGCCAGGCGCCGGTCTACCAGGGCGCCGCCCCGGGCTGGAACGGGGGTGCCGGCATGGGCCACGGCCACGGCGAGGGCTACCCCGGCGGCGGCCCCTACGGTGCACCGGGCGCCGGCAGCAGCGCCCTGCGCACCGGCATGGCCGTGGCTGGCGGCGTGGCCGCGGGCGTGCTGCTGGAGCGCATGCTGCACGGCAACGAGGCCCGTGCGGCCGAACCGCCGCCCGCCCAGCTCGACCCGCAGCCCTACCGCGGCACGGACGACGAGTCCGGCTTCGAGCGCCGCGAGATCGACTTCGGCAACGGCGGCGGCTGGGACGGCGGTGCATCCGACGCCGGCGGCAACGACGCCGGAGGTGGTGGCGGCGACGGCTGGTGAGGTCAGCCGCGCCTGCCTGCGCCGCGCTGCGCCCGGCCCTGATTGCGTGACACTCCGGCCATGTGCCAGCTGCTCGGGCTCAACGCCAACACCCCCACCGACCTGATGTTCAGCTTCGGCGGCTTCTCGCGCCGCGCGGAGGAACACAAGGACGGCTTCGGCATCGCCTTCTTCGAGGGCCGCGGCCTGCGCCACTTCGTCGACCACCAGAGTGCCGAACACTCGCCCGTGGCCGAGATGGTGCGCCGCTACCCCATCAAGAGCGAACACATCATTGCCCACATCCGCAAGGCCACCCAGGGCGGCGTGGCGCTGCACAACACCCACCCCTTCGTGCGCGAGCTGTGGGGCCGCTACTGGGCCTTCGCCCACAACGGCAACCTGAAGGACTACGCGCCCAAGCTGCACGCCGGCTACCGCCCGGTGGGCGAGACCGACAGCGAGCGGGCGTTCTGCTGGCTGATGCAGGAGCTGGCCAAGAACCACGCCAGCCTGCCGCCGGCCGCCGAGCTGACCCAGACCCTGGCCGAGCTGGTGCCCACGGTGGCGGCGCACGGCACCTTCAACTTCCTGCTCAGCAACGGCGACGCGCTGTGGGCGCACTGCTCCACCAGGCTGCACTACGTGCTGCGCCAGCACCCCTTCGCCCACGCGCAGCTGCAGGACGACGACCTGACGGTGAACTTCGCCGACCACACCACGCCGCGCGACCGCGTCGCCGTGGTCGTGACCGAGCCGCTCACCACCAACGAGGCCTGGGTCGCCATGACGCCCGGCCAGCTGCTCGCCTTCCACCACGGCCAGCCGCTGGGCTGAACGCGGCGCGCGACCGGTCCGCGCCCGGGTGCACCCCGAGCCACGCGCCGCAGGGGCGACGGCACAATGATCCGATCCGGCCCGCAGAGGGCGGCCCAGCCGGGCCCCGGCCCCGGCCATGCCGCACCTGCGCAGCTCACACGCCGCCCCCCAGCAGCACCAGACCGCCATGCCATCGACCGCACCGAACGCTGACGATCACCCCACCCCGCCCGCTGCGGGCGCCCTGCCCCCCGACCCCGCCTTCGACCGCTTCTACCGCCACGCCGAACTCGGCGCGCTGCTCGACGCCTACGTCGCCGCCTGGCCGCAGCTGGCCGAGAAACGCGTGCTCGGCCACAGCCACGAGGGCCGCGAGATCTGGGTGATGGTGCTGGGCAACCGGGCCACCGGTCCCGATCTGGACAAGCCCGCGTTCTGGGTCGACGGCAACATCCACGCCGCCGAGCTGACCGCCAGCACCGCCGTGCTCTACTGGCTGCACCAGCTGCTGAAAGGCTACGGCAGCGACGCGGCCACCACCCACCTGCTCGACACCCGCGCCATCTATCTGGTGCCACGCCTGAACCCCGACGGCGCCGAGCTCGCGCTGGCCGACCGGCCGCGCCACATCCGCAGCTCGACCCGGCCCTATCCGTGGAAGGAGGACACGGTCGACGGCCTGGACGTGCAGGACATCGACGGCGACGGCCGCACCCTGCTCATGCGCATGCGCGACCCGCACGGCGGCCACAAGGCCCACCCGACCGAGCCGCGCCTGCTGGTGGCGCGCGAGCCCGGCGACCCGCCCGAGTCGCTGGGCGGCGGACCCTACTGGCGCGTCATGCCCGAGGGCCTGATCAAGGACGAGCACGGCAGCTTCAACGGCGTGCACTTCAGCGTCAACCCCAACCGCGAGGGGCTGGACCTGAACCGCAACTTCCCCTCGCTGTGGCGCCAGGAGTTCGAGCAGGTCGGCGCCGGCCCCTACCCGACCAGCGAGCCCGAGGTGCGCGCCATGGTCGACTTCATCGTCGCCCACCCCAACATCGGCGCGGCGGTGAGCTTCCACACCCACAGCGGCGTGATCCTGCGCCCCATGGGCACCGAGGCCGACGACGCCATGATCCCCGAGGATCTGTGGCTCTTCAAGCGCCTGTCCAAGCTGGGCGAGCAGCTCACCGGCTACCCCTCGGTCAGCATCTTCCACGAGTTCAAGTACCACCCCAGGGAAGTCATCACCGGTTCGCAGGACTGGGTCTACGAGCACCTGGGCGCGCTGTTCTGGACGGTCGAGATCTGGGCCCCCAACCGCGAGGCCGGCATCGACAAGTACGACTGGATCCACTGGTACCGCGAGCACCCGGTGGAGGACGACCTCAAGCTGCTGGCCTGGAGCGACGAGCAGTGCGGCGGCCAGGCCCATGTGGACTGGTATCCGTTCCAGCACCCGCAGCTGGGCGCCGTCGAGCTGGGTGGCTGGGACCGCCTGAACTACTGGCGCAACCCGCCGCCGCACCTGCGCGAACGCGAGGCGGCGCGTTTCCCCGCCTGGCTGGCCACGCTGGCCGCGTCGCTGCCGCGCCTGGAGCTGCTGGAGGCCACGGCGGTCGCGGTCGAGGGTGATGACGCCGCCGCGCAGGGCGCCAGCCGCGTCTGGCAGCTGCGCCTGGCGGTGGGCAACTCGGGCTACCTGGGCAGCACGATCAGCAAGCGCGCGGTGGCTCGCAAGGTGGCACGCGGCCTGGTGTTCGAGCTCGAGCTGCCCGCCGGCGCCGAGCTGCTGCAGGGCCTGCCGCGCATGACCAGCGGCTACATCGGCGGCCCGCATCTGGCCGGGCATGCGCCGACGAACTCGCTGCAGGCCTTCCTGCCCGGGCGGGAGGTGACCGCAGACCGCGCGCTGTGCACCTGGCTGGTCCGCGCGCCGGCCGGCAGCCGCATCGGCTTTTGCGCACGCGCCGACCGCGCCGGCGCCGTGCGCGGCGAGCTGACCCTGGGCCAGGCCGGCACCGCCAGCGGCACCAGAACCGGCACCAGCAGCGGCCCCCACCACGACGCCAGCACCGCCGCATGACCGGCTACCTGCTGCGCCGCCTGTGGCAGATGGTGCCCACGCTGGCCGGCGTGGTGCTGCTGGTGTTCTTCCTGTTCAAGACCTTCGGCGGTGACCCGGCCGAGATCCTGGCCGGGTTGAACGCCTCGGCCGAGCAGGTGGCCGAGATCCGCGAGCAGCTCGGCCTGAACAAGTCCACGCCCGAGCAGCTGTGGATCTTCGTGCGCCAGATCCTGGTGGCCGACTGGGGCAGCAGCTGGGCGACCAAGGAACCGGTCAGCCACCTGTTCGCCACCCGGCTGCCGGCCACGCTGACCGTGATGCTGCCCATCCTGGTGCTGGATACCCTGCTGGCGGTGCCCCTGGCCCTGGCCGTGGCGGCGGTGCGCGGCTCGCTCACCGACCGCGCCATCATGGTCGTCACCACCGTGGCGCTGTCCATCAGCCTGCTGGTGTACGTGATCGTCGGGCAGTGGCTGTTCGCCTTCCAGCTCGGCTGGTTCCCGGTGCAGGGCTGGAGCGCCAGCACGGCCGAGAACGTCCTGCGCTACGCGCCGCTGCCGGTGCTGCTGGCGGTGCTGGTGGGCGTGGCGCCGCAGACGCGGCTGTACCGCAGCTTCTTTCTCGACGAGATCGGCCAGGACTACGTGCGCACCGCGCGCGCCAAGGGCCTGGGCGAGCCGGCCGTGCTGCTGCGCCACGTGCTGCGCAACGCGCTCATCCCCATCCTGACCAACGTGAGCGTGCAGCTGCCGGGCATCTTCGTCGGCAGTTTTTTGATCGAGGTGTTCTTCTCCATCCCCGGCCTGGGCCGCGAGGTGCTGCTGGCGGTGAACCGCAGCGACTACCCGGTGATCCAGGCCGTGACGGTCTATCTGGCCGCGCTGACCATGCTGATCAACCTCCTCACCGACCTGCTCTACACCCGGGTCGACCCGCGCGTGGTGCTGCGATGAACGACGCCGCCCTGCACACCGCCCGGCCGGCCAGCGGCCACGGCGGCGACACCAGCCGCACGCCGGTCTACGTGCGTTCGCCGGGCGTATGGACCCTGGCCTGGAAGCGCTACCGTGCCGACCGTGTCGGCATGGCCGCGCTGGGCGTGGTGGCGGCCTTCGTGCTGCTCATCGCCCTGGCCGCGACCGGGCTGGTCGGCGCCGGCTGGCAGCAGGAACGCGCCCTGCCCTGGGCGCCGCCG
>JBJOKY010000294.1:0-6028 GCA_046045865.1 Pseudomonadota bacterium | reverse complement strand
AGGCCTTCGCGGATGGACGGCTCGTCGTCGACGACGAGCACGGTGCGCGCGGCGAAGGCCGGCGCCGGCACCGTGTCGCTGGCGCCAGCCTGGGCCTGGCTCTCGGCGAACGGCGTGTGCGCGATGCCGATGCGGAACAGCGTGCCCTTGCCGGGGATGGACTGCACGTCCAGCGTGTGGCCCAGCAGCGCGACCAGGCGGCGCACGATGGCCAGGCCCATGCCCAGGCCCTGGGCGGCCTCGGGACTGGCATGGCCGGCGGGCGTGGTGACGCGGTAGAACTCGTCGAAGATGCGCGGCAGGTCGGCCTCGGGGATGCCGCAGCCGCTGTCCCAGATCTCGATGTTGACGCGGTCGCCGCGGCTGCGCGCGAGCACCACGACGCCACCGCTGCGGGTGTAGCGCAGCGCGTTCTGCAGCAGGTTGCCCAGCACGCGCTCCAGCAACTGCGGGTCGCTGGTGACCGACTTGCCGCCGGGCGAGAAACGCAGCGCCAGCCCGGCGCTGTCGGCCTGGCCGGCAAAGTGCATGTGCAGGCGGCGGAACAGGTCGCGCAGCGGAAAGCTCTGCATGCTGGGGCGCACCGTGCCGGCATCCAGGCGCGAGATGTCGAGCATGGCGGTGAAGGAGCGGTCGAGCACCTCGATGGCGCGCATCATGTTGCGCACCAGCGGCTCTTCCGGAGCGCCGGCCAGGCGGCGCTCCAGGGTGGCGACGAACAGGCCCAGCGCGTGCATGGGCTGGCGCAGGTCGTGGCTGGCGGCGGCGACGAAGCGGCTCTTGTCGTCCTCCGAGCGGCGCGCGGCATCGCGCTCGGCGGTCAGAGCCTTGATGAGATCCTGGTCGACGATGTGCTGGCGCTGCTCGTCGAGCCAGCGCCGGGCCGCCACCCGTGCCTGCACCGCACCGGCCAGTGCCGGCAGGCACAGCAGCCAGGCCAGGCCGGCCGCGCCGGCCTGTTGCGGAAGGTCGAGCCAGGCCCAGGCCGGCATCAGCAGCCCGGCGGCGGCGCACACGGCCAGCGGCGCCAGCATGGGCAGGGTCGCCAGCACCAGGGCCAGCTGGGCCAGCTGCATGAGGCTCAGCGCCATGAGCAGATCGGCCCCGCGCACGCCGGCCAGGGGCTGCGGCCACAGGCTGATCAGGCCGGGCAGCAGCACCAGGCCGGCCAGCAGCACGGTCAGCACGCTGCGCCAGTGGCGCTTGACACGCCACAGCGGGTGGTTCGCCGCCAGAGTCGGACGCACGCGGGCATAGGCCAGCGAGAGCGCGGCGCTGGCCACCATCAGCAGCACGAGCAGCAGGCCCAGACCGCCATAGGCCGGACCGATCAGCGCATGCATGCCGCCGCTGCCGCCACCCGTGGGCGCGGTGGTGGCCAGGGACGCGTTCAACGGTGCAGCCAGCAGCCGGGCACAGCCGGCGAAGCCGGCTGCCAGCACGGCCTGGCCGAGCCAGAAACGCGGCAGGGCGTCGAAGGCGGCGTCGGTGAGCGCGTCGTCGGCGCGCCGGCTGACGCTGCGTCGCTCGACGCTGCGCGCCCGGTCGTCCGGCCTGCCCGCAAACGGTGCGGGCACGACCCGCAACGACGACCAGGGCACCGGCTCAGGACGGACGGGGTCGTTGGAACGATCAGTCATCGACGGCCGGCGCCACGGCGGGCGCAGCCATTCAGCGGAACAGGCTGATGAGGTGGGAACGCGAACGAACGTCCAGCGCCAGCAGCAGGGCCGAGACGTAGTTCTTCACCGTGCCCAGCGACAGGCTGGTGGCGCTGCTGATCTCCTGGTTGGTGCAGCCCGACAGCACCAGTTCGAGGATCTCGAGATGGCGTGCGCCAAGTTCGGCGACGCGGTCGTACATGGAGGCCGACGGAAAGCGCGGAAACAGCGCGGAGGTGGGCACCGGCGCGCGCTGCTCGCGCCCGGGCGCGCTGCGCACCAGGGTCATGAGCGTGGCGCGCATGTCGTCGATGTGGGCACCCTTGCCGACGTAGCCGACAGCACCCAGGGCACGCGCCTGGCGCACGACGAACTCGTCCTGCGTGCCGCTGAAGATGGCCACGCGCGCCTGCGGATGGCTGCGCAGGAACAGGCGCAGGCCTTGCAGGCCCTTGCAGTCGGCGAGATTGAGGTCGAGCAGCACGGCATCGATCTGCGGTTCGCGACCGTAGATGTCGATGGCCTCCTGCAGCGAGGCGGCCTCGAACCACTCGATGGCCAGGTCGGGCATGGCGCCGTACATGGCCCGCACGCCGAAACGCACGAACTCATGGTCGTCGACCAGCAGCACGCGGGCATGCAGACGACCGGCCGCTTCGTCTACCCCGTCGGTATCTCGCATGTTCTGACCTCGGGATGCAGGCACCAGGCCTGGGTGTACGGGCGAAGACGGAACCATGGAGAGCACTTGCATAGGTCACCTCGGGATTGCGGCACATCAATTCCAGTCCGCCGTGTCGGCACACAAGCCCCGCTGATCCGGACAGGGCTGCGGAGCCGGAACGATGCTAGTGGTCTGATCGCCGGCATCGCCACCTTCATTCGATGGAAAACCGAAGCCAAACGTATCGGCTCGTATCTTTATCGATTGATTGGCAAAATTTTCTTATGCAGGCACAACAAACCCCCTCGTCCAAGGGGTGGTTCGCTGTGCAGATTTAACGCTCGATCTGAAAAAGCCCCCCCCATGGGCCGCGACCACACCCAGATCAGGCGGCTGGAGGTGCGTAGCGCTGCTGCGGCCGCGGCGCGCGGTCATACAGGCCCTGGACCTTGGGCAGACTGGCCTCGATCTCCTTGATGCGCGTCGCGCTGGACGGGTGGGTGGACATGAACTGCGGCGGCGCGCCCTTGCTGGCCGCCATCATCTTCTGCCACAGCGTCACGCCGCTGTGCGGGTCGTAGCCGGCACGTGCCGCCAGCTCCATGCCGACCAGGTCGGCCTCGGACTCGTCCTCGCGACTGAACTTGAGCGTGAGCAGCTGCGCGCCCATGCCGGCCACGGTGCGCCCGATGTTGCCCAGGCCGAACAGCGAGGCACCGATCTCCAGCAGGCCCTGGGTCGCGGTCTGCTTGCCCATGCGTTCGCGCGCATGCTCGCGCAGGGCGTGCGCCATCTCGTGGCCCATGATCATGGCGACCTCGTCGTCGGTCAGCTGCAGCTGGGCCAGGATGCCGGTGTAGAAGGCGATCTTGCCGCCCGGCATGCAGAAGGCGTTGAGCTGCTTGTCGACGATGAGGTTGATCTCCCAGCGCCACTGGCGCGCCCGGTCGTTCCACTCGTAGGTGAACGGCACGAGGCGTTCGGCGATCGCGCGCAGGCGCACCACCTGCGGGTGGTTCGAGGGCGCCAGCGCCTGCTTGGAATTCGCCTCCTGGCGTAGCTGCAGGTACTGGTCGCCGGCGGCCTTCTCGATCTGGTCAGCCGGCACGGCGCCGGTGAAGATCGACTTCTTGCCCACGTCCACGCCCTCGCGCGCCCAGGCCGGCCAGGCGCTGCCCAGCCCGGCCAGCGCCGCGCCGCCGGCCAGGCCGAGCTGGAAGCGCCGACGCGCATGCAGCGGGCAGCCGCAGCGCATGGCCTGGACCATGGGCGGCAGGGCTATGCCGCCCTCGTCGGCCCTGCCACAGGGCAGTTGCGGGGAGGTGATCGATACGTCGTTCGGATGGCTGGACATGGTGACCGGGTATTGCGTGCAGTGCAGGTCGCATCATGCGACCCGGGAGGATGAGGACGGGGAGCAGGCAGCGACCGGCATCGACCGCTGGATGCCGAAATTCTAGGCAGCGCGCGGCAGCACCCGCGGGCCGGTGACGCCAAGCGTGTGGCAGCCGGTGGCGCACCTGGCCCGGCAGCGATCAGTCGTCGACCGCCGCCGCCGCAGGGTCGACTCCCAGCGCCTGCAGCGCCGCCCTCAGGTGGACCAGCATGGCCAGCGCCGGCAGCGCCGCCAGGGTCGAGACGATGAAGAAGACCGGCCAGCCCAGCGCCTCGGCCAGCACGCCGGCCAGCGGGCCGACCCACACCCGCCCGACCGCCGCGAAGGCCGACAGCAGCGCGTACTGCGTGGCGGTGTAGCGCTGGCTGGTCAGGCTCATCAGGCAGGCGACGAAGGCCGCCGTGCCCATGCCGCCCGAGAGGTTCTCGACCGCGATCACCATCAGCAGGCCGCCGTCCACCGGCGTGGGCTGGGTCAGGCGCAGCCAGCCCCAGTCGAAGGCCGGCAGCACGAGGCCCGGCAGCACGCCCTTGCCGTTCACCGCCAGCCACCAGAAGCCCAGGTTGCTGGCCATCTGCAGCAGGCCGAAGAGCATGAGCGAGCGCCACAGCCCCAGCCGCAGCATGAGTGCGCCACCCAGCAGCGCACCGCCGATGGTGAGCCACAGGCCGATCAGCTTGTTGACCACGCCCACCTCGGCCGGCGCATAGGCCATCGCCTTGAGCAAAAAGGGCGTGAGCAGCGAGCCGGCAAAGGCGTCACCCAGCTTGTAGAGCACGATGAAGGCGAGAAAGGCCCAGGCGCCCGGCTGGCTGAAGTAGTTGCGCAGGCCGCCGAGCAGGGTCTCGAACTTCGCCCGCCGCGCCGCCCAGGCCGCCAGCGGCAGCGTCAGGCCCAGGCCCAGCATCAGCGCCAGCAGGTCGGCCCACTTGGCGAACAGCGCCGCCTCGCGCCAGGGTGCGAGCAGCACCTGGGCGACGGCCTGGCCATAACGGTCGGTCGCCAGCGCGCCCACGGCCACGGCGGCCAGCACGGCGACGAAGCCGGTCAGGTCGTTGCGCGCCACGCTGACCGGCTGCAGCGCATGCGCCAGGCGCGGCAACGCGGTGGCCGACAGCACCGCCGCGCCGCACAGGATGGCGGCCATGAGGCGGTAGACCTCGGGCCAGCTCCAGCCCGCATGGCCACCACCAGCGGCCTGGGCCGGGTCGGTCCAGATCAGCGCCACGCCGCCCGACAGGATCATGGCCAGCCGGTAGCCCAGCACGTTGAGCGATGAGCCCAGGCCGCGTTCGGCGGCGGGCAGCAGGTCGGTGCGGTAGGCATCGATCACCACATCCTGCGACGCGGCGACGAAGGCGATGGCCAGCGCCAGCGCGGCAAAGGCGCGCGTGTGCGCCGCCGGCTCCACCGCCGCGATCAGCCACAGCAGCGCGGCCAGGGCCAGCTGGGTGAGCACCAGCCAGCCGCGCCGGCGGCCCAGCCAGGGCAGCTCGAAGCGGTCCATCAGCGGCGCCCACAGGAACTTGAAGGTGTAGGGCAGGCCCACCAGGCTGAGGAAACCGATGGTGGCCAGATCCAGCCCGTCCTGGCTCAGCCAGGCCTGCATGGCCTGGCCGGTGAGCGCCAGCGGCAGGCCCGAGGCGAAGCCCAGCAGCATGACGACCAGCAGGCGGCCCAGGGCCTGTGCCCGCGGCCCGCCCGGCGCCACGGCCGGCGCCAGTGCGACGGAGCCGGTGGGGCGCGGGGTGTCTGGGGGCATCGGGCCATTCTAGGCAGCCACCTGTGGCACACCGGGCGGTGCGGGCGGAGCGGCCAGCCACGGCGCGCCGCGCCGAGCAGGGTGCACGGGCCGTCGTGGCGCGTTTGCCGCGCGCGCCCGGCCCCGCGGCCCGCACACGGCACACCCTTGGTCGACAATGAGACCATGCATGCTGCGGCCCTGCCCCCCTCATCCAACCTGTCCCTGGCCGACGAGGCCGCCACCGACGGCCCTGACGCCGCAGCCGCCGCCTCGGTCGCGCCACGTCAGCTGCGGGCGGCGCTGGGCCTGTTCGCCACCGGCGTCACCATCGTCACGACGCTGACGGCCGACGGCGAGCCCCTGGGCATCACGGTGAACTCGTTCAACTCGGTCTCGCTCGACCCGCCGCTCGTTTTGTGGAGCCTGGGCCTGCGCTCGGGGTCCATGCCCAGCTTCCGGCAGGCGCAGCGCTACGTCATCCACGTGCTGAGCGCCGACCAGCGTGCGCTGGCCGAACGTTTCGCCCAGCGCGGCGTGGACCGTTTCGCCAGCACCGAGTGGTC
>JBJOKY010000049.1:0-17271 GCA_046045865.1 Pseudomonadota bacterium | reverse complement strand
CCGCTTGCCGGGCGCGCCGACGCCCGCCGCCACGCCCCACACATCCACGATCCCAGGGAGGATCCCATGCCCTTGCCCAAACACGCCTGGCACAGTCTGGCCCTGGCCGCTGCGCTGGCCTGCGCGGCGACGCCGGCACTGGCCATCAGCCCGATCTACGAAGCAGAGGCACTGAATGATCAGGTCATCCAGCTCGCTGGTCAGGGCCGCGCTGCCAACGCCATCCCTCTCGCCGAGAAGGCCCTGGCACTTCGCCAGAAGGCACTCGGCCTCAATCACCCAATCACCGCGACTAGCCTGAATAACCTAGCGAGCCTGTACAGAGAAACGGGTGACTATGGCAAGGCCGAGCTGCTGTTCTTACGCGCGCTTGCTATCCGAGATAAGGCCTTGGGGGCGGATCACCCAGACACCGCAATCAGCCAGAGCAACCTGGCGGACCTGTACCAAGCCACTGGTGCCTACACCAAGGCCGAGCCGCTCTTTCTGCGCGCGCTGGCCACCAACGAAAAGTCTCTTGGGGCCGATCACCCACACACCGCAACTGCCCTGAACAACCTGGCAACTCTTTACGAAAACACCGGCGACTACGTCAAGGCCGAGCCGCTGTATTTACGCGCGCTTGCCATCACAGAAAAGGCCTTGGGGGCGGATCAGCCAGCCACTGCGACCAGCCTGAACAACCTAGCGAGCCTGTACCAAAAAACCGGCGACTATGCCAAGCCCGAGCCGCTGTACCTACGTGCACTGGCCATCAAAGAAAAGGCCTTGGGGGCGGATCACCTAGCCACCGCGACCAGCCTAAACAACCTGGCGGGCCTGTACGAAGTCACCGGCGACTACACCAAGGCCGAGCCGCTGTACCTACGCGCGCTGGCCGTCACTGAAAAGGCCCAGGGGGCTGATCACCGGCACACCGCAGCCAGACTGAATAACCTGGCGAGCCTGTACATATCCACTGGCGCCTACGACAAGGCCGAGCCGCTCTTTCTGCGCGCGCTGGCCGTCTACGAAAAGGCCCTTGGGGCCGATCATCCGGACACTGAAACAACCCTGAACAACCTAGCAATCTTGCATTGGGCTCAGGACAAATTGCCCCTGGCCCTACCACAGTTGGCCCGTGCACTCAGCATCACAGAAGTCAACATCACACGCCTGGTGCAGAGTGGTACCGAGGAACGGCGGCGCCAGTATCTGGCCACCCTGGGTCACAGCTCGGATGTGAGCTACTCACTGGCCGACCCGGCACCCGCAGCGCGTGCCCTGGGAGCTGCGGCCGTCCTGCAGCTCAAGGGCCGGGTGCTGGATGCCACGGCCGATGCGCAGGGACGGCTGCGTCAGCAGCTGGACGCCCCCGGTCAGGCTGTGTATACGCAGTGGCAGAAGGTGGTGGCCCGTCGCAGCGAGCTGAGCCTAGCCGGGTCGGACGCCAAGGACCCTGCAGCTTGGAATCAGCAATTAGCCAACCTGGCCGAGGAAGAAGCCCGCCTGGAGACCGATCTGGCCAACCGCAGCCGCAGCTTCCAGCAGGCCGTGCAACCGGTGACGCTGCAACGCGTGCAGGCGGCCCTGGGGGCCCGCGACGTGCTTATCGAATGGACCCGCTACGAGCCCTTCAACCCCAAGGGCAAGAAAGGCAAGGACAAATGGGGCTCCCCCCGCTACGCAGCCTACCTGATCACCCGCGACCGCCCGCCCGAGGTGGTGGACCTGGGCCCGGCCGACACCATCGAGGCGGCCACGCAAAGCCTGCAGCAGCAGTTACTGCGGCCCGTGGGCGACCCGCGCCCGGCTGCGGCGCGCGAGCTGCACCGCCTGGTGATGCAGCCGCTTCTGGCGCCCCTGGCGAAGCTGCAGCCGCAGCCCGGGCAGGTGCTGCTGTCGCCCGACGGTGCGCTCAACCTGGTGCCGCTGGCCGCGCTGGTGGACGACGAGAAACGCTACCTGGGCGAGCGCTTTGCGCTGAGCTACCTCTCCAGCGGGCGTGACCTGCTAAAGCTGCAGGACAACAGCGCCGCGCCGCGCAGCGGCATCACCGTGATGGCCAACCCGGACTACAACCAGACCGGCCAGGGCCAGGCCGCGCCCACCCAGGTGAGCACCACGGCAGCTGCCGCCCCGGCCAACCAGCGCGCCGCCGCGCTGGACCGCTCGGGCATGTCCTTCAGCCCCCTGCCCGGCACCGCGGGCGAGGCCACGCTGCTGCGCCAGCTGTTCAAGCTGCCGGCCGACCAGGTGGCCACCGGTGCGGCCGCCACCGAGGCGCGCCTCAAGCAGGTGCACGGCCCCGGCATCCTGCACATCGCCACGCACGGCTTCTTCCTCGACGAGCTGCCGCAGGCCGACGCAGCAGGCGCGGCATCCGGCCAGCGCGGCGTTGCCAAGGGCAAGACGCGCGACGTGGAAAGCGACGACCAGGCACCCGTCGCCAAGCGCCGCCAGGGCCTGGGCGAAAACCCCCTGCTGCGCTCGGGCCTGGCCCTGGCCGGTGCCAACCAGCGCCGCTCGGAGGGCGGCGAGGACGGCATCCTCACCGCCGCCGAGGCCGCCCAGCTCGACCTGCAGGGCACACAACTGGTGGTGCTCTCGGCCTGCCAGACCGGCACCGGCGACGTGGCCAACGGCGAAGGTGTGTACGGCCTGCGCCGCGCCCTGGTGCTGGCTGGCGCGCAGAGCCAGCTGGTCTCGCTGTGGAGCGTGAACGACGCCGCCACCGAGCAGCTCATGGGCGAGTACTACCGCCGCCTGCAGCAGGGTGAAGGCCGGGCCCAGGCGCTGCGTTCGGCGCAGGACGTGATCCGTGCCAACCCCGCCACCGCGCACCCCTACTTCTGGGCGCCCTTCATCCCGGTGGGCGACTGGCGCCCGCTGCAGCTGGGCCCGGCCCGCACGGCGGCCCGCACCGACGGCACGCGGTGAGCCGGCGCGTGCCAATCCGGCGAGGCCCCATCCCACGCTTCATTCCCCTTCACTCAACCAGACCCTCCCGAGGCACAGCCCATGACCCGACTTCGTTCCCTGGCCACCGCCACCGCCCTCATTGCCGCCGTGCTGGCCGCCAGCGGCTGCGCCACCCGTAGCCGCGGCCCGGCCGACTACCCGACCTACACCGATGCACAGGCGCCCGGCATCTTCAACGACCTGGGCGGCAAGGCCGTGCTGCCGGCGGGCAGGACGCTGCGGCCGGTGGTGCCCACGGGGCTGGCGGTCACCAAGAAGGGCGAGGGCTGGCGCAGCAGGCTCTACAACGATGTGGCGGGCCTGTGCACCATCGGTTACGGCCACCTGCTGCCCAAGCGCGCCCGTTGCGATGGCACCGAGCCCGCCGACTGGCAGGACGGCATCACGGAGGCGGAGGGCGAGGAGCTGCTGGTGACCGACATGAAGGACGCCCAGATCGCCGTGATGCTGGCGGTGACCACCAGGCTCACCGACACGCAGTACGCCGCGCTGTGCGACTTCGTCTACAACGTGGGCGGTGGCGCCTTCCGCAAGTCCACGCTGCTCAAGGTGGTCAACGCCGGCCAGCACGAGCAGGTGGGCAACCAGCTGATGCGCTGGACGGTGGCGGGCGACAAGGTGGTGCCCGGCCTGCTCAACCGCCGCAAGCAGGAGATCGAGCTGTACTACCAGGGCACACTGGCCTCGCGCGCCGTGCCGCCCGCCGGCATGGACATGTCGCCCGTGGACGTGACGCGGGGCGAGTAATTGCCGGACCGGGGTGCAATGGCACTCGGGCCATCGACCACGACTGATGACTGCTGACTGCTCACCCACCACCGCCTACCCGTCCTGCTCCACCGCGATTGCATGTCGCGCACAGCACCGCGGTCGGCAATCCCGGGTCTGACCAGACCGTGCACCGCCCCTGTGCCCGTCGTCCACGGGTCGGGGCACGGCGTCCCGACATCGGGAGCATCGACACCCGACTTGCGTACCGGCCACCCACAGGCCGGATACGTGTCAGCCACGTCCGGACCTGCAGGCTCACGAGTCGGTGGAGGCATTCCACCGACCCGTTCATGTCACGCCACGTGCCTGCACATGCCGCACGCCAGACCGGTGCACCCCCCGGATCAGCTCGGTACCGCCACCACGCCACGGTCGAGGTGGCGCATCACCACGCCGGTGTGCCGCCACCTTGCCGGCGTGGGCCTGGTCTGCGCAGCGCAGGTGGCGGTGCACCTGTGCGGAGCACCCGGCCAAGGTGCGCGGTGTGCCGTCCTATCCATGCATGATTCATTTCCAACGCCCCAGGCTGATAGTGGTGCCAGACGACAGCGGCCCGGGTACACGGTCAACCGGGCGATGCGCACCTCGTGATCTGCATGGCCGTCGTCGTCGTCATCATCGTGTGCATCTCTTGTGCATCTTGTGCAGTCTCAGCAAGTCCAAGGAGTTACAACCTTGCGCGGCCAACAGCCGCGATGGTCGGCTCATGCGGCTGATCCTCGACGAGCTGCGGGCGCTGGAACTGCTGGCCGGCGGGGACAAGGTGATCGATGTCGCGCTTGCGCTCGGCTATGACAGCCCGAGCGCGTTTGCATCCATGTTCACGAGGCAATTCGGGGAGAAGCCGAGCACGTACTTCTCCGCGGTCTAGCCGGCCGCCTCAGACGTTCATCTCGCCCGACGGCAGGTACCTGAGACCACGCGCTTGCGCAACCCCACCCAGCAGGGCCTGCGCAACGCGGGCCGCCGGGATGGGCCGCACGTTGCGCGGCACCAGCGGGCCGAGCCAGCGCGCCAGGCGCTCGCCCTGGCGCTCGCCGGGCCGCACGGGCTGACCCAGGGCAGTGCGGTCGCCCAGGAGCAACGAGGGCCGGGCAATCACCAGGGTGTCGAAGCCCAGCGCTGCCAGCGCGTCCTCCAGCTCCCCCTTGACCCGGTTGTAGAAGATCGACGAGCGGGCGTTCGCCCCCATGGCGCTCACGAGACCGGCGCGGCGCACCCCGGCAGCCAGGGCGGCGCGGGCCACCGCGAGGTTGGCGTCGAAGTCCGCGGCCCGGAAGGCCGCCTGGCTGCCCGCCACCTTGATGGTGGTGCCCAGCGCGAGATAGACCTCGTCGGCCGCAGGCAGCGCCGGCAGCGCGGCGAAGTCGACCACCTGCGGCGTCAACCGCGCCGACTGTGCGGCAGGGTGGGTGGGCAGGGCCTGCGGCCGGCGTACCAGGGCACGTACCTCGGCCACGCCGGGATCGGCGAGCAGGCCCTCGAGCAGTTCACGGCCTACCAGGCCTGAGGCTCCGGCCAGGATGATGCGGCGGTTGGTCATGCCCGGATGATCGGTCACAGCCACGGCGGGTGGACTGAGGGCATGCCATGAGCCCGGCGGCAGGGCATCGGCCTAGGTTGCGCTGGCGCTGGCGCCGGGCCTGGTGCAGGCCCTGAGCGCACTGCCCGCATCCGCGGCCGGCCCGGCGGTCGCGAGGGGCGCAGTGCCCGAGATGAGCCTGCACAGTTGCGTGCACGGCAGCCCGCCGCTGAGGGTGCCGGTCACGGCCGAGAAGGCCCGGCTCGATGCCGGCGATCGCCAGCGGTTCCAGGCCGCCGCCGAGGCGCGTTACCCGCTCTACCAGCGCGGCGGCCTGCAACCGGTCCAGGTGGCTGGCCAAGTACCAGCCCGGCCCGGACCGGCCGCGGATTGCGTGCCGGCCGGTGCCGTGGTTCGTCCGGACCGTTGCCGCGGCTGGTTCATGCTTCCGTGCTCCGAGCCATGTCGGGCAGGCCGCGTTGTCGGTGCCTTGGGGGCCACGACCCTTCGTTCGAGCTGCCGCACTTGTGTTCGCCACGTTGTCAGTTGGTGGCTGTGCCCGGCAACTTCTGGACGACGACCGCTTGCGCTGGACCACGGCCGGGGCGCAGGGCTTGCGGGGGACTGCTCAGCGCAGGATTCATCGATCCGCCGCGCTGCCAGCCAGAGTGACGTCGCGGCGGCATTGCCCTGCGGTCATCTGCAGGGCCCCGGCGCTGCTGTCCGTCGAGCGCGCTTGCATCACGCTTGCATCAAGGTCGGATGTGATGCGGCGTGATCGTCCGGCCGGCCCGGCTGCCCTGTCCGCCACAGGTTGCACGACGGTGCGGTGAACCGTGCTTGCCGTACCGGCGTGCCGCGTCAAGGCAGCGCAGCAACACATCCACCCACCCTGGGGGCGGACGGCGTGCCGCAACACCGGAAATCGAAAGATTTTTGCCCGTGGGATGTATTTCCAGATCGGCAGACGGCTCTGTCACACACCTGTCATGCACGGCGGTCGCCCATGTGATGGCTGTCAGTCAGGTGCCGTAGCGGCCGCACACAGTTCCGGCCTGACTGCCCGACAGTCCAAGCACAGGGGTTGCCATGACGCGCGTACTCGTCTATTCGCATGACACGTATGGCCTGGGAAACATCAGGCGCATGCTCGAGATCACCGAGCATCTGGTGGGCGAGGATCCCGAGATGTCCGCCCTGGTGATCACCGGTTCACCCATGATCCACGCATTCCGGATCCCGCAGCGGGTGGACTACATCAAGCTGCCGTGTGTCGGGCGTGACGAACAGGGCGCTGCGGGGGTCAGGTCCCTGGGGCTCGACTACGCCTCGACGATGCGCATGCGCGCCAACATGATCCTGATGGCGGCGCGCGATTTCGCGCCCGACGTCGTCATCGTGGACAAGAAGCCCCTGGGCATCGACGACGAACTCGAGGCCATGATCGCCATGTTGCGTGCGGGTGGCAGTCCGCCAGCCATGGTGCTGCTGCTGCGCGACATCCTGGATGCGCCCGAGCGCACCGTGCAGCAATGGCGCACCGGCAGGTATCACGATGCGATCCAGGCCTACTACGACCGGGTGCTCGTCGTCGGCGAACCCGAAGTGTTCGATGTCGCGAGCGAATACGCCTTCCCGCCGCCCAGTGCCGCCCGCCTGGCGTACTGCGGCTACATCGCCCGCCGCTCCGCGCTCAAGCCGCGCGACGAGGTGCGCGCGGGTTTCGGCCTGGGCCTGCAGCAACCGCTGGTGCTGCTGACCGCCGGTGGCGGTGCAGACGGCCTGACGCTGATGCGCAGCTACCTCAACGGGCTGCTCGGCTGCACCCAGCCGCCCGGCTGGAGCACCTTGCTGGTCGCCGGCCCGGAGCTCGACGCCCCGGCGCGTGCCGAACTGGCCGAACTCGCCACACGGTGCACGAACGTGGTCTGCATCGACTTCACGCGCGAGATGCTCAGCTGCATGAATGCAGCCGATCTCGTCGTCGCCATGGGTGGCTACAACACGGTCTGCGAGCTGCTGACCTTGCGCAAGCCCTGCATCATCGTGCCGCGGGTGGTGCCGGTGCAGGAACAGTGGATACGAGCCCGGCGCATGCAGGCGGTCGGCCTGCTGGATGCCATCCACCCCGACGACCTGACGCCCGCGCTGCTGCAGCGCAAGATCGAACTGAACCTGCGCACCATCGCTGCCGGCACGCGCCGGCCCGAGCTGGCCATGACCGGCCTGCCGCGCCTGCAGGCCCAGGTGGCCGGCCTGCTCGCCGCGCGCCGGTCGGCTCACCTGCACCGGGCGCCCCTGCCGCTGCCGGCGGGCATGGGTGCCACACCTGGCCTTGCCCCGCCAGCCGCCCTGGCGGATCACGGCGCCGACGCGCAGCGCGCTGCGCCCGGCCATGACCACGCGGCCGACGAACGCCGCGACACCCTGGCCGCGTGCACCGTGCAGCTCGACGCCGCCCTGCATGCCCTGGCGCGCAGCCTGGGCCGTCCACAGCCCGGTGGCCTGCAGGCCCTGGCAGCATGAACGCGCCTGGCCATCCCGCGGCCATGCCGGCCCGCAGCGCAGGCGCCTGGCAGAGCCGCCACCCGCTGGCAGGCATGGCGCCGTCGCTCGGCACGGCATGGCTGGCGCTGCATGCCCGGCCGGGTGTCGACCAGCTGGTGCGGGCCGACCTTCTGCTGCTGGGGCGTTACAGCGCCATCGGCCACACCCATCCGGTCAGCGCGCATACCGACTGGCGCGCCAACCCCTGCGCGGACGCCGAATGGTTGATCGCCCTGCACAAGCTGCCCATGCTGGTCGACCTGGCCCAGGCCTGGCGCCACCAGCGCGACCTGCGTCATCTGCGCACCTGGGCCGACCTGGCCACCGCCTGGCTGGAACACATGGGCACCGGCGAGCTGAGCTGCAGTGATGCCCAGGTGGAGGCCAAACGCGTCGAGCACTGCGTGCTTGCCCTGGCCTTGCTGCAGCACAGCGACGGCCTGCAGCACCTGCCCGAGGCGCTGCTCGCCACGCTGCGTGACCGCATCGCCGACGAAGCCGGCTACATCCTGGCGCACCTCAAGCCGGCCCGCAACCACCGCACCTTCCAGCTGTATGCCGTTGTCCTGGCGGGGCTGGTGATCGGCCCGTGCCTGGACGAGCCGGCTGCCCGCAGCCAGGCCGCTGCGCAGGCCCTGGCTGCCACGGAGCTGCTGTGCGCCAACCTGCTGAGCGACTTCGGTGCCGACGGCGTGCACTGCGAGCTGTCCAGCCACTATCACCAGATCACGCTGGAGACGGCGCTGTCCTTCGTCGCCGTGTGCCGGGCGGCGGACCTGCCGCTGCCCGAGGCCTTGCACGAGCGGCTGCGCCTGGCGCTGCGATTCGCCTGCTGGATCACGCTGCCCGACGGCGAGATTCCGCTCGTCAACGATGCCGACAACGGTGACCATCGCCCCATGCTGGCCCTGGGCGCAGCGCTGTATGCCGATGCCATGGCACAACATCTGGCCACCGGGGGGCGGCAAGGGCGGCCGATCGAGGCACTCAGCCACCATTTCGACACTGCCGGCTATGTGGTCATGCGCGACCGGTGGGGCCACGGCCCGGCCGGGCTCGCCACCGCCCAGCACGTCTTCTTCGACTGCGGCGCGCCGGGTGCCGGCAGCCACGCCCACTACGACCTGTTCAGCCTGTGCTGGACGGCGGGTGGTCGTCAGGTGATCGTCGACCCCGGGCGGTACACGTACAACGCCGAACCCGACGCTCAGGGCATCGACTGGCGTTACCAGTTCAAGCGCACGGCGGCGCACAACACGGTGTGCATCGACAGGCTGGACCAGACCCGCTACCTGTCCAAGGCGGGCCGGCCCGCAGCCGGTCTGCACAAGCTCGACCGCAGCAGCCTGGCACCGGGTGCCTCCAAACATGGTCCGGCCGTGCAGCGGATCGACCCTCAGGTGCACCTGGGTCGGCACAGCGATGTGGTGCTCGCCGGCGCCCTCAGCGCCGAATACGAACCGATCCACACGCGCTGCCTGGTGTTCGTGCAGCGCCAGTACCTGCTGGTGCTCGACCAGGTCAGTTCGGGTGATGGTCAGCCGCATGATGCCGCGCTGCACCTGCAACTGGCAGCGCATTGGCAGGGGCAGGTCACGACCGGGACCCTGCCGCATGGCCTGGCCCTGCGAGCGCCGGGCTGGCAGATCCTGCTGCATGCACCCGATGCCGACGCACGACTCGGCAGCGCCTGGGTTTCCAGGAGCTACGGCGACAGGCAGCCCGCACCGCAACTCGCGGCCACCAGCCGCTTCGTCGGCCGGACCGGCTATGCCACGCTGCTGACGCCGGACAGCGACGAGTTGCACATCGTCTCGATGCACGCCGACCTGCGCGACGATCATGCACAGGTGTGCGTGCAGGGGCTGTGCGCGGGCGAGGCCTTCACCGACCACTTCGCCCTGCGCTGGCCGACACGAACCCAGGCCCGGCCCGGCGTCACGGATCACCCCGGTGCCTACCAGCTCGAACGCCGACAAGGCGGCCAGTGCGTCAGCACCATGACCTGGCCGGCAGCGCAGGCGGCGTCATGTTGAGCAGCACACCTCGCGTGATCTTCCATGTGCGCAACCGGCGTGGCCTCGGTCACATGATGCGCGGGCTCAACATGGCGCTGGCCTTGCGCGAACGCTCGCCCCAGGTGCAGCTGCTGTTCCACCTGCGGGCCGCGCCGGCACCGGGCTTCTGGCCCGACGGTATCGCCCATGTGGTCGACGACGGACGCGGCGCGGCGGCTGCCGTCGCAGCCTTCGGGCCACAGGTGCAGGTGTTCGACACCATGCTGCCGGACCGCGCCGCGCTGGCGTCGCTGCGTGCAGCCGCCCCTGCCTCGCGCCTGGCCTTCGTCATGCGCCGCTGCCTGCCCGAAGAGCAGGCGGCCGTGTACGCCCACCCGTCGCTTTCGGCCATGGACTGCGTGCTCGTGCCGCACACGCCGGCTGAATTCGGCATGCCCGTGCCTGCCAGCCTGCGCCCGCGCTGCCACTTCGTCGGTCCCATCGCCCGCCTGCCGCAGGCGCAGGCGCAGGCCCGCATCGTGGAGCGCCACGGCCTCAGGTCCGACGAGTTCGTGCTCACCTCCACCGTCGGTGGTGGCGGCTTTGCCGATCAGGCCGACACCTTCTTCGAGGCCGTGCGCCAGGTGCATCTGCACGTGTCCTCGATGGCCGACACCGCGCCGTGGCGCCACATCGTCGTGCTCGGTCCGAACTACACGGGCCGCTTCGAGCCCCTGCCCGGCATGACGGTGGTGCACTTCGAGCCCGACCTGGTCAACCTGCTGGCCGCCTCCAGCCTGGTCATCGCCGAAGGCGGCTACAACACCGTCAGCGAACTGGCCCTGACCCGCACACCCGCCCTGTTCCTGCCCTCCCGGCGCGGCAAGGACGACCAGTTCGAACGGGTGCAGCGCCTGGCGGATGCCGGCTGCGCGCGGGTCTTCGACGCCGCCGATGCGGCCGGCATCGCCGCAGCGCTGATGCAGCTGCGCGCCGCGCCTGCCCAGTTGGCCGACATGCGGCGCTGCTACCCAAGCGCCGCAGCACCCGTGGGCAACGCCCGCGCGGCCAGGCTGCTGGAAGCACTGGCCGTGCAGGCGATGACGGTGCCGAACGACCGAGCCGGTCAGCCGAGTCCGGCATGAGCACCTTGTCCTGCTCGACACCTCCAGCCCTGGCGCAGGCAGCCGAACGGGACGCGCGCCAGCGCGCCTCGGCCAGTGTCCAGGCCTGGCTGGCAGCCAGTCATCCTCAGGGTTCGGTGCACGCGCTGCACACCCTGCAGGGGCCGGCCCAGGGACACGCGGTGTTTGCCTGCGCGGTCGGTATCGCCGACGCCAGCGCAGCGCCACCGGCACGCCGGCAGATCATCGCCAAATGCCTGCCCGACAGCACTTTCGCCGCGACGGCGCGCTGCACCACCCGGGTCTGGCAGCTCATCCAGGCGGCCGGCACACGTGTGCTGGGCATGCCGGCCGTGCTGCATGTCGACGCCCTGCGGCAGGTGCTGCTGCTTGAGCCGGCGCGCGGCGAACTCCTGGCGGCCCTGCCAGCCAGCGAGCCCGCGCGCCTGATCGACGCCGTCGCCCGCTGCAGCGCGGCCCTGCACGAACTGCATCAGCTGCCGACGGTCGGGCTGCTCCAGGCCTTCGGTGACCCGGTGATTGGGGAATGCGGCGGCAGGACAGGCATGGACGCACAGCTGGCCGAGCTGATGCGACCACATCCTTCCGACCTGGCGGCCGGGCTCGTGAAGCAGGCACCGGCTTCATCGCGGCAACTGCAGCAGCTGGTGGGGCGTCTGCAGGAAGCTGGTGCACCTTGCTCCGATGTGGCGCCTTGCCTGGTCCATCGCGACTCCCACCCGCGGCAGATGTTTGTCGGCGCCGCGCGGGTCGACCTCATCGACTGGGACTTGTGCGGCCTGGGTGACCCCGCACTCGATCTGGCCAACCTGCACCTGCACATCGACCTGCGCTGGCCGCAGCTGGCCGATCAGCTGCATGCCTGCGTGACCAGCAGCTACGGTGCCAGTGCCGACGTGCACCGGCGCCTGCCGCTGTACCTGGCCTTTCATCACCTGCGGCGTGCCTGCAAGGCCTGGCGCCAGGCGGGTGGCGATCTCTCGACGCCCGGCCCGGCAGGGCCCTGGCTGGCGAGTGCAGCCGCCCACCTGACCGATTTCCAGGAGGGCCGCGCCCCTGTCCATGGCGGCGTGCCGCGCGCCGTGCCATCCGCCGTGCCATCCGCCGTGCGATCCGCCGTGCCATCCGCCGTGCCATCCGCCGCGCACAAGGGCTGGCAGCCCCAGGCTGCCAGCGCCGATACCCTGGAGCATCCGTCTTGAAAGTCGCCTACATCCTCAAGACCTTCCCCCGCCTGTCGCAGACCTTCGTCGTCAACGAGATCCGCGCGCATGAGGCTGCGGGCCTGGACATCGAGATCCATGCGCTGCGCCGACCCAAGGCCGAGGACAGCCATGCCGACGTCAGCGGCCTGCGCGCCCCGGTCACCTACCTGACGCCGCAAGAGGGCAACACCACGTCGGGCACGGCGGTCGAACGGCTCTGCGCCGCCCTGCAGCGCAGCCTGGCCGGTGCCGCGCCGGTGACCCACCTGCATGCACATTTCGGCAACAGCGCGGCAGAGACGGCCCGGCAGGCGGCCCGGATCTGCGGCCTGCCGTACAGCTTCACCGCCCATGCGCGCGACATCTTCCATGCCGGCGTCGACACACAGGCGCTGGGCCTGCGCATCGCCCAGGCGCGCCATGTGGTGACCGTGAGCGACTTCAACCTGAGCCACCTTCGCGAGCACTACCCCGACGACATCGAGCGCATCGTGCGCATCTACAACGGCATCGACCTGCGCCGCATGCACATGGCGTCCCATCATGCCGAACGCGAGCCCCTGGTGCTGGCCGTGGGCCGACTGGTCGAGAAGAAGGGCTTTGCCGACCTGATCGATGCGTGCGGCCTCATGCGGGAACTGGTGCCCGCCTGGCGCTGCCTCATCGTCGGCGGCGGCCCGCTGCACGGCGAACTGCAGGCCCGCATCGACGCCCTGGGCCTGGGCCGGCGCGTCGAGCTGCTGGGTGCCCAGCCACCCGCACAGGTGGCCGCGCTGATGCGGCGCGCCGCCGTGCTGGCGGCCCCCTGCATCGTCAGCCCGGACGGTGACCGCGACGGCCTGCCGACCGTGCTGCTGGAAGCCATGGCGCTGGGCTGCCCGGTGGTGGCCACCGAGGTCACCGGCATACCCGAGCTGGTGATCGACGGCAGCACAGGCCGGCTGCTGCCGCAGCGCCGGCCTGTGCTGCTGGCCCAGGCGCTGGCCGGCCTGCTGGCCGACCCCGTCCAGGCCCGGCGGCTGGCGCGTGGCGCACGGGCATGGATGGAAAGCAACTTCGACATCCACCGCAATACAGCGCGCATGCGCAGCCTGTTTGTCTCCGGCCATGCCAGCCAGGGCATCGACGAACTTGTAGCGCTGCAAGGCTGACCCACCGCCCTTGTCGCATCGCACGTCATCCACCTGACTTCATGGTCTCGTCCACCCGACACCCCCAGCTGCGCGCCATCGTGCGCCAGCAGCTGCTGCAGGCGCGTTGGTCGCTCGCCGCGGCTGCCGCCTGCATCGGTGGCAGCACGCTGGCCACACTCGCCGCGCCCTGGCCGCTCAAGCTGGTGTTCGACCATGTGCTGGGTCAGCACGGCGGCAGCCCGGCCGCGGGGGCGTCGGTGGCCGGCTCCCACGCGCTGGGCCAGGTCTGGACAGGTCTGTCCTCCACGACCGCCCTGGGCCTGTGCTGCGCGGCGCTGATCCTCATCGCGCTGCTGGCCGGGGTGTGCAGCTACGGGCAGCAGTTCATCACCACCCGCATCGGCTACGAGATCGTCGGTCGGCTGCGCGGCGCCTTGTTCGACCATGTGCAGCGCCTGTCGCTGGACTTCCATCACCGCAGCCGCAGCGGCGAACTGATGAGCAAGATCACCAGCGACACCAACACGCTGCGCGACATCTATGCCGAGTTCCTGCTGGTCAGCATCAGCCACGGGCTGGCCGTCAGCGGCATGGCCATCGTGCTGCTGCTGCTGCACTGGCCGCTGGGGCTGCTCGCCACGGCGAGTTTTCCGGTGCTGTTCGTGCTGCTGCATCGGCGGCTGCGCCAGGTGAAGGCCCGCGCCCGCCAGCAGCGCAGCAACGAAGGCCGGCTGGCCAGCCAGGTCGGCGAGATGCTCGGCGCCGTGGCGCTGGTGCAGGCCTTCGGCCGCGAGGCCCACGAGAAGGCGCGCTTCGACCAGGCCAGCCGCGATTCGACGGAGCAGAGCATCCACAGCCTGCGTGCCGAGGCCGCCAGCAGTCGGCTGGTGGAGGTGGTCACCGCAGCCGCCACAGCCCTGGTGCTGCTGTTCGGCGGCCTGCAGGCGCTGCACGGGCGGCTCAGCGTGGGCGAACTGCTGGTGTTCATGAGCTACGTGACGGCGATGTTCAAGCCGGTCAAGAACCTCGCGCGGCTGTCGGCCCGCATGGCCAAGGCCCGCGCCTCGGTCGAGCGCATCGAGGATCTGCTGGCCATCGCCCCCGAGCCGGCCGACGCACCCGACGCCATGGCCGCGGGCGAACTCGCCGGGGCCATCGACCTGCACCAGGTGAGCTGCCAGGTGGGCGGACGCACCGTGCTCGACGCGGTGGATCTGCACATCCCGGCCGGCCGTCACGTCGCCATCGTCGGTCCGTCGGGTGCCGGCAAGTCCACCCTGGTCAAGCTGCTGCTGCGCCTGCTCGAACCCGGCAGCGGCACGGTCTGCATCGACGGACTGGCCCTGCCACGCTACCAGCGCAGCTGGCTGCGCAGCCAGATCGGCGTGGTGCTGCAGGACAACCTGCTGCTGGGCATCTCGGTGCGCGACAACATCGCCTACGGCCGGGTCGACGCCAGCGACGCGCAGATCGAGGCCGCCGCCCGGGCTGCGTGCGCCCACGACTTCATCCTCGGCTTGCCGGGGGCCTATGACCATGTGCTGGGCCAGGGCGGCGCCACCCTGTCGGGTGGGCAGCGACAGCGGTTGTGCCTGGCGCGAGCCCTGCTCAAGCAGCCGGCCGTGCTGGTGATGGACGAACCCACCTCGGCCATCGACGCCGACTCGGCCCGCCAGATCCGCGCCGCCCTGCGGGCGTCGTCACGCCCGGGCGGGCTGCCTTGCACCACGCTCCTCATCGCCCACCAGCTCGACATGGTCAAGGATGCTGACTGGGTCATCGTGTTGCGCGATGGTCGCGTCGTCGAACAAGGGCCGCCCGCCGACCTGGCCCGTGCCGGTGGTGCCTATGCCGATCTCTTCCACCTGCCCCACCCCACGCTGCAAGCCGCCTGAGCGCCAACCGAGCAGAGGCCATCATGACAAGCGCGAGTACATCGACCCGACAACCCTCCCGCCCCTGGACCCGCCGGCTGTGGTGGTTGAGCCTGCCGACCCTGGCTGCCCTGGCCTTGCTGTGGCAGGCACAGCAAGGCCAGGCGCGTAGCGAGCCGCTGCCCACCCAGGCGGTGCAACGCATGACGCTGGAAGGCCGCATCTCCGCCCTGGGCACGCTGCAGGCCATGCAGGCCGTGGAAGTGGGCACCCAGGTCAGCGGCCAGCTCGAGAAGCTGCATGTGCAGGTGGGTGACCAGGTCAAGGCCCGGCAGCTGCTGGTCGAGATCGACCCCAGCGTGCTGCAGTCGCGCGTGGCGGCCGGCCAGGCCGGCCTGCGCCAGCTGCGCGCCCAGTTGCAGGATCTGCAGGCCAGGGCCGACCTGGCCACCCTGCAGCTCAAGCGCAACCGCACCCTGCTGGCGCATGAGGCGGTCACCGAGGATGCCGTGCAGACCAGCAGCGCCACGCTGAGCTCGGCCCTGGCCCAGGTGGAGGCGATCAAGGCCCAGATCGACCAGGCCCAGGCGCAACTCTCCGGCGAGGAAGCCAGCCTGCGCACCACCAGGATCCACGCCCCGATGGCCGGCACCGTGGTGGCCGTGAACGTGCGCCCCGGACAGACCGTGGTGGCGAGCCAGTCCGCGCCGGTGCTGCTGCGCATAGCCAACCTGGCGCGCATGACGGTATGGGCCCAGGTCTCCGAAGCGGATGTGCCCGCGGTACAGGTCGGCATGCCGGCCGAGTTCAGCACCCTGGGCCTGCCCGACCGGCGCTGGCTGGGCACTGTGCGCCAGATCCTGCCCACGCCCGAGACGGTCAACAACGTGGTGCTCTACAACGTGCTGTTCGATGTCGACAACCGCGACGGTGCGCTCAAGCCGCAGATGAGTGCCCAGGTGAGCTTCATCCGCAACCGTGTCGAGTATGCGCTCGTCGTGCCGCTGCAGGCGCTCGCCAGGAAGCCCAGGGCGCAGTCTGCCGACAGCGCCACGCTCGGCACCGACGCGACCGAGGCTGCCACCCCCGCGGCGTCGACCGCGGCTGATGCCACCGCACCGGCCAGGTCGCACAAGCCCGGCAAGGGCTACATCGTGCAGGTGTTGACGCCTTCCGGCACCACAGAAAGCCGCAAGGTGCGCATCGGCCTGCAGTCCAATGGCTGGGCCGAGGTGCTGGCCGGCTTGCAGGAAGGCGAAACCGTGGTGCTCGGCAGCCCCGCCGACAAGGCCGGCAAGAAGGGCAGCGCGTCGCGCAACAGCGCCGCAGCACCCACCGGCCCCGCCAAGCTGTTCTGAGCATGATGGCCATGAGCACCGTTGCGCTGCCGGGCTCCGACGTCCCCGCGCCGGATGCAGCACGAGCCCTGATCCACCTGCGCGGCGTGGGCAAGGTCTACGCCAACGGTGAACAGACGCTCACCGTGCTGGACAACATCGACCTGGACATCGCCGAGGGCGAGTTCGTCGCCATCGTCGGCCAATCGGGCTCAGGCAAGTCGACCCTGATGCACCTGCTGGGCGGGCTGGACCGCCCCAGCAGCGGCATCTACAGGCTCGACGGCCATGACGTCGGCAGCCTGGACAGCGACGCACTGGCCGCGCTGCGGCGTCACAGTGTCGGCTTCATCTTCCAGCGCTATCACCTGGTGGCCAACGACACGGCGCTGCAGAACGTCGAGATCCCCGCCCTGTATGCCGGCGAGGCCGCACCGACCCGCCGCGAGCGGGCCCGGGCGCTGCTGGAGCGACTGGGCCTGGCCGATCGCATGGAGCACCGACCGAACCAGCTCTCGGGCGGCCAGCAGCAGCGGGTCTCGATTGCCCGCGCGTTGATGAACGGGGGGCGCGTCATCCTGGCCGACGAACCGACCGGTGCGCTCGACTCCGCCAGCGGGGCCCAGGTCATGGCCTTGCTGACCGACCTGCATCGGCGCGGCCACACCATCATCCTGGTCACGCACGACGAATCGGTCGCAGCCCGGGCCGAGCGGCGCATCCTGCTGCGCGACGGGCGCATCGTCTCCGACACCCGCAATGCAGGCACCGGCCCGGCC
>JBJOKY010000293.1:0-7633 GCA_046045865.1 Pseudomonadota bacterium | reverse complement strand
GTGAGCGCAACATCTCCCAGGCGCTTTGGCGCAACGCCCTGTCGCTCGACCGGTTGCTCAACTACGCATGGGTGCGGAAGCAGTGAACAGCCCTGCGAGCAAGACGGCATGAGCCGGGGCGCCGCTCGGCTGGCAGGCGCAGACCGAATGCAGTAACTCATGCAGTAACTCACCATCCGAACAGTGAGTTTCTATAGAGAGATTCAAGTGACCCCGGCCCAATCGAGAAGGGCCCGGATCACTCCGGGCCCTTTTTCCTTGTATTGCCCTTGTCCGGCAACTGCACCACCGGTACGTCCTGGGCCTGTGCATGCGCAGACGTCACGCTCAGGGGTCCAGCGCCGCGAGCAATTGCGCCGACGTCGCGCACCAGCCCACGATGGCGCCCTGGGCCGTGATCATCTCGATCGCCGCGCGCTTGAACGCCGGGAAATAGCTCTCGGTTGCGTCCTCGACGATGAGGCAGTCGTAGCCGCGGTCGTTGGCCTCGCGCATCGAGGTCTGCACGCACACCTCGGTTGTCACGCCGGTGAACACCAGATGCGTGATGCCGGCGGCCTGCAGGCGCTGATGCAGGCCCTCAGGCAGACAGGTGCCCCAGAACATGCCCTTGCCCGGCTTGTCGACCACCCACTCGCCCGCTTGCGGATAGAGCGCCGGGATGATGTCCGCGCCCGGCTCGCCGGCAATCAGCAGCCGGCCCATGGCGCCGGGTTCGCCGATGCGCAGGCTCGGGTTGCCGCGCTCGCGCTTGGCGGGCGGGCAGTCGCCCAGGTCCGGGCGATGGCACTCGCGTGTGTGCAGCACGGGCCAGCCGCGTGCGCGCCAGGCCGCCAGCAGCGCGGCGATGGGCGCAATCGCCGTGTGCAGCCGCGTCACGTCGTTGCCCAGCGATGCGCCGAAGCCGCCGGGCTCGACGAAATCGCGCTGCATGTCGATCACCACCAGGGCGGTCTTGCCGCCGGAGGCGAGTTGCATGTCAAAGGGGCGGGCCGGCAGGGTGATCATCAGGCGGCCTTCCGGTCGGCGGCAGTCGCTTCATCGATAGCCACTGGATGCGAGCTTGGGGCCAGCGGCAGCACGTCGGCCGCCACCGCACCTGCGGGCGCTTCGGCGGCGATCTCGGCCGACGCGTCATGCCCATGCCCGCCCATGTGCGCCCCGAGCGTGTGGCGGTCCGCCCCGGCCGCCGCGCATTCGAAGGTGATGCGACCCTCGCTCATCACCACGATGCGGTCGGACAGCGTGAGCAGTTCGTCCAGATCCTCGCTCACCAGCAGCACGGCCGCGCCGCGGTTGCGCGCCGCCACCAGGCGGCCGTGGATCTCGGCCACCGCGGCGAAATCCAGCCCGAACACCGGGTTGGAGACCAGCAGCAGGTCGGCCTGCTCGGCCAGCTCGCGCGCCAGCACGGCGCGCTGCACATTGCCGCCCGAGAGCGAGCGGATCGGTGCACCCTCGCCCTGCGTCTTCACGCCGTATTCGGCGATGAGCCGCCGGGCGCTCTCGCGCACCACACCCCAGTTCATCCAGGTGCCGGCCCGGGCGGCGGGCGGCGCGTCGAACACGCGCAGGCCCATGTTGTCCGCCACACTCAGGTCGCCCACGCAGGCATTGCGCAGTGGTTCCTCGGGCAGGCTGCGCACCTTCAGGCGCCGGTTCTGCGCGCGTGTGGCGTGAAAGCGCTCGCCCGACACCCACACCTCGCCGGCCTCGATGGCGCGCTGGCCCACCAGGGCTTCCATCATCTCGCGCTGGCCGTTGCCGGACACGCCCGCCACGCCGACGATCTCGCCCGCGCGCACCATCAGGCCCAGGCCGTGCACCGCACGTTCGCCACGGTCGCCGGCCACCATCAGGCCGCTCACCTTCAGGCGCTCGGGGCCGGTCTCGCGCACCTCACGCACCAGACTCGGCGCCGAACTCGTGCTGCGTGTCTCGCCCACCATGGCCGAGGCCAGTTCGGCCGAACTCACGTCCGCCACCCGGTGGCTGGCCACCAGCGCGCCCTTGCGCAGCACGCTCACGTCGTCGGCGTGTTCGCTCACCTCGCGGAACTTGTGGGTGATCATCACGACGGTGCAGTCACCCGCACGGGCACGCTCGCGCAGCAGGCCCAGCACCTCGTCGGCCTCCTGCGGCGTCAGCACCGAGGTGGGTTCATCGAGGATGAGCAGGCGCGGCTTGAGGTAGAGCTGCTTGAGGATCTCCAGCTTCTGCTTCTCGCCGGCCGACAGATCCTGCGGCGTGGCGTCCAGATCGAGCTTGAAGGGTGTGGTCTCCAGAAAGGCCTGCAGTTCCTCGCGCACGCGCTTCCACGGCACCACCGCCGGCAGCGCACCGCGCGCCAGCAGCAGGTTCTCGGCCACCGTCATGCCCGGCACCACGGTGAAGTGCTGATACACCATGCCGATGCCCAGGGCGCGCGCCACGGTGGGTGAGCTGATGGCCTGCTCGCGCCCGTTCACCAGCACCGCGCCGTCGTCCGGCAGGTAGTAACCGACGACCGACTTCACCAGCGTGCTCTTGCCCGCGCCGTTCTCGCCCAGCAACGCGTGCACCGTACCGGGCCGCACATTCAGCGACACCGCATTGAGGGCCGTGAAGGCGCCGAAACGCTTGGTGAGCTGGTAGGTGTCCAGCGCCAGGGCGTGGGTGGCGCTGAAATCCGGGATCGCCCCGGGCAGCAAGGGGGTGTCAGGTGTCGACATGGTCTGGGCCTTCCGGGTTGATGACGACGTCGTGCGTGCCGCGTCAGGGCCGGGGTGCCGAGGCAACAAGCGCCTCGATCAGCGCTGCCGATGTGCTGACCGCGCCGAACACCCCGCCCTGCATCTCGATCATCTTGAGCCCGGCGGCATGGTTGCCCGGGTCGGTGGCGCCGGTGCAGTCGGACAGCAGCACACATTCGAAGCCGCGGTCGTTGGCCTCGCGCATGGTGGTGTGCACGCACACGTCGGTGGTGATGCCGGTGAGCACCAGGTTGCGGATGCCGCGCGTGTGCAGGATCATTTCCAGATCGGTGGCGCAGAAGCTGCCCTTGCCCGGCTTGTCGATGACGATCTCGCCCGGCCAGGGTGCCAGCTCGTCGATGATCTGCCAGCCCGGCTCGCCGCGCACCAGGATGCGGCCGCACGGCCCCGCATCACCGATGCCCGCACCGATGCGCTGCGAGCGCCAGCGCTTGTTGGCCGGCAGGTCACTCAGATCGGGGCGATGGCCTTCGCGCGTGTGGATGAGGGTGTAGCCCTGGTCGCGCATCACGGCCATCAGCTTCTTCAGCGGCTCGATGGGTGCGCGCGTGAGGCCCAGGTCATAGCCCATGGTGTCGACATACCCGCCCACGCCGCAGAAGTCGGTCTGCATGTCGATCACGACCAGGGCGGTGTTGTCGGGGCGCAGCTGGCCGTCGTAGGGCCAGGGATAGGGCGTGGAGGCGATCGTCGTCATTGCGAGACTCCCAGTTCCATCGGTGCGCCTTTCAGGCTGCGGCTGGGCGAGCAGGTCCAGATCAGGATGGCCAGCGTCAGCGCATAGGGCACGGCATTGAAGAGGTGGTAGTAACCGCTCACACCCACCGACTGCAGAGCCGGGCCGAGCGCGCCCGCACCGCCGAAGAGGAGCGCCGCCCCCAGGCAGCGCACGGGGCTCCAGCGCGCGAAGATCACGAGCGCCACGGCGATCAGGCCCTGGCCGCTGCTCAGGCCCTCGTTCCAGCTGCCCGGATAGAACAGGCTGAGCGACGCACCGCCCAGCCCGGCGATGGCGCCACCCACGGCGGTGGCGATGATGCGCACGCCATTCACCGAGGTACCCAGGGCCTTGGCCGCATCGGACGAATCGCCCACCATGCGCACGATCAGGCCCCAGCGCGTGTTCATGAAGGCCCAGCCCATCAGCAGCGCCAGCAGCACACCGATGGGAAAGAGCGCATTGATGGCCAGTGCGGCCTGCACATTGGGCGAGGCGCTCCAGCCCCCCAGCGCCAGCGCCGGGATCTGCGGCGCCTGCGGCTGGATGAGCGGCTTGCCCAGGTAGAAGGCCAGGCCGGCGCCCAGCAGCATGAGGGCGATGCCCATGGCGATGTCGTTTACGCGCTTGAGTGAACACACCAGACCGTGCAGCAGCGCCAGCAGCGCACCGCTCACGGCCGAGGCCAGCACGCCCACCCACGGTGAGCCGCTGACGTAGGCGCCGCCGAAGCCGGTCATGGCCGAGAACACCAGCACGCCTTCCAGGCCCAGGTTGATGCGCCCGGCCTTCTCGGTCAGGCATTCGCCCAGGCTGACGAAGAGAAAGGGCGTGCCGACGCGGATGGCGCCGCCGAGCACGGCCAGCAGCACGGCGAGGATGGCGTCCATCGTCATGACGATCTCCGATCGATCAAGCCGCCACCGACGCAGCCGGCAAGGCGGCAGGTCGGCGCGGCATGAAGCGCAGCGGCAGCAACCGCCCGCGCAGCGCCTCGCTCGCCAGGATGAGCACGAAGGCGAACCCCAGCAGCACCTGCACCGAGGCATCCGGCAGGCCCATGCGCCGCTGCAGCAGGCTGCCCGCCGCGCCGAAGCCGCCGAAGAGGATGGCCACCGGGATGATGGCCAGCGGGTGGTGCCGCGCCACGAAGCTCACCAGGATGCCGGCATAGCCCAGCCCGGCGATGAGCGAGGCATTGGCCGAGGTGTGCACCGCCGCTACCTCGATGCCACCGGCCAGGCCGGCCGCCGCGCCGCCCAGGGCGCAGGCGGTGATGATGAGCCGGCGCGCCGGCAGGCCGACCAGCCGGGCTGCACGCACATTGCCGCCCACGATGCGGGTGGCGAAGCCGTGTGTGGTGTAAGACAGCCAGACGGCCGCGACGACACACAGCAGCGCGCCCCAGACCAGACCCCAGTGCACGTCGTAGTTGCCCAGCGTGCCGATGCGCAGGGCATCGGGCAGCGGCAGGGTCGAGGGCTTGTTCAGGCTGCTCGGGTCGCGCATCGGCCCTTCGACGACATGCTTGAACAAGGCGATGGCGATGTAGCCCAGCAGCAGGCTGGAGATGGTCTCGTTCACACCGCGCGCCTGGCGCAGCCAGCCGGCCAGGGCGATCCAGGCTGCGCCGGCCAGGGCGGCGGCGATCAGCAGCATCAGCGTGCCGGCCGAGCCGCCCGGCAGCGTCACGAGGTAGGGCAGCCCCGCACAGGCCAGGCCGCCCAGCACCAGCGCGCCTTCGCCGCCGATGATGGTCAGGCCCGCACGCGCCGGCAGCGCCACGGTGAGGGCGGTGAGCATCAGCGGGGCCGCCCGCTGCAGCGTGTTCTGCCACGAGAAGGCGTCGCCGAAGGCGCCCACGAAGAGCAGCCGCCACACCTCCACCGGGTCATGCCCGCCCAGGCTGACGAAGATGCCGAACAGGCCCAGGGCGCCGGTCAGCGCAAGCATGGGCAACAGGAAAGCCTCGGCAAGCTCATGCCAGGGTTGACGCTGCATGACGGGCCCTTTCCTTCAGCGTGGGCGGACGGTGGCGGCAGGCGCTGCGGTGATCAGGGATCGATGCTGACGATCAGCCGATCTTGCCGAGCACGCCTTCCACCAGGTAGTTCATGCCTTCCAGCTCGATGTCGGTCTGCTTGTAGACCTTGCCCTTGGGGATGACGACCTTGCCGGTGTTGTCCTTCAGTTCACCGCCGAAGATGTCGAAGCTGCCGGCGATCATCCTGGCCTTGACGGCATCGGCGTTCTTGCGCGCCCCCTCGCTCACCGCTGCGCCGTAGGGCGAGGTCTTGACGAAACCTTCCTTCAGGCCGCCGCGCACGAAATTGGGATGCGGCGCTCCGCTGCGGGCCGCTTCCAGGATCTGCTTGTAGGCGGTGAGCCAGTTCCACTCGGCGCGATGACCTTGGGGCCGTCCACGTGCATGGTGAACACGTCCACGCCCTGGTCGGCCAGGCTGTTGGTGGCCTCGGCCTCCTTCACGGCCATGGACCAGTCACCGGTGAAGATGACCGAGCAGGTGATCTTGGGGTCGACCGAACGTGCACCCAGGGTGAAGGCGTTGATGTTGCGCAGCACCTGCGGAATCGGCTTGGCCGCGACGAAGCCGATCTTCTTGCTCTTGCTCGCATGGCCGGCGATCACGCCGTTCAGGTACTGCGCCTCGTCGATGTAGCCGAAGAAGCTGCCGGTGTTGTCCGGGTGCTTGCCCTTGGTCCACATGCCGCCGCAATGCGCGAAACGCACGCCTGTGTTCTTGCCGGCCACGGCCAGCATGTGCGGGTCGAAGTAGCCGAAGCTGGTGGGGAAGAGCAGCGTCGCGCCATCCTGGCTGATCATGCCCTGCATGGTTTTTTGGACCACGTTGGTCTCGGGCACGTTCTCTTCTTCCACCGCCTTCACGCCGGCCATCTTCTTGAGCTCGGACACGGCCTCGGCATGCGCCTGGTTGTAGCCGAAGTCGTCCTTGGGTCCGACATAGATGAAGCCCACGCTGATGGGCTTCTGGGCCAGGGCCCAGGGCGCCAGGGTGGCGAGCGAGGCAGCGGAAAGTTGCGCCAGGGCACGGCGGCGCGAGGCGTTGAGTAGGTCGTGATCGTGGCTCATGGCAGCTCCTGGGTCCGGTGTCTTGACGGTTCGCGTGCCGCTTTGGTGCACGCACTGGTATACCGATAGGTATTCAGCAAAACCCGTGCCGGATTTGGCACCCGTCAGATCCAGGCCTGCCCTGCCAGCGCTGTGGCCGGCTGGCCGATCAGCGTCGCCCGCGCGCCTTGGCCTCGTGCAGCGTGGCCAGCGAGATGCGCCGCACCTCGGCCTTGCTCTGCTCGATGTGGCTCTTGAGCAGCAGCTGCGCCTGATCGGCCTTGCGCTGCATGACGCTGCGCAGGATCTTGGCGTGCTCCTGGTACGTGGCATCCACCCGGTCCGCCCGCGTGAAATCGAGGTGGCGGATGATGCGGATGCGCTCGGTCACGTCCCAGTGCACCCGCGCGATCTCGTCGTTGCCGGCGGCACGCACCAGGGTGGCGTGGAACTGCTCGTCGAGTGCACCGACCGCGACGCCGTCGCTCAGCCGTTCGGCCACCGGCACCAGCCAGGCTGCCTTGAGCTCGTCCAGCCCCGGCGCCACGTCGGTGCGTGCGCACAGCCGCGCCACGCAGGCGCATTCCAGCAGCACGCGCAGGTCGTAGAGCTGCTCCAGGCGGTCGAAGTCGATCGGCTTGACGAACCAGCCGCTCTTGCTCTCCACATCGAGCAGGCCCTCGTTGCGCAGCCTGAACAGGGCTTCGCGCACCGGCGTGCGGCTCACGCCCAGGCGGGCGGCGAGTTCGGCTTCCGAGAAGCGGTCGCCCGGCACGAGCTGGAAGTCGTGCATCAGACCCTTGAGCTGCTCGTAGACCTGGGCGGCCAGGTTGACGCGCACGGCGGCCGGCACCACCTTGTCCGCGCCGGCAGGCGGGCTGATGCGCAGGGAGGGCTCCTCGCCCTGGACTGATTTCATGCCGACGATGTTAGCCAGCCGGCAGCTGCAGCAGGCTCACATGCGCCGCCACCACGCGCCAGCCCTCGGCCATGCGCACCCAGGTCTGCTGCTGGCGGCCGATGGCCGTGCTGCCGCTGCGGCGGAACTCGGTGCTGGCGGTGGCGAAGTCGC
>JBJOKY010000048.1:0-23362 GCA_046045865.1 Pseudomonadota bacterium | reverse complement strand
CAACTCGGCGGGGATGAGGTCGCCGGTGCTCGCCGCCAGGGCATCGACGCTCGGCAGCGCCGCGTCGTCCTGCGCAAAGATGCGCCACAGCAGGCCGATGTCGTCGGCCGTGGTGGTCTCGTCCAGCGCGATGCACAGGTACTCGCCCCAGGCGCGGCGCAGGTTCACGCCGTGGTCGAGGGCGCGCTGCAGCAGTCGGGTGGTCTCGGCGCCGGTCTTCAGGCACAGGGTGTCGAAGGCGCCGCGTTCCAGGTGATGGGTCTGGCCCAGGTCCCAGCCCAGCTCGCGCAGGCCGGCGACCAGGATGCCCAGCAGCCGTGCCACGCGGGCGGCGATGCGGGTCAGGCCCTCGGGGCCGTGATAGACCGCGTACATGCTGGCCACCACGGCCGGCAGCACCTGGGCGGTGCAGATGTTGGAGGTGGCCTTCTCGCGGCGGATGTGCTGCTCGCGCGTCTGCAGCGCCAGGCGGTAGGCGGGTGCGCCATGGCTGTCCACGCTCACGCCCACCAGGCGGCCGGGCAGGCTGCGTTTCCAGTCGTCCCGGCACGCCATGTAGGCGGCGTGCGGGCCGCCCGCGCCCATGGGCATGCCGAAGCGCTGGGTGGTGCCGACGGCGATGTCGGCGCCCATCTCGCCCGGCGGCTTGAGCAGCGTCAGCGCGAGCAGATCGGCGTCGACGATGAAGGCGGCGCCCTTGGCGTGTACCGCGGCGGCGTCGGCCGACCAGTCGTGCAGCCAGCCGCTGCTGGCGGGGTACTGCACCAGGGCGGCGAAGTAGTCGTCGCCAGCCAGCGCCGCCTGCCAGTCGTCGGCCGAATTGGCGACCTTCACAGTCAGGCCCAGCGGCGCGGCACGGGTCTCGATCACCGCCAGCACCTGCGGGTGGATGTCGCCGGAGACGACGAAGGTGCTGCCCTTGGTCTTCACGCTGCGCTTGGCCAGCGTCATGGCCTCGGCCGCGGCGGTGGCCTCGTCCAGCATGCTGGCGTTGGCGATGGGCAGCGCGGTGAGGTCGCAGATCATGGTCTGGAAGTTCACCAGCGCCTCCATGCGGCCCTGCGAGATCTCGGCCTGATAGGGCGTGTAGGCGGTGTACCAGGCCGGGTTCTCCAGCACGTTGCGCAGGATGACGCCGGGCGTGTGGCAGGCGTGGTAACCCTGGCCAATGCAGCTCTTGAGCAGCTTGTTTTTGCCCGCCAGCGCCTTGAGTTCAGCCAGCGCCTGGGCCTCGCCGGCCGCGCCGGGCAGGGCCATGGGCCGGCTGCGCACGATGCTGGGCGGCACGATGGCGGTGGTCAGCGCCTCCAGGCTGGCGGCGCCGATCACGCCGAGCATGTGCGCGGTCTGGCCGGCGTCCGGGCCGAGGTGGCGGGCGATGAATTCGCCCTCGGTGGCAAGGCTGGCGAGCGTGGCAGGCTGGGTGGTCGGCATGGTCGGCGCGGCAATGGGTGAGGCGGGCGAGGCGCGCGGTGCGGGTGCACGCGCTTGCCTTGCCACGTCGGGCGGGGGAGGGGGGAGGGGAAAGAAAGGCGGACGGACGGCGACAGGGCGGGCGGCAACTGCAGCGCTGCCGCCGCCCCGGCGCGCTCAGAGCGTCTTGAGCAGGTCGTCGTAGGCGGTCTTGTCCATCAGGCCGGCCAGGTCGTCGGCGTTGGCCAGCCTGACCTTGAAGAACCAGCCCTTGCCCAGCGGGTCGCTGTTGGCCAGGGCGGGGTCGGCGCGCAGTTCCTCGTTGACCTCGACGATCTCGCCGTCTATGGGCATGTAGACGTCGGCGGCGGCCTTGACCGACTCGACCACGCCGGCCACCTCGCCGGCCTTGAAGCTGGCGCCCACGGCGGGCAGGTCGACGTAGACGACGTCGCCCAGCGCGTCCTGCGCGTGCACGGTGATGCCCACAGTGGCGACGGCGCCGGCCGTGGCGTCGATCCATTCATGTTCGGCGGTGTACTTGATGCTCATGCGGGCTCCTGAAGGATGGTCCTGAAAAGTGGATGCGAAGGCTGGTTTGTACGGCATGCCGGCCGGGTGGCCGGCCAGGGCGCGTCAGCGCGCGTAGCGGTGCGGCACGAAGGGCATGGGCACGACCTTCATGGGCTGGCGCTTGCCGCGCACGTCGGCATACACCTCGCCGTTCATGACGGCATGGTTGGCGCTGACATAGGCCATGGCGATGGGCTCGCCCAGCAGCGGGCTGATGGTGCCGCTGGTGACCTGGCCGATGGGGTGGCCGTGCGCGTCGGTCAGCTTGGCGCCGGCGCGCACGGGCACGCGTTCCAGGCCCAGCAGGCCGATGCGCTTCTCGGCCGCGCCCTGGCTGATCTGGGTGCCGATGGCATCCGCCCCGGGGTAGCCGCCGGCCCGTTCGCCGCCAGGGCGGCGCACCTTCTGGATGGCCCAGGTCAGGCCGGCCTCGACCGGCGTGGTCTCGGGGTCGATGTCGTTGCCGTGCAGGCACAGGCCGGCCTCCAGGCGCAGGGTGTCGCGTGCGCCCAGGCCGACCGGCTGCACCTCGGGGTGCCTGAGCAGCTCGCGCGCCAGGGCCTCGGCGCCGTCGGCGGGCACCGAGATCTCGTAGCCGTCCTCGCCGGTGTAGCCCGAGCGGGTGGCGAAACAGTCCAGCCCCGCCAGCGTGAAGGGCGCGCCGCTCATGAAGGTGAGTTGCTTGACGGCCGGGTTCAGGCGCGCCAGCACGGCGGCGGCCTGCGGGCCCTGCAGCGCGAGCAGGGCGCGTTCGGGCAGGGCCTGCACCAGGCAACGGTGGGCGATGCTGGTCTGCAGCAGCTTCAGGTCGGCTGCCTTGTTGGAGGCGTTGACGACGAGCAGGAAGTCGTCCGCGCGGCGCGTGAGCATCAGGTCGTCGAGGATGCCGCCGGCGCTGTTGACGAAGAAGCCGTAGCGCTGCTTGCCCACGGGCAGGCCGAGCACGTCGATGGGCAGCAGGCTTTCGAGCGCGGCGGCGGCGCCATCACCGCTCAAGCGGATCTGGCCCATGTGGGAGACGTCGAACAGGCCGGCCGCCGTGCGCGTGTGGCGGTGTTCGGTCAGGATGCCGGCCGGGTAGCTGACCGGCATGTCGTAGCCGGCAAAGCCGACCATGCGGGCACCGAGTTCGCGGTGCAGGGCGTTGAGCGGGGTCTGTGCCAGCGGCGTGGCGGGGGCGTGGGCGGCGGACATGGGGGTCTCTCCTTCGAGGGGCAAGCGGGCAGCAACCACATCGGGTTGTACCGTGTCTGGCCCTCGCTGTCCGCTTTACCTGAGAGATTGATGCCAGCGTCGCCTTGCGGCGCCGGGCACTTGCCCCTTCGGTGGACCTGCCGCTGCGATCGTCGTCGCGCGGCCGGTCTCTCTCCAGTGAGGATCACTTCGCGATGAAGTGTTCACCAGTCCTTCTGCCTGAGCGTTCGTCGGGTGCGTTTCGCGCCCCCTGCGCCTTCGGCGGCCGTTCGGCGCTGGTGCGCCGGGGCTCTCTCCTGGTGAGCGGCCAGTGTAGCCCAGGGCCCCGGCACCGTCACCCGGCGAAGGCGCCGCAGCCGCGGCCACAGCAGCAGCCTGTTCAGCGCACCGGCAGGCTGGCGACGCGGTTGCGCCCGGCCTGCTTGGCCTTGAGCAGCTGGGCCTCGGCGGTGAACTGCAGCTCCTCCAGGCGTGCATCGCCGCTCAGCACCGCCGCGCCCACGCTCACGGTCAGCACGCCCGGGCCGGGCTGGCCGTTGCCCTCGCTGCTGTCGGCGTGCAGGATGACCAGGCCTTCCACGCCGCGGCGCACCGATTCGGCCACCGCCAGCGCGCCGACCGCGTCGGTGCCGGCCAGCACCAGGGCGAAGCCGTCGCCGGCCATGCGCGCGGCCAGGTCGCCCGGGCGGCGCTGGTGGGCGCCGACCACGTCGGCCACGCGCTTGAGCACAGCGTCGCCGTTTAGGCTGTTGTACTGCTCGTTGAAGTGGCGGAAGTGGTCCACGTCCACGCGCAGCAGCGCCAGCGGGCTGCCGCTGCGCTGGGCCCGGCGCCATTCGCCCACCAGGACGGCGTCGAGCCGGCGCGCGTTGGCCAGGCCGGTGAGCGGGTCATGCGTGGCCAGGTCGGCAAGCTGGTCGCGCAGACGCTTGAGCTGCACCAGGTTGGCCAGGCGCAGGCGCAGCGCGGCCGGGTTGACCGGCTTGACGATGTAGTCGACCGCCTCGAACTGCATCTTCTCCAGCTCGGTGCTGCTGTCGGCCACCAGGGTGACGAAGACCACCGGCAGGCTGCGCGTGAGCGGGTTGTTCTTGATCTCGCGGCACACCGCGAACCCGTCCAGGCCGGGCATGAGCACGTCCAGCACGATGAGGTCGGGCGCGGCGCCGCGCCGTGCCATCTCCAGCGTGAGCGCCAGCGCCGAACTGCCGTCGCGCGCGATCTTGATGCGGTACTGGTGGCGCAGCGCCTCGACCAGCACCTGCAGGTTGGCCGGTTCGTCGTCGACCAGCAGCACCAGCGGGCGTTCGTCCTGCGGCTTGCTGTCAGGCATGGCGGGTCCTCATCTGCTGCAGCGCGTGCTGCAGGGCCTGTTCGGCCTGCGGATAGTCGTAGGCGTCGAGCTGTTCGCCCAGCAGGGCGAGCGCGTCGATCACCTCGGCGGCGTCGGCCATCGAGCCGGGCGTGCCGGCCGGTGCACGCGGGTCGAGCAGGATGGCCCAGGCCTCCGTGTGGCGCTCCAGGTGCTCGAGCAGCTCGCGCGGCACCAGGTCGTGTTCGCGCAGCAGGGGTTGCAGCGCTTCCAGCGTGGCCAGCAGCCGGCGTCCCGCTGCACGCCGGCGCGCCGGTCCGGCGTCGAGGTGCTCGTGAGCGGCATCGCCGGCGTGTTCGTCCGGCTGGTGGTGCTGCGCACGCGCCGCGGGTGGCGTGGCGTCCGGCGCCGCGCCACCGTGGTCGGACACGGTGGTGGTGCGCACACCGGGGGGCGAGGCAGCCTGCGCTGCGGCCGCGTTGTCCGGTGTCGTGCCCGCGTCCGTGTACGGACCTGGCGATGCCGGCGTGGTGCCGCCGGTGTTGTCATCGGCGGTGGCGGTGGCGGTGGCGGGCGACAGGGCGCCGGCGGCGGTGTCTGCGCCTTCTAGCAGTTCGCCGTTGGGCCGCAGCACCAGGCGTGCCGGGCGGGTCGGGTGGCGGGCCAGTTCGGCATCAACCAGGGTGCGGGCCTGGGCCAGCTGGTCCGTCAGCTCGACCATCAGGTCGACCGGATCGTCGTGCAGCCCGGCATGGCCGGGCGCGCGCAGGCTGATCTCGAAGCGGCTGGCCACGTGGCCCAGGTCGATCAGGCCCAGACTCGCGGCAGCGCCGGCCAGGCGGTGCAGCAGCTCGATCGCATTGCCCTGGTCGCCGTTGGCCAGCGCAGCCTGCACGAGCTGGGCGGTGTCGCGGTGGCTGTCGACCAGGCGGCGCAGCAGCTTGCCCAGCACCTGGCTGTCGCCGCCCATGCGCTCCAGCGCGGCGGCGCGGTCCAGCCGGGCCTGCAGGCGTCCGTTCGGTCTGGCCGCAGGGGGCTCGGGCGGGGTCGATGGGCTTGGCCAGGTGGGCGTTCATGCCGGCGGCATGGGCGGCGGCGCGGTCGGTCTGCAGCGCGGCGGCGGTGAGCGCGATGATGGGCAGGTCGGCCCGGCCGGGCAGGGCGCGGATGCGCCGGGTGGCCTCGAAGCCGTCCATGTCGGGCATGTGCAGGTCCATCAGCACGGCGTCGACGAGCTCGGTCTCGACGGCGACCAGCGCCTCGCCGCCGTTGCCGGCGCACAGCACCTCCAGACCGGCGCGCTGCATGAATTCGCGCGCCACGGCCTGGCTGAGCTCGTTGTCCTCGACCAGCAGGATGCGCTTGCCGGCGATCGCCGCGGCTGCCTGGCGCCAGGCGCGGCTGGGCACGTCGGCGGGTTCGGGGGCATGGCGGGCGGCAGACCGGGCAGCCGACTGGTCGGCCGGGTCGCCGGCTTCACCGAGGTCGCCCCGGCGCGGTGCGGCCAGCGCCTGGCGGATGGCGGCCACCAGCGTGGAGGGCAGCACCGGCTTGACCAGCACGGCGTCGATGGGCGTGTCGCCCGCTGCGGCGAGCAACTGCTCGCGCTCGTGCGCGGTGACCATGATGACGCGCGGCGGGCGGCTGAAGCGCCCGGCCGCCACGTCGGCGTCGATGGCGCGCGCCATGGCCAGGCCGTCGGTGCCGGGCATGATCCAGTCGAGCACGACCAGGTCGAAGGGCTCGGCGTCGGTGCCGCGCAGGCGGTCCAGCCCGGCGTCGGCGCCTTCGTCGCAGACGACGTCCCAGTGCCAGTTCGACAGGCTGCGCTGCAGCAGCTGGCGCGAGCTGTCCTGGTCGTCGACCACCAGCACGCGCAGGTGCTCGGGCAGGCCGGCGCGGCCGGGGTCGAGTGCATCGGCGGCGTCGCTGTCGCCGTCGCGCGAGCTGCCGGGGGCCAGCTCGAAGCGCGTGGTGAAGGTGAAGCAGCTGCCCTGGCCAGGCTCGGACTGCACCGAGATCTGCCCGCCCATGAGCGACACGAGGTTGCGGCAGATCGCCAGGCCCAGGCCCGTGCCGCCGTACTTGCGCGTGACCGATTCGTCCGCCTGGGCAAAGGCCTGGAAGAGGTGGTCGACGTTTTCCGGCGCGATGCCGATGCCGGTGTCGCTGACACTGAAGCGCAGGTCCACCGTGGGCGGCTCGCCTGCGCCGGCCGCGGCGCGGCTGCCCAGGCAGTCCACGCGCAGGCGGATCTCGCCGCGCTGCGTGAACTTGACGGCGTTGCCGACGAGGTTGTTCATGACCTGGCCCAGGCGCAGCGGGTCGCCGCGCACGCTGCGCGGCAGCGCGGGGTCGACCTCGACGTAGATCTCCAGGCGCTTGTGCTCGATGCTGGCCATGAACAGGTCGGCCGACTGGCGCAGCACGTCCTCGACCGACATGTCGATGATTTCCAGCTCGAGGTGGCCGGCCTCGATCTTGGAGTAGTCGAGCAGGTCGTTGAGCACGCCCAGCAGCGCGCGCGAGCTGCGCTGCACCTTGCCCAGGAAGTCGCGCTGCTCGGGGTTGAGCGGGCTGTCCAGCACCAGCTGGGTCAGGCCGATGATGGCGTTGAGCGGCGTGCGCACCTCGTGGCTCATGTTGGCCAGGAAGCCCGACTTGGCACGGTTGGCCGCTTCGGCGCGATCGCGCGCGGCGATCAGGTCCTGCTCGAGGCGGTGGCGCTCGGAGATGTCGCGCGAGATCTTGATGAAGCCCAGCAACTGGCCGCCCTCGTCGCGCAGCGGGCAGACGATGACGTCGGCGAACAGCCTGCTGCCGTCCTTGCGCACGCGCCAGTCCAGGTCCTCGTGGAAGCCGTTGGCCTGCGCCAGGGCCAGCACGCGTGCGGTCTTGCCGGTGGCACTCTGCTCGGGGCTGTAGAGCCGGTCGATGGGCTGGCCGAGGATCTCGGCCGCTTCGTAGCCGTGCAGGCGCCGTGCGCCCTCGTTCCAGCTCTGGATGCGGCCCTGGGTATCCAGCAGCACGGTGGCCAGGCCGGGCACGTTGTCGGCCAGCAGGCGGATGCGTTCGCGTTCCTGCGCCAGCTCGCGGTCGCGCTTGCGCAACTGGCCCACCACCAGGGCGGTCACGCCGGTGGCGCCGATCAGCGCGCCCAGCACCAGCAGGCCCAGCAGCGTCCACATGCGCTGCACCGAATCGGCGGCCTTGCGGTGCGCTTCCTCGGCATAGAAGGCGCCGCGCAGGCGGGTGACATCGGTGATGGCGTCCAGGCGCTGCATCACGGCGTCGTGCAGCGGCGAGATCTCGTTGAGCGTGAGGGCGCGCGCGTCGTCGTAATGGCCGGCGTCGAGCATGCGCATGAGCGCGATGCGGCGTTCGCGCCAGCGCCCGGTCAGGGTGCGCGCCTCGCGCACCTGCTGCTGGTCACCGAGGTAGAACTGCTCGACCAGATCGAGCTGGGCCTCGAGCTGGTGGTCGAGCTCGTCGACGTCCAGGCGCAGGTGCAGGCCGGTGGGCGTGCGCTCCATCTGCACGAACAGCAGCTCGCTGCGGATCAGGCTGGCGGCCAGGCGGGCCTCGTGGCAGGCGGCGTTGGCGCGAAAGGGGTGTTCGTAGAGCTCGCGGGCCTGGCGCTCGACGTCGCGGATCTCGTCGATCATGCGCCCGCCCGCCATGGCCACCGCGATCACGAGCAGCGCGTAGCTCGCAGCCAGGATCAGGACGAAGGATCGGTAGGGCCGCGAGAGGGTAGCTGCTGTGGGCATGGGCACATCCGTGAGCACGGGGCCGGCGCTGAGGCCGGGCGGCGGTGCCACAGCTTACCCAAAGCCGGTATGGCTGCGTCAGCGGCGCAGGCGCCGGCTGCGCAGTGGGCGGGCAAATCGCGCCTGCCGTGCAGCAGTGCGCGCTTGCCCCGCAGGTTCAGCCACGGCGCAGCGTTGCGCTGGCGCGGCCGCGCCAGGCCAGCAGGCCCACGCCCAGGCCCATCAGCATGAAGCTGGCGGGTTCGGGCACCGGCGAGGTGATCGTGCTGGTGTTGGCGTTGTTGATCGTGCCGCCCGGATTGCCGCCGGTCGTGCGTGCCGGCGGTATCGCGCCGCCCCCGCCGCCGCCGTCGGCCGCATCGCCGGATGCGGCCAGGGCCGTGACCTGGGGGGCACCGCCATTGAACGCCACGGTCAGCATGCCCGGTATGGCGTCGCTGCCGCCCACGACGGGTGGCGCGTTCACGCCGTCGAGAAAGCTCTGGACATTCTGGGCCGTGATCGGGCCTGCGCTGGTGGCCTCGCTCGGCAGGGGAAAGTTCTGCCCGGACGCGGCCGGCGTGAGGCGCAGCCGTACCGGCGCAGCGGCGGGGGCGGCCTGTGGTGCGGGATCCGTGCCCGCGCCGCCGGGCAGGTTGACCGCACTGCCCAGGATGACCGGCGCCGGCACCTGGCCGGTGCTGGTGGTCGTGCCGCCCGGCGTGCTGCCGCCCGCTGCCGCAACCGTGGGCGTGTCCTTCAGCTTCACGGCGGCGATACCCATGCCCAGGCCCAGCAACATCGTCAGGGCCGCAATGAAGTGCACCGGCTGCTGCGCCACGGCGGCCCATAGCTGGCCTTTCACGGCCTCCAGCCAGGTATTGAATTGCAGGTAGGTGTTCACCGTTTCTTGCTCCGCTCATTCACCGCGACAAATCACAGCGAAGGTTTTCACAAAAAATGTTACGCATTCCGGGGGGGTGAACATAGTCTCCATTCGCGGGGTTTCACCCATGTTCCCGGCCGGCGGATGAACTGTTCACGCCGGCGCGGCGCGGCGCTGCCGGCGTGCCGCGTGCGGGGTTCCGGGCGGGCACAACCGCCTCATCCCGGGGGGAGGGCAGGCAGACGGCCCCGGGGCAGCGTCAGTGCCCGCGCCGCACCCGCGCCAGTTCGTCCAGCACCAGACCGATGGCGCCGCCGCTGATGGCCATGTCGGCCACGTTGAAGGCCGGGAAGTAGCCGCCCGGGAAGACCGGCGCGAGCCAGCCCCAGTGGAACTGCAGGAAATCGACCACGTAGCCGTGCCACAGCCGGTCGATCACGTTGCCCAGCGCACCGGCCAGGATGAGCGTGAGCGCGAGCGCGAAAAGCCGCTGGTTGCCGTGCCGGCTGAGCAGGTAGGTGATGAATCCCGCAGCGCCCAGACCAAGTGCGACGAAGAACCAGCGCTGCCAGCCCGAGGCCTGGGCCAGGAAGCTGAAGGCCGCGCCGGTGTTGTGTGCCCGCACCAGATCGAAGTAGCTGGTGACCATGACCGCGTCGCCGTGCTGGAAGTGCGCCACCACCCAGATCTTGCTGAGCTGGTCCAGCACGATGAGCAGTGCCGCCAGCGCCAGCCAGCGGCCCAGGTGCTTGCCGCTGCCGGCGCCGCTGCGGCGCATGATGGGCCGTGAACCTGCCACGATCAGGCCACCCGGCGGGTTTCGCCCGCGCCGTGCAGATTGCTGTCGCAGCGCCCGCACAGCGTCGGGTGGGCCGGGTTGACGCCCACGTCGTCGCGGTAGTGCCAGCAGCGCTCGCACTTCACCGCGCTGCTCACGCTGGGTGTGGCGGCGAACTCGGCCTCGCCGGCGTCCGCGGCCAGGGCCTGCACCGTGGCGGCCGAGGTGATGAGCACGAACTTCAGGTCGTCGCCCAGGCTGTCCAGCAGCGCCTTCAGCTCGGGCTTGGCGCTCACGGTGACATTGGCCTGCAGCGACGCACCCACCTGGCCGGCGCTGCGCAGCACCTCGATCTGGCGGTTCGATTCCTCGCGCACCGTGCGGATGCGCGCCCACTTGTCCAGCAGCACCGCGTTGTCGGCCGGCAGGCCGGCGAACGTCCAGTAGGTCTCGGTGAAGATCGAACCGGTCGTTTCCTTGGCCGCGAACACCGCCCAGGCTTCCTCGGCCGTGAAGCTCAGGAAGGGCGCCATCCAGCGCAGCATGGCGTGCGTGATCTGCCAGAGCGCCGTCTGGGCCGAGCGGCGGGCGAGCGACTTCGGCGCGCTGGTGTAGAGGCGGTCCTTGAGGATGTCGAGGTAGAAGGCACCCAGGTCCTCCGAGCAGAACACCTGCAGCTTGCCCACCACGCTGTGGAACTCGTAGCGTTCGTAGCGGCCCAGGATGTCGGCCTGCAGCTCGGCCGCACGCGCCAGCGCCCAGCGGTCGATCTCCAGCAGCTGGTCGACCGGCACGGCGTCCGTCGCGGCGTCGAAGTCGCTCGTGTTTGCCAGCAGGAAGCGCAGCGTGTTGCGGATGCGCCGGTAGGCGTCGACCACGCGGGCGAGGATCTTGTCGTCGATGTTGAGGTCGCCCGAATAGTCGGTGCTGGCCACCCACAGGCGCACGATCTCGGCGCCGAGCTTGCTCGTCACGCTCTGCGGCTCCACCGTGTTGCCCAGGCTCTTGCTCATCTTGCGGCCGGCGCCGTCGGTGGCGAAGCCGTGGGTGAGCAGGCCGCGGTAGGGCGCGCGGTCCTCCAGCGCGCAGCCCAGCAGCAGCGAGCTGTGGAACCAGCCGCGGTGCTGGTCGTGGCCTTCGAGGTACAGGTCGGCCTCCGGCCCTTCGGTGTGGAAGGGCGGGCGGTCGTAGGCGTCGGCATGGCTGCCGCGCAGCACGTGGCGGAAGGTCGAGCCCGAGTCGAACCACACCTCAAGGATGTCGGTGCTCTTGCTGTAGTGCGGCGCGTCCTCGGCGCCCAGGATCTGCTCGGCGGTGGCGCGGCTCCAGGCCTCGATGCCGCCGGCCTCGACGATGTCCGCCGCCTGGTCGAGGATCTCCATGGTGCGCGGATGCAGCGCGCCCGTGTCCTTGTGCAGGAAGAAGGGCACCGGCACACCCCAGCTGCGCTGGCGGCTGATGCACCAGTCAGGCCGGTTGGCGATCATGTCGCGCAGGCGGGCGCGGCCGTTTTCCGGATAGAAATTGGTCGCGTCGATGGCGTCCAGCGCCAGCTGGCGCAGCGTCTTGGGCGCCTTGTCCTTGGTGAACACGCCATCGCCTTCGTCCATGCGCACGAACCACTGCGCTGCGGCGCGGTAGATCACCGGCGTCTTGTGGCGCCAGCAGTGCGGGTAGCTGTGCGTGATGGCCTGCGTGGCCATGAGGCGGTCGCTCTGCGCCAGCACCTCGATCACACGTTCGCAGGCCTTCCAGATGTGCTGGCCGCCGAAGAAGGGCAGCTCGGCCGCATACACGCCGTTGCCCTGCACCGGGTTGAGGATGTCCTTGTAGGCCAGCCCGTGCGCCACGCAGGAGTTGAAGTCGTCCACGCCGTAGGCCGGCGCCGAGTGCACGATGCCCGTGCCGTCGCCGGCCGTCACGTAGTCGGCCAGGTAGAGCGGGCTCTTGCGGCGGTAGCTGTACGGGTTGGTCGATGAAGCGCCTTCCTCGGCCGTCACCGTGTCGTGCAGCGGGTGGCGGAAGACCAGACCCTTGAGCGCCTCGCCCCGGGCGGTGGCGATGACCGTGCCGTCGAGCTTGTAGCGTTCCAGACACCTGATCACCAGTTCCTCGGCCACCAGCAGCACGCCGCGCGGCGTGTCGACCAGCGCATAAGTCAGCTCGGGGTGGGCGTTGAGCGCCTGGTTGGCCGGGATGGTCCAGGCCGTGGTGGTCCAGATGACGGCAAAGGCCTTCTTGTTGCCGTCGCCGGGCAGGGCGGCCAGACCGAAGGCGGCGGCCAGCGCCGCGGCATCGTCGGCCTCGAAGGCCACATCCAGCGTGTCGCTCTTCTTGTCGGCGTATTCGATCTCGAACTCGGCCAGCGAGCTGCCGCAGTCGAAGCACCAGTACACCGGCTTCAGGCCGCGATACACGAAGCCGCGTTCGATGACGCGCTTGAAGGCGCGGATCTCGCCCGCCTCGTTGGCGTGGTCCATGGTGCGGTAGGGCCGCGCCCAGTCGCCCAGCACGCCCAGGCGCTTGAAGTCCTCGCGTTGCTGGTCGATCTGCTCGGTGGCGTAGGCGCGCGACTTGGCCTGCATGTCATCGCGTGACAGGTGGCGCCCGTGCAGCTTCTCGATGGCGTTCTCGATCGGCAGGCCGTGGCAGTCCCAGCCGGGGATGTACTGGGCGTCGAAGCCCGCCAGCTGGCGCGCCTTGACGATCATGTCCTTGAGCACCTTGTTCAGCGCATGGCCGATGTGCAGCTTGCCGTTGGCGTACGGCGGGCCGTCGTGCAGCACGAACAGCGGCGCGCCGTGGCGGGCGTCGCGCAGGCGCTGATACAGGCCCGCGTCGTCCCAGGCCTTGACCCAGGCCGGCTCGCGCTTGGGCAGGTCGCCGCGCATGGCGAAGGGCGTGTCCGGCATGTTGAGCGTGGCGCGGTAGCCGCCGCTGGCCGCCGTGGGGGTGGGTGCAGTAGTCGTGTCGTTCATGGCCGCTGCGCGACGCCGGGTCGCGCTCTCGCTGGTGGATGTCGAAGATCGGTGCGCTGTCGCGTGGTGCGTGTGCCCTGCGCTGGTGGCCGTCACGTCGAGGGCGGGCGCGGCAGGCAGCTCGCGCTATGCGCTGGCCGGCCCGGGCAGGGCGCGACGTGCGTCACGGATACAAGGGAGCGTGGAGGGGGCAAGGAGGATGGGCAGGCAGCGTCGAGTCGCTTCGGTCGGGGCAGCACGTCAAGCAGGTGCTGCGCCGGCACGCGCGAGGCTCAGCGCTGCGGCTGAATTCGGTCGCGCGTGGTCTGGCGGCGTTCGGCCGAGTGGCTGGCCGCACGGCCGGCGAACCAGCTGCGCGCGTTGCCGAGGTCTTGCGCGATGGCTTGCGTCAAGGCGTCCAGCCCGTCATAGCGGGCTTCATCGCGTAGTTTGTGCAGCAGTTCCACGCGCAGCAGTTTACCGTAGCCCCCCTCGCGACCCAGGTGGGCCGGCCAGTCGAACACATGGGTCTCCAGCAGCACCCGGCCAGCGTCTTCCACCGTGGGGCGCACGCCCAGGCTGGCCACGCCAGGGGCGGGGGCATCGGCGAGCCGACCTTCGGCGCGGCTGGCCAGGCCGTGCACCAGCACCGCGTAGATGCCGCTGGCGGCCGGCCGGGCGTGGGCGAAGCGCAGGTTCAGGGTGCGGAAACCGTCGCCCGCGCCTGGCACGCTGGCACCCAGCTGGCGGCCCAGCTTGCGCCCGTGCAGCACGTGGCCGCTGATGCTGTAGGGCCGCCCGAGCAGGGTCGCGGCGGCCTCCATGTCGCCGCGCGCCAGCGCCTCGCGCACCGCCGAGCTCGACACGCGCAACCCGTGCACCTCGTAGCTGAGCATGCGCGCCACGTCGATGCCCAGGCGCGCACCGGCCTCGTCGAGCAAGGCGTAGTCGCCCGCACGCCTGGCGCCGAAGCGGAAGTCGTCGCCCACCAGCACGTAGCGCGCGCCCAGGCCCTGGTGCAGCACCCGGTGGATGAAGTCCTGCGGTGCCAGCGAGGCCAGCGCCTGGTCGAAACGCAGCACCACGACCTGGTCGACGCCGCAGCGTTCCAGTTCCTGCAGCTTGTCGCGCAGGCTGGCGATGCGGCGCGGCGCCAGCTCGGGCTTGCCCGTCAGCGCGGCGAAGAAGTCACGCGGGTGCGGCTCGAAGCTGAGCACGCAGCTGGGCAGGCCGCGGTGGCGTGCCTCGTTGATGAGCAGCGCCAGCATGGCCTGGTGGCCACGGTGCACGCCGTCGAAGTTGCCGATGGTCAGCGCACAGGCCGGCGCGATGCCGGGGTGGTGGAGACCGCGAAAGATCTGCATGGGGCGGGATTATCGGTGCCGGCCCGTGCAGGCCCTGTGCCTGCGCTCCTCAGCCCCAGGGCAGATGCCAGTGGGCGAGCGCGCGCGTGGCCTCGATGGCGCGCGCGTTGGGCTCGTCGGTGTGCTGCACCCACGCGCGGGCGGTTTCGGGGCTGCGCCCGTGGCGCTCGTGTCGGGCGATCAGCCGGGCCAGGCGCAGGGCCGGGTCGACGTCGACATACCACACCTCGTCGAGCAGGCCGCGCACCTCGCCCCAGCCTCCGTCGCCCGGGTCGCCCATGAGCAGGTAGTTGCCTTCGGTGATGACCAGGCGCGTGCCGGGGTGCACCGGCACGGCGTTGGCGATCGGCTCCTCGATGGCGCGGCGGAACTCGGGCGCGTAGATGGTGGCCGGGCCGCCGACGCGGATGCGCGCCAGCAGCGCGGCGTAGCCGGCGGCGTCGAAGGTGTCGGGCGCGCCCTTGCGTGCGGCGCGGCCCAGGCGCTCCAGCTCGGCCTGGGCGAGGTGGTAGCCGTCCATGGGCACGACCTGGGCCGCACCGGGGTGGCTGCGTTCCAGCGCCGCCAGCAGCGCCTCGGCCACGGTCGACTTGCCTGCGCCGGGCGGGCCGACCAGCCCGAGCAGGCGGCGCGGCGGGCTGATGCCGAGGCCGGTGCCCAGGCCGGTCCTGCGGCCAGTGTGCAGCAGCTGCAATGCACGTTCCAGGGCGGCCGCAGGCAGGATGGGTTGCATGCTCATCGTGATGGTGGGCGGGCGGGCGATCGTGTCGAGGTGCTGCCAGGTGGGCGGATGTGCGCGGGGGTGAATGTCACCACCAGCTCCCGCTGGTGGCGGCGCATTGTGTCGAACTCTTCCCGGTCCGGCCTGACCCGTCCATCTGGGGGGGCACGGCGCCGCCAGACGACTGCGGATACGATCGCTACTTGTAAGCAAATATCACCACGCCTGGGCGTGCGCCGACGGACCCGTCGCGACGCAGGCCCCGGTAACCTTGACAACCTGGCCCGGGATACCTGCTTTGATGTTGTTTCTAGATGGCGCCCCTGCGCGGGCTGCGTTGTTGCTCGGTCTGGTCCTGCTCGTGAGCGCCTGTGGCGGCGGCGGCAGTGCTGGTGGTGGTGCCGGTGGTGGCACCGACAACGGCACGGTACCGTATTCGATCAGGGGCACGGCCAGTGGTGTTGCCGGCCCCGGCCTGGTGCTCCAGCTCAATGGCGGCGACGACCTGGCCATCGATGTGGCTCGAGGCTTCGCCTTTGCGGCCACCGTGGCGGCAGGTGCGGCCTACCAGGTGACGGTCAAGTCCAATCCGGTCGGCCAGCTGTGCTCGATCGACAACGCCACCGGCGTGGCGCGTGCCAACGTCGGCAACGTGCTCGTGAACTGCACGACGCCTACGCCGCCGGCCGCCGATGTCGTGCGGCTGGGCGGCACCCTGAGCAATCTCCAGGGCAGCGGCCTGGTCCTGCGCAATGCCGGGCAGGATCTCGCGGCAGCGGTCGGCAGTTCGACCTTCGTCTTCCCCGGCAGCCTGACGACGGGCAGCAACTACGACGTCGCCGTGGTCGCGCAGCCGACCAGCCCGGCGCAGACCTGCAGCGTTGCCAACGGCCAGGGCGTTGCCGGCACGGCCGACATCACCAACGTGTCGGTGTCGTGTATCACGCCGCCGACGGCGCCGGCTGGCGGCCTGTCGCTAGACCAGGCCGAGCTGAGCTTCGAGGGCGAGGAGGGCCAGTCGGTCGCGCCGAAGGTCCTCACCGGCTCGATCACCAACGCCACCGACCCTGTCATCGTCACGATCGCCTACACCAACCGCGGCCTGCTCGCCGCGCGCTTCGCCTTCACCGGTGCAGTGAGCGGACAGGTCAGCGTGACGCCGCGCGAGACCATCGACCTGGCGCCCGGCACCTATCGCGACACCGTCACCGTGAACGCCTGCTACGACGACCTGTGCGCGCGGCCTGTCGCCGGCAGCCCGAAATCGGTCCCCGTGACCTACACCGTCAGGCCGCCGACGCCCCCACCCGTGCTGCGCCTGTCCGACCACGGCGTCGCCTTCGCGGTCACGCCCGGCGGCTCGCAGCTGTCACGTGCCCTGATCGTGCGGGACACGGGCAGCACCGCAGCGGGCTGGAAGGCCGTTGCGAATGCCGGCTGGCTGAGCGTGACCGGGTCGGGTGCGAGCGGTGGCACCCTGCAGCTGACGGCCCGTCCCGCCGGCCTGGCCGCCGGCTTGCATGAAGCGACGGTCACCGTCACGGCAGACAACCCGGCCATCAGCCGGACCGAGACGGTGCGCGTCGGCCTGTACCTGAGTTCGGTGGCGGCGGCCGACAGCTACGCGGCGCCGCTGGTCAATCCGATCGCCGGCATCGCCGATATCGCAAACGCCGTCGACCCCTTCCGTCCGCTGCACTATGCGAGCGCCGCATCGACCATCGCTGCCAACCATGTGCACACGGGCGCGCGTGCCGCAACCCTGAACGTGCCGGGAGCGGAGTTCGGCGCCCTGGTGACCAGCGACGACGGCAGCCGCCTGTACGCGCTGAACCACAGCGACAACACCGTGGTCGTCGTCAACCTCGACACCCTGGCGGTCGCGGGCCGCTACGGTCTGCCACAGCTGCTGTTGCAGGGCGATGCGCTCAAGTCCGCCCGCCTGTATTTCGCGCGCATCCACGGCCAGCCGGCCCTGCTGCTGACCAATGTCAACGTGCCTGTCGGCGCTGTATCGCGCAACATGGTGGCGGTCTTCAAGGCCGACAGCGGTGAACTCGTCGGCGAGCTGTTCGGCGCGTCCAGTCGCGAGTTCACGCGTCTTGCCGTCAGTCGGGACGGCAGCGTCGCCTACGCTGCCGAAGCGGGCCTCAGTGGCATCCTGTCCACCACCCGCGTCGAGCTGCGCGCCAATTCCGTGGGCAACCTGTACGGCAAGGCGGTGGCGTCGACCCAGGGGGTGAACGAGGCGGGCCTGCAGGACCTTGCGACCAATGCCGACGGCTCCCAGGTGCTCGTGGCCTATTTCACCGACAGTTTCGTGCGCAAAGCCGTGTTCGACGGCTCCGGCCTGCAGTGGACCGCCGGCCTGCCCGACTTCACCTGGCCGGCCAACGTGTCGCCGGTCGGATCGGGGCCTGTGGACGTCGAGTTCGACCCCTACGGCAAGTTGTTCATCCACTTCCATTTCTACAACCTGCGGGTCTACGGGGCGTCGGGTCCGCTCGGGCAGGAATGGTTCGATCTGGCGGATACGGCGCTGGTCGACGGCCCGTCCGCCGCGATGCGCCTGTCCAGCGACGGGCTCAGGCTGATCGGCGGCGGCCGGCTCATGAGCATCCAGCCCTAGCCCCAGGCCTCGTCCTACGCCTGGCCCCGGCGTCCGGCCTGGGCCCCGAGTCTCGGCCGCCGCCCCGGCATCACCCGGGCTCGCCGGTCTGACGCGTGGGGCGCGGCCTGCGTCAGGCTGGCTTGTCCGCCAGCGGCGGATCAACCAGTGCGGCCTCTTCCTCGGGCGTGATCCAGCGCCACTGGCCTTCGGGCAGGTCGGCCGGCAGCGCCAGGCTGCCGAAGGCCACGCGCGTCAGGTGCTCGACATGATTGCCCACCGCGGCCACCATGCGCCGGGCCTGGTGGTACCTGCCTTCGGCCAGGGTCAGGCTCAGCTCGGTCTCGCCCAGGCGCTCGCAGGCCACGGCACGCACGGGCGCCGGGTCGTCGCGCAGCACCACGCCGGCCAGCAGCTTCGTGATCTGCCCGGGCTCGATCGGCCGGGCCGTGGTAGCGCGGTAGAGCTTGGGCACGTGGCGCTTGGGGTGGGTGAGCTTGTGGATGAGCGGGCCGTCGTCGGTGAGCAGCAGCAGGCCGGTGGTCTCCTCGTCGAGCCGGCCGACCGGCTGCACGCCGCGCTGGCGCAGCGGCACGGGCAGCAGGCTCATCACGCTGGGGTGGTGCCGGGGCTTTTGCGAGCACTCGTAGCCGGCCGGCTTGTGCAGCAGCACCAGGGCGCGCTGACGCACCGGCCAGTGCACGCCGTCGACGCACATCACCAGCCCGGTCGGGTCGAACAGCGCCGCGTCGTCGTCGACCGTCGCACCGGCCACGGCGACACGCCCGGCGCGCAGCAGGCCGAGGCATTCGCGCCGGCTGCCGAAGCCCTGGCTGAACAGGATCTCGTCGAGCGGCAGGGGCCGGGGCGGCTTGGTGCTGTTGCGGGTGGCCATGGGTCGTTTCTCGTTGCTTCTTGGCGTCAATGGTGCAGTTCGAGCACGCTGACGTGCTTGTCCGCCGCCGGCCAGGCCCAGCCGGCGATCTGTTCGCTGATGGCGCCCGAACGGTAGTCGGCCGTGACGCTGCGGTTGGTGTCGCGCAGCAGCAGCTTGGTGAGGCTGGCACCGGCCACGCCGGGCTGCAGGCCGGGGGGCGGGTTCCTGCCGTCGAACACGATGGTGTCGCGCGGCAGGCCCAGGTAGCCGCGCGGGCGCGCCAGGCTGACGATGGAGGTCGCGGTCGATTCGATCGACAGGATGCGTTCGGCGCGCAGGTGCACCACCGACGACGAGCGTGCGAAGGGCGAGCGGTAGATGTGCGTGGTGGCGAACACCGGGCTGGGCACCTTGAGCACGAACTCGAGCGCGGTGCGCGAGTCGGTCACCAGCGGGCCCCAGCGGCCGTCGTCGCCCACGGTCTTGTCGACCAGCGGGCCGCCGCGGCGCTGGCCGGTGGCCGGGTCGACGGCGTACACCTCGACCTTGGCGCCGGCCACGGGCAGGTTGGTCGGGCCGGTGCCGAGCACGCCGGTGACCTGGCCGTCCAGCGTCACGGTCGCCTCGGGCGTGATGTCGACCGTCGGCGCCTGCCCGGTGATGAAGCGGTAGGCGACCGCAAAGGCTTCCTGGTGGTAGGAGGTCTCGCGGTGGTCGCGCCCGGGCAGCACGACGTTCTCGGCGCCCTTGAGCGCCGGGCCGTCGGCGGTGACCTGGGTCTTCATGTCCTTGGCGCCTATCCAGGTGCCGTCGGGCTGGGCGTACTTGTCGTTGTTGTCCGAGCGGATGGTCAGCCACTTCGGGCCGGGCGTGACTTCCACGCCCAGGCTGGCGTCGGCCCCTTCGGGCAGCGGGTGGCCGTCCGGCCCCTTGAGCGTGTTCAGGCCGGACAGGAAGGGCCCGGCGCCGTTGAACTCGTTGCCCGGGCGGAACTTGGGCAAGGCCCACACGCCGTGATTCGGTGTGCCACCCAGGATGGCGTGCGACACCTTGGCCGCCGCACCCGCGTTGGCGATGACGTTGCGGATCGTCAAGCCGCCGCGCGAGTTGCCCATCAGCACCACCTGCCTGGCGCCGGTGGCGGCCAGCACGCGGTCGATCTGCGCGGCCAGGTAGTCGCGCTGCTCGGTGGTGGAGCTGCGGCCGACCTGCTCCTTGCCGTCTTCGTCGCGCGCCTGCGGGTAGGGCAGGTCGAGCGCGAACAGTCGATCGCGCGGCCAGCCGTTGCTCTCGAAACGCCAGATCGTGGTCGACCACAGGGCGGCGGTGTCGCCGTTGCCGTGCACGAAGATGATGGGTGGCAGCGCCTTGCTGGCGGTGCCGGCCGGGCTGCTGGCCGCGGCGGGTGCGCTGGCGGGGGTGCCGGCGGCCGTGCTGGCTGCGGTACTGAGGGCGCTGCCCGTCAGTGCGGCCGAGCCGACGGCCAGGCCGGCCAGCCAGCGGATCAGGAAGGGGCGGCGGGAGATCATGGGTGGGCTCCTTGTGGATGCATCGTTGTGGTCCGCGGGGTGGAAGGAGGTGGCGGCGGCGGCACCGGCCGACGCCGCTCAGGCGAGGCCGAGATCATGGGCCGAGAGCAGCCGCGGATCGGCCAGCCCGCGCGCGGCGCGTATGGCATTCAGCACGGCGCGCGCCGTCACCTCGGCGGCCAGCGCGCCCAGCACGGTGAGCTGGCCGGGCAGGCCGCTGGCGCCGGTGGCCAGGGCGAACAGGGTGTCGCCGTCCCAGGGCGTGTGCACCGGGTTGATGCTGCGTGCCAGGCCGTCGTGCGCCATGGCGGCAAGCTTGCCGGCCTGCGCCTTGGTGAGCGCCGCGTCGGTGGCGACGATGCCTATGGTGGTGGACATGCCGTCCAGCAGGTGCGCGGGTAGCTTGCCGGCGCACAGGGCGGCCACGCTGTCCAGCGGCGCCCGGCCGGTGTCGTCCAGTGCGCCGGCGAGCACGCGCCCGCCCGCGGCCGGGTCGATCACGTCGCCCACGGCGTTGACGGCGACCAGCGCCGCCACCGTGATGGCGCCGACCTCGAGCGATGCCGTGCCGATGCCGCCCTTCATGGCGCGCGTCGGGCCGAACAGCTTGCCGACGCTCGCGCCCATGCCGGCGCCGACGTTGCCCTGCTGCGGCGCCGAGGTGGAGGCTGCCGCACAGGCGGCGTAGCCGGCCGCGGCGTCGGGGCGGATGCCGCCGTCGCCCACCCACAGGTCGAACAGCACGGCGGCCGGCACGATGGGCACGCGCGCCGGGCCGACCGCCACGCCCTGGCCGTGCTCCTCCAGCCAGCGCATCACGCCGTCGGCCGCCGCCAGGCCGTAGGCGCTGCCGCCGCTCAGCAGCAGGGCGTGCACGATCTCCAGCGTGGCCAGGGGGTGGAGCAGGTCGGTTTCGCGCGTGCCGGGCGCGGCGCCGCGCACGTCCACGCCGGCCACCGTGCCGGGCGGGCACAGCACCACGGTGCAGCCGGTCGGGCGGCGCGTGTCGGTGTGGTGGCCGACGGCCAGGCCGGCCACGTCGGTGAGTGCGCCGGGGTGGAGCGCGCCACGGACGGCGCGGTACGTGGCTGGTTCCTGCCGGGCTGGATCGGGATGCTGCGTCATGGGGCCCGCATCGTAGCGGGCTGCGTCAGGCCGGCACCGGCCCGTGGCGTGCCGGCCGCAGCGTTGCCCGGCCCAGGTGCGTTCAGGCGAACACGCCGGCCGTGTCGCCCATGGTGGCGCTGACGATGCCCAGGTGGTGCAGGGTGTCGCCCAGGCTGAGCTCGATGCAGGTCAGGCGCTTGAAGTAGTGGCTGCCGACGTATTCGTCGGTCACGCCGATGCCGCCGTGCAGCTGCACCGCCTGCTGGCCGACAAAGCGCAGGCTCTGGCCCAGCTGGACCTTGGCCTGCGACAGCGCGCGGCGGCGCTGCGGCGCCGGCTCGCCCAGCTTGAGCGTGGCGTAGTAGCTCATCGAGCGTGCCAGCTCCTGCTGCATCTTCATGTCGGCCATGCGGTGGCGCAGGGCCTGGAAGCTGGCGATGGGCACGCCGAACTGCCTGCGCGTGTTCATGTATTCGGCCGTCAGCTCCATCAGCCGGTCCATCGCGCCGACGGCTTCGGCGCACAGGGCGGCGATGCCCACGTCCTGCGCCAGTTCCAGCACCGCCAGGCCCTGGCCGGCGGGGATGAGCTCGCTGGCGCTGGCACCGTCCAGGTGCAGCTCGGCGGCGGCCGAGCCGTCCTGCAGGCTGTAGCCGCGCGACTTCACGCCGGCCTGGTGCGACTGCACCAGGTACAGGCCGATACCTTCACCCGCCACGGTGGCCGGCACGATGTAGGCGCCCAGCTCGGTGCCGGCGGGCACCAGGCTCTTGCTGCCGGTGATGGCCCAGTCGCTGCCGGCGCGGGTGGCGGTGGTGGCGACCTTGTCCAGGTGGTAACGCGCCGGGCGTTCCTGCAGCGCCAGGGCCACACGCTCGCTGCCGTCGGCGATGCCCTGCTGCCAGCGCGCCACGGCGGGTGAGGGCACGGCCTGCGCCAGCACCGCTGGTGCCATCAGGCACACGGCGGCGTAGGGCTCGGTCACGATGGCGCGGCCGAGTTCCTCCATCACCACCATGGCCTCGACCGCGCCCATGCCCAGGCCGCCCTGGGCCTCGGGCACGACCAGGGCGGTCAGGCCCAGGCCGGCGAGCTCGGCCCAGACCTCGCGGCTGGCGCCGCCGGTCTTGACGACGCTGCGGCGGCGCTCGAACGAATAGTCCTTGTCGGCCCAGCGGCGCACGGCGTCGCGCAGGGCGTTCTGGTCGTCGGTGAAGTCGAAATCCATGTCCAGTCTCCTGTCTGCTTCAGCCGAGCACCGTCTGCGCGACGATGTTGCGCTGCACCTCGTTGCTGCCGCCGTAGATCGAGGTCTTGCGGAAGTTGAAGTACACCGGCGCCAGCGGCGCGCAGTGCCCGGCGCCGCCCGGCCACAGGCCGTTGCCGCCGCCCAGGGCCGGGTCGCCCTGCCAGCCGGCCTCCATGGCCTCCTGGATGTAGGGCAGGCTGTAGGGGCCGGCGGCCAGCATCATGAGTTCGGTGTAGCGCTGCTGGATCTCGCTGCCGCGAATCTTGAGCAGGCCGGCCACGTCCAGCGCCTTCTTGCCGCCGCGTTCGGCCGACAGCACGCGCAGCACCATCATCTCCAGCGCCACGAGGTCGACCTCCAGCAGGGCGATCTGGTCGCGGAAACGCGGGTCGTCCCACACGCCTTCGAGCCTGGCGATGCGCAGCAGGTACTTGGCATAGGTCCAGCCCTGGTTCTCCTGGCCGATGAGCTGGTCGGCCGGCACCTCGACGTTGTCGAAGAACACCTCGTTGACCTCGTGTTCACCATCGAGCGTGATGATGGGGCGCACCGACACCCCCGGGCTCTTCATGTCGATCAGCAGGAAGCTGATGCCGGTCTGCGGCTTGCCCTCGGTGGACGTGCGCACCAGGCAGAAGATCCACTCGCCGTACTGGCCCAGCGTCGTCCAGGTCTTCTGGCCATTCACCAGGTAGTAGTCGCCCTTGCGTTCGGCGCGCGTCTTCACGCTGGCCAGGTCGGAGCCCGAGCCCGGCTCGCTGTAGCCCTGGCTCCACCAGACCTCACCGCTGGCGATGCCGGGCAGGAAGCGTTCCTGCTGGGCGCGGTTGCCGAAGGCCATGATCACGGGCGCCACCATCACCGGGCCGAAGGGCACGACGCGCGGCGCGCCGGCCAGGGCGCACTCTTCCTCGAACAGGTGGCGCTGCACGGCATTCCAGCCCGGTCCGCCGAATTCCTTCGGCCAGCCCCAGCCCAGCCAGCCCTGCTTGCCCAGGATCTTCGCCCAGCGCTGCATGTCCTCGCGCGTCAGGCGCTGCGCGGC
>JBJOKY010000292.1:0-6102 GCA_046045865.1 Pseudomonadota bacterium | reverse complement strand
GTCATGACCAGATCGGCCATGTGCGCCGCCTCGTCGCCGGGCTGCGCGCGCAGCCCCTGCACGGTGCCGAGCCGGTCGGCCAGGGCCTCGTCCTGGCTGGCCTTGAGCTTGCCCTCCAGGCGATCGATGGGGATCTCGATGCCGACGATGGCGCGCATCAGTTGGTCGATGTAGTCGGCCGGCGCGTCACCCACGCGCCAGGGCGCGGGCCGGCCGGCCTCGTGCACGTCGGTGAGGCGGTGCAGCATGGCCAGCAGCCAGTCGCGGTCATGGACGGCGCGCGCCACGCCGTGTGCATGGGCCACGACATAGTTCCAGGTCGGCACGACGTGGCCGTGCCCGGCATGGCCGGGGTACCAGCCCGGCGTGATGTAGGCCTGCGGCCCGCGGAACATCACCAGCGACGGCATGGCCGGGCCGAGCCCGCGCCAGACCGGGTTGGCGCGCGAGACATGTCCGATCAGCGTGCCGTGCGGGCCCAGGCTGCGTTCCAGCAGAAAGGGTAAGTGGTTGGCGACCAGCCCGGCCGGGCCGGCACAGACCCAGGCGCCCAGCGGGTGGGCTGCCATCAGCGACTGCAGGGCCGCCCGGTCGGTGAACTGGTGCTGCGGGTGGATGTACATGGGTCGCGTTCCTGCGCGGGGCGTTCAAGACGGGTTCACAGGCCGGCCAGGGCGTGGCGCACCAGCAGCGCGCAGAGCACGGCCATGGTCAGGCCGATCAGGCCGTCCAGCACCTGCCAGGCGCGCGGCCGGGCGAACCAGGGCGCCAGCCAGCGTGCCCCGTAGCCGAGCAGGCCGAACCAGCACAGGCTGGCGCTGCTGGCGCCCGCGACAAACCAGCCCTGCAGCGCCGGCGGCTGCTGGGCGCCGATGCTGCCGACGAGCAGCACCGTGTCCAGATAGACATGCGGGTTGAGCAGCGTGAAGGCCGCCGCCTGCGCCAGCACGGCGCCCTGGCGCAGGCCGGCGCCGCCCGCTGATGCCTGCAGCTGCTGCGGCCGGCGCGCGCGGCGCAGCGCCTGCCAGCCGTACACCGCCAGGAAGGCCGCGCCAGCCAGCGCCAGCGCACGCGCCAGGCCGGGGCTGTCGCCCAGCGCGCGGGCCATGCCCAGCACACCGGCGGCGATGAGCACGGCGTCGGCCACGGCGCAGAAGAGCACGACGCTGCCGACATGCTCGCGGCGCAGGCCCTGGCGCAGCACGAAGGCGTTCTGCGCGCCGATGGCGACGATGAGGCCCAGTCCCAGGGCGAGGCCCTGCATGGCCACCGGAACGGCCTGCGTCATGGTGTCGGTGATGTTCATGGGGGCCGAGCTTGCCAGCCCGGATCGATGCAGACAAACTGAAGTTTCTAAGGCCGATGAAGAAGAACTGATCCGATGCTGGACTACGCCGCTCTGTCTGCCCTGGCCGCCGTCATCCGCGCGGGCAGCTTCGAACGCGCGGCGCTCGCGCTGCACGTGACGCCCTCGGCGGTGTCGCAGCGGGTGCGGCTGCTGGAGGAGCGCGTGGGCTGCGCGCTGGTCGTGCGCGCCCAGCCCTGCCGCGCCACCGACACCGGCCGGCGCCTGTGCCAGCACGTCGATCACGTGCGGCTGCTGGAGCAGGAACTGCAAGGCGCGCTGCCGGCGCTGGCGCCCGAAGGCCTGACCCGCGTGGCCCTGCCTATCGCGGTGAATGCCGACAGCCTGGCCACCTGGTTCGCGCCGGCCCTGGCCGCCTATGCGGCCGATGCGCCCGTGCTGGTCGACCTGGCGGTGGATGACCAGGACCACACCGGCGACTGGCTGCGCAGCGGCGCGGTGCTCGCCGCCGTGACGGGCACGGCCCGGCCCGCCGCCGGCTGCAACAGCCGGCCGCTGGGCGCGATGCGTTACCTGGCGGTGGCCAGCCCGGCGTTCGTGACGCGCCATTTCACGCATGGCGTGGGCGCAGGCAGCCTGGGGCTGGCACCCAGCCTGGTGTTCAACAGCAAGGACGACCTGCAGGCACGCTGGGTGCGCCGCCTGTGCCACCGCCATGTGGAGCTGCCGCGCCACACGCTGCCGTCACCGCAGGCCTTTGTCGTTGCCGCCCTGGCCGGCATGGGCTGGGGCCTGCAGCCGCAGGTGCTCGTCGCGCCGCACCTGCGCGACGGCGCGCTGGTCGAACTGGTGCCGGGCAGCGCGCTCGACGTGCCGCTGTACTGGCAGCACGCCCGTGCGGCAACTGCCTTGCTCGACGGCCTGACGGGTGGCGTGCTGGCCGCTGCCGGACGCGAACTGCTGCCGCTGTGAGCGGTGCTCGGCGGTCGGGCCGAGCGCCCGCGCGGCCCGGCCCGGCGGGGCTCAATCCGCCACGAAGCCCGACGCCTTGATCACGGGCTCCCAGCGCCGGGCGGCGGCCGCGCCGCGCTGGGCCAGTTCCTCGGGCGCGGCGCCCACTGGCATGAAACCCATGGTGGACAGGCGCGCGCGCACGTCGGGCAGGGCCAGCACCCTGGCCAGGGCCTGGTTCCAGGCGCTCACCTGGGCGGGCGGCGTGCCGGCGGGCGCGTACAGGCCGTTGAAGCCCATGCCGGTGATGGCGGGAAAGCCCTGTTCGGCGAAGGTCGGCACGTCGGGCAGCTGCGGCGCGCGCTGCGGCGACGACACGGCGAGCACGCGCAGCTTGCCGGCCTTGTGCTGCTCGGTCAGGCTGCTCATGACGTCGATCACCGCGCTGACCTGCCCGCCGATGAGGGCCAGGATGCCGGGCGCGCTGCCCTGGAAGGGCACGTCTTCCATCCTCACGCCCACCGCCTGGCCCAGCACCATGCCGAAGAAGTGGTGCGGCGCGCCGCGGGCCGGGATGCCGAAGTTGGCCTTCCCGGGGTTCTTGCGCGCCCAGGCGATGTACTCGGCCAGGGTCTTGACGGGCGGCTCGCTGCCGGCGGCCAGGGCGAACGGGAATTCGGTGACCGTGCCCACGGGCACCAGGTCGCGCTGCGGGTCGTAGGCCAGCTTGCGCATGGTGTAGGGGTACAGGGCGACCAGCGCGTCCGGACCTAGCATGACGGTGCTGCCGTCGGGCGCCGCGGTCTTGAGCACGTCCACGGCCACCCGGCCGCCGGCACCGGGACGGTTCTCGACGATGACGGGGCGCTTGAGCTCGTCCTTCATCTTCTCGGCCAGGATGCGCGCCAGCGCATCGAACGAACCGCCGGCCGGAAATCCCACCAGGATGCGCGCAGTGCTGCCGTTGCTGCCAACCGCGGTGGCGCCGCCGCCTTGCTGGGCCACGCTGGCCAGGGGAGCGAACAGGCCCGCCATGACGATCGCGGCGGTGGCAAGCAGGGGGCGGCGGGTCAGGCGCATGAGGTCTCCGGTGGCAAAACGACTATTTCAGTCTGATTGTCCGACCGAAATTCGTGCACAGACAAGCACCACACGGTCAGGACATACCCGTGACGACCCGTGCACACCAGACGGCAGAACGGTGCGCGCAGCGCGCCCCTTCGTTCAGTCGCCGGTCGGTATGGGCAGGCTCATGTCCATGCCCGCGACTTCGCAGCCACGGCGGTAGTCGGCCAGGTGCTTGCGCATGGCGGCCTCGGCAGCGGCCGCGTCGTGCTGGCGCAGAGCGGCCAGCAGCTGACGGTGGCTGTCGACCAGCCGGGCACCGGACTGCGGCAGCGCCGGCGCGATGGCGGCGTAGCCGGCGTGCATGAGCCGGCTGATGGGGCCGCGCGCCAGCTGCAGGGCCTGGTTGTGCGCGGCCGCGGCAACGCCGGCGAGGAAGTCGATGTCGGCATCGACCGGTGACGCGCCGGCACCGACCGCAGCCTCGAGTGCCGCCAGGCGGCCGGCGAGCTGATCGAGCTCAGCGTCGCCGATGCGCACGGCGGCCAGGGCGGCGCACAGCGGCTCGAGCGCCGAGGCGACCTGCCACACGTCGAGGAAACTGACCTGGCGCATGCGCAGGGCGCGTTCGGCCGTGTTGGCCAGGTCGCTGTGGTGCGGCATGGACACCAGCAGCTTCTTGCCGCCGCGGCGCAGCAGGCCCTCCTGCTCCAGCTGGCGCAGGCCTTCGCGCACGGTCGAACGGTGCACGCCGTAGCGCTGGGCGATCTCGGCCTCGGAGGGCAGCGCAGCCCCCTGCCCCAGCTCGCCGCTGACGATGCGCCGACGCAGGTCGCCGCTCAGGAGCTTGTAGGCGGGGCTGGACTGGAGCTTGTCGAATTCCACGAATGCCACGAATTCCACGTATCCATATCATCGGATCGGACAGATCGCCCGGGCGGCGAGGCCGCTGATTGTCAGCCACCACAGGGCCGAGGCATCCGGAACTGAATTTTTCGTGCCCGATGTGACTAATCTGGCAACAAACGCAAGCGGCCTTGCGGTCGTGCGACAGTGCGCTTGCCCGGACATCCGCCGCACTGTACAAATGCCGGACACATGATCCAGACACCTTCCATGCACAGATGCCATCACTGTCGCGCCACGAGTTATCGCCAGGTGATCGCGCGCGATGATCAAGGCGCCATGCGCGCGACCGGACGCTACCGCTGCACGGGGTGTTCGGTCGTCTTCTCGAACGTGCGCGAATGGCGCGAGGGTCTGGTGCGACCTCAGCCGCGCGAGACCGGCCTGGGCGTGTTCCAGCCGCTGACCACAGGCAGCACGGGCTGAAGACGTCGGCGCGGGGGTGGCGTGCGCCCCTGGTGGTCGGCGGCCGGGCTGCCGCCTGAGCCGCATGCCCGGCTGACCGGGCATGCGGCGGCGTCAGCCGGCCAGCACCGCGTTGAACGTGGCGCTGGGGCGCATCACGGCGGTGAGCTTGGCGGCATCCGGCAGGTAGTAGCCACCGATGTCGACCGGCTTGCCCTGCACGGCGGCCAGTTCGGCGACGATGGTCTGCTCGTTGGCAGCCAGGGCCTGCGCCAGCGGGGCGAAACGGGCCTGCAGTTCGGCATCCTCGTTCTGGGCCGCCAGCTCCTGGGCCCAGTACAGGGTCAGGTAGAACTGGCTGCCGCGGTTGTCGAGCTGGCCGGTCTTGGGGCTCGGGCCCTTGTTGTTGTCCAGCAGCTTGCCGGTGGCGGCATCGAGCGTGCGGGCCAGGATCTTGGCCTTCTCGTTGCGTGTCTTGATGCCCAGGTCCTCGAAGCTCACCGCCAGGGCCAGGAACTCGCCCAGCGAATCCCAGCGCAGGTGGTTTTCCTCCACCAGCTGCTGCACATGCTTGGGCGCCGAGCCGCCTGCACCGGTTTCATACATGCCGCCGCCGGCCATCAGCGGCACGATGGACAGCATCTTGGCCGAGGTGCCCAGTTCCATGATGGGGAACAGGTCGGTCAGGTAGTCGCGCAGGATGTTGCCGGTGGCGCTGATGGTGTCCAGGCCGCGCACGACGCGCTCGAGCGTATAGCGCATGGCGCGCACCTGGCTCATGATCTGGATGTCCAGGCCCTGCGTGTTGTGCTCGTGCAGGTACATCTTGACCTTGGTGATCAGCTGGGCCTCGTGCGGACGGTAGGCATCGAGCCAGAACACCACCGGCATGCCGGAGTTGCGCGCGCGGTTGACGGCCAGCTTGACCCAGTCGCGGATGGCGGCGTCCTTGCACTGGCACATGCGCCAGATGTCGCCCTCTTCCACGTCCTGGCTCATCAGCACCTCGCCGGTGTTGATGTCGGTGATGTTGGCCACGCCGTCCTCCGAGATTTCAAAGGTCTTGTCGTGCGAACCGTACTCTTCGGCCTGCTGGGCCATGAGACCGACGTTGGGCACGGTGCCCATGGTCTTGGGGTCGAAGGCGCCGTGCCATTTGCAGAAGTTGATCATCTCCTGGTAGATGCGGGCGAAGGTGGACTCGGGCATCACGGCCTTGACGTCCTTCAGGCGGCCGTTGGCATCCCACATCTTGCCGCCGTTGCGGATCATGGCAGGCATGGAAGCGTCCACGATCACGTCGTTGGGGGAATGGAAGTTGGTGATGCCCTTGGCGGAATCGACCATGGCCAGCTCGGGGCGGTGCTCGTGGCAGGCGTGCAGGTCGCGCTTGATTTCGTCCTGTTTGCTCTGGGGCAGGTTGGCGATCTTGCTGTACAGGTCGGCCATGCCGTTGTTGACGTTGACAC
>JBJOKY010000047.1:0-17443 GCA_046045865.1 Pseudomonadota bacterium | reverse complement strand
CGGCGCACCGCCTCGGCCAGGCTGGCGGCGCCCAGCGGCTCGCCATCGATCGCCACGACCAGGTCGCCGCTGCGCAGCCCGCCGCGCTCCGCCGGCCCGCCGGCGATGACGCTGACGATCTCGACGCCGGCGGCGCCGGCGGCCGGCAGGCGCAGTTCCAGTCCGACGCCCACCAGGCCGCGGCGCGCCAGCTGCATCTGCTCCTGGCGCTCGGCCGGACTCTGCCAGGTCGCCGCCGGGTCGTGCGCGCGCAGCGCCGCGGCCACGCACAGGCCGAGCTGCTCGACCTCGCCCCGGACGACGGCGTCGGCCGGCGCAGCGCTGCCCGCTGCGGCGCTCGCCCCGGCCGACGCACCGTGCGTCGCACCGGTCATCGACCCGGCCAGGGCGCGCCGGCAGGCCGCCTGCAACGCCGTCTCGTCGACCGGGCGCAGGTGCAGATGCACGAGCTGCGCGACAAAGCCCCGCCAGCCGCGCGTGCCCAGCACGCGCTGGTAGGACGGCTCGACCGGGTCAGGTTCGACCGGCGGCGACGCCGCGCGCGCCGGGGCGGCGAGCGCCAGCGCACCCGCCAGGACGGTCGCCGCCCCGCCTGGCATCAGGCGTGGCACCACCGCGGGCATCAGCCGGGCCAGCCAGCCCGGCAGCGCGACCAGGCCCATGGTGGTAGCTCAGCCGCCCAGGCCGGCGTAGACCTTCTGCACGTCGTCGTTGGCGTCCAGCGCGGCGAGGAAGCTTTCCACCTCCTCCAGCTGCTCGGCGCTCAGGCTGGCCGGCGCGACCGGGTTCTTCGGGCGGTAGCCCAGCCGCGCCGACAGCACGTTGAAGCCCTGCGCCGGCAGCGCGCGGGTGACGACATCCAGATCGGCCGGCGCGGTGATGAACAGCGCCACGCCGTCCTCGTCGACCGGTTCGAAGTCCTGCGCGCCGGCCTCGATCGCGGCGAGTTCGGCGTCGGCGTCCCGGCCGACGGGTTCGGCCTCGACCATGCCGACGTGTTCGAAGTCCCACGACACCGAGCCCGAGGTGCCGAGCTGGCCCTTGCGGAACAGCACGCGCATGTCCGAGGCGGCACGGTTGACGTTGTCGGTCAGGCACTCGACCATCACCGGCACACGGTGCGGGGCGAAGCCTTCGTAGATGGCGTGCTCGAAGTGCACCGCCTCACCGCTCAGGCCGGCGCCCTTCCTGATCGCGCGGTCCAGCGTGTCCTTGGGCATGGAGACCTTGCGCGCCTGCTCCATCACCAGGCGCAGGCGGGCATTGCCGGCCGGGTCGGCGCCGTGGCGCGCCGCGATCATGATGTCCTTGGCCAGCTTGCCGAACAAGCGGCCCTTGGCATTGGCGGCGAGGTCCTTGTGCTTGGCTTTCCATTGCGCGCCCATGGCGTATCCGCTTTCTGCTGGCTGGGCCCGCGTGGTCTGGCCAGGCGGGCAGGTGGAGGGAAGATGGTGGCACGGCGCGAGACCGGCGCGGCAGTGTAGGTGGGCCGCACCACGGGAGCGCCACCGGCACGACGGGCGGCCGCGCGGCCGCGTCCCCGGGCGGGCGCCGGTTGCGCGCCGGCCACGCCGGCGACGTGACGGGTGCACGCCACACCCGTGCGGATCGGGGGTGACAGGCCGGCGACGCGGTGCGAAGTCGCGCCAGCTCAAGGCTTGCAGTGGCCGGCGCGCCGGTCCGGGCGTGCTTGAAGTGAGAATCATGCAGCGCGCCGCCCCAAGCAGGGCGGCGTGCGGCAAGATTGCCCCTTCCCCGTTCCTGGCGCCCTGCGTGCGTCGATCCTGCCCGGGCCCGCCGCCCGCGCTGTCGCCTGCCCACCACCATGCTCGACACACCGGACACCCACACCCTCGCGGCACCGCTGCGGCACGGACACAGCAGCGGCTGGCAAGGCGAACTGGCGGCGATCGACCTGGGCTCCAACAGCTTCAGGCTGGAGCTGTCGCGCTGCAGCGAGGGCCGCTACCGCCGCATCGACTACCTGAAGGAGACCGTGCGTCTGGGTGGCTGCCTGGGCCCGGACCGCCACCTGCGCGGCACGGCGGTCGACCACGGCCTGGCCTGCCTGGCACGTTTCGCCGACCGTCTGGACGGCTTTCCGGCCGAACGTGTGCGCGCCGTGGCCACCCAGACGCTGCGCGAGGCGGCCAACCGCGAGCAGTTCCTGCGCGCGGCCGAGCAGGCGCTGGGCTACCCGATCGAGGTGATCAGCGGCGAGGAAGAGGCGCGCCTGATCTACAAGGGCGTGGCCCAGCTGCAGCCGGGCGACCAGCCGCGCCTGGTGGTCGACATCGGCGGGCGCTCGACCGAGCTCATCCTGGGCCGCGGTGCCCACGCACAGGCCGCGGCCAGCTACGGGGTGGGCAGCGTGAGCGTGTCGCGCCAGTTCTTCCCGCAGGGCGAGTTCACTGCGCAGGCCTTCGCCGCCGCCGAGCGTCAGGCGGCGGCAGCCTTCGCGCCCGGGCGGCTGACCTTTGCGCGTGCGCTGTGGCAGCAGGCGCTGGGCTCGTCGGGCTCGGCCTCGGCGGTGTCCAACATCCTGCGCAGCAACGGCGTGAGCCTGGACGGCGTCATCACTCGCGCCGCGCTGGACTGGTGCTTGCATGCCTGCCTGCAGGCCGGCCGGGCCGACCGTCTGCAGCTGGCCGGACTGGAGCACGACCGCGCCATCGTCATCGGCGGCGGCCTGGCCGTGCTGCGGGCCTTGTTCGCCACCTTCGGCATCGAGACCCTGAATCCGGCCAAGGGTGCACTGCGCCACGGCCTGGCCTTCGACCTGGCCGAGAACCTGGCGCTCACATCGGCCTGAAGCGCCAGGCGTAGGCCTGGCTCACCGCGAGCTTCTCGACGTGCCCGCGCAGCTGCAGGGTGATGTGGCCCAGCTCGTCGCGCTGCGCGCGTGCGATGGCGCTGGCGCGCACCACGGTGCCGCGGTGCACCTGCCAGAACTGCTCGGGGTCGAGCGCGTCGATGAATTCCTTGAGCGGCTTGCGTACATGGGCCTCGTCGCCGGCGCTGACCACGCGGGTGTATTTCTCGTCGCTCTGGAAGAACAGGATCTCGTCGATCGGGAACAGCTTGATGGTATCGCCCACGCTGGCGCTGACCCAGCGCAGCGGTGGCGGCAGTGGTGGTGGTGGTGGTAGTGGTGGTAGTGGCGCCGCAGCGCCCGGTGCGGGCGGCAGCACCCGCGCGGTGGCCAGGCGGCGCAGCAGCTCGTCCAGCCCGGGCGCGGCCTGACGGCTGGCCAGGCGATCCTGCAGGCGCAGCACGGCCTGGGCCAGGCGTTCGGCGGCGACGGGCTTGAGCAGGTAGTCGAGCGCACCGGCATCGTAGGCCGCGACCGCATGGCTGTCGTAGGCGGTGGTGAAGACGACATGGCAGCGCCCGGCAGCGGCACGTGCCACCTCCAGCCCGCTCAGGCCGGGCATGCGGATGTCCAGGAAGGCCACGTCGGGCTGCAGCGCCGCCAGCGCCTGCAGCGCCGCCGGGCCGTGCTCGCACTCGGCCACCACCTGCAGCGCCGGCCAGTGCATGGCCAGCATGCGGCGCAGTTCGTCGCGCGGCAGATCCTCGTCGTCGGCGATCAGGGCAGTGGGCGCGGGCGCGCCACGGTCGTTGGGCAGCATGGTGGCAGGGGCTGGGGTGGCGAAGGCCGCCTGATGTCAGCGCATGGCCGGGTCGGCAGCCGGCGTGGCGGCGGAGGCGGAGGCGGAGGCGGAGGGGGCCTGATCTTCCAGCGGCAGGCCGATGATGGCCAGCGTGCCGCCGCCGGGCCGTTGCCTGAGCACCAGCGCGGCGTGCCCGCCGTGCAGGCTGGCCAGGCGTTCGCGGATATTGGCCAGGCCCAGGCCGCTGCCCCAGGCCGCCGGCGCGGCGCCGAAGCCCACGCCGTCGTCGGCCACGCAGATCTCCAGCTGCCCGGCCTCGCTGCGGCGGGCGCTGACCTCGATGCGCACCGGGCCGACCTTGGGTTCGACGCCGTGCTTGACAGCGTTCTCCACCAGCGAGATCAGCATCCACGCCGGGCAGGGGTGGTCGAGCAGCCCGGCCGGCGCGTCCACGCTGAACTGCAGCCGGCGCATGCGCGTGGCCATCAGGCCGAGGTAGGCGCGCACGATGTCGAGCTGGCCACCCAGCGTGGCCAGCGCCGAGCCGTCGCTGCGCAGGCGCGGGATGGTGGCACGCAGGTAGTCGACCAGGTGGTCGACCATCTCGCTGGCGCGGGCCGGGTCGCTCACGATGGCGGCGCGCACGCCGGCCAGGGTGTTGAACAGGAAGTGGGGCTCGACCTGCGCGGCCAGCACCGACAGCCGCATCTCGGCCTCGCGCCGTTCGGCCTGGGCACGCTGCAGTTCACGCTCGCGCTGCAGGTCCAGCAGGCCGGCACGTTCACGTCGCCAGCCCCACAGCGCCAGGCCGCCGCCGAGCCAGAAGGCCGCCAGGCTCCACATCAGCAGGCCGAGCAGGTCCTCGGCCGGCGTGGGCGGCATGTCGGTCGCTGCCGCCACATCCGACCGGCCCTGGCCAGCGGCATCGGCCTGGCCACCGGCACCCGAGGCGCCCGGCGCGCCGGCGCCGGAGGCTGCCGGCGCAGCCCAGGCCGTGGGTGCGCCGCGCGGGCTGATCACGCTCACGCCCACCGCCAGCATCACGCGCTTGCGGCTGCCATCGGCGTTGAGCGCGCCGGTGCGTTCGGCCACCCACTGCTTCAAGGGTTCGGCCGCGAACTGGTGGACGACCGCGAACAGCGCGACCTCGACCAGCACCAGCGCCAGCAGTGCCCGCCATTCGCGCTCTGGCGGCCAGCCGCGCCGGCGCACGCGCCCGCCCAGCCAGGGCACCAGCAGCGCCGGCAGCAGCAACTGCAGCGCCACCTGCAGCGTGGCGCCCCAGGGACGTTCTTCGGGCGGGCTGTCGAGCAACACGCCGCCGACCAGCACGGCGATGAAACCCAGCACCGTGCCGGTCAGGCGCAGCCGGCCGCGGATCCAGGGCCTGCTGAACACGGGGTAGCGCCGGTAGGCCGTGAACCAGCCGTGGCCACGGCCGGCGATCTCGACCGGCAGGGGGGCGTCCAGGGGCGCGTCCAGGGGAAGTTCCATGGCCGCGAGCCTAGCCGCTCGCCGCTCGCCGCGCCGCCGCACACGACGAAAGGCCGCCCCGTGCTGACGAGGCGGCCCGTGGCGGCGACGAAGCAGGCCGGCACGGCCGGCGCCGGTATCAGATCGCGCGGCGATAACGGCTGGGGTACAGGTCCTTGAGCGGCAGGCCCACTTCGCCGTCGGCGATCAGCTCGCCGTTGCGGCGCGCTTCCTGCACCTCGGCGCGCACCTGGGCGCGGGTCCTGGCCGGCACGGCGGCGGCCTGTGCGGCGGGCGCGGCCTGGGCGGCGGCCTGGGGCTCACCCTGCTCGCCGGCCAGGATCAGCGTGCCGCTGCGACGCGCAGCGACCAGTTCGGCCACCACGGCGTCGCGGCTGCGGCTGGCCACGGCGGCCTGGGCATACAGCGCCGGCTGGGCCTGCTTGAGCAACACGCCCAGTTCACCGGCAGCGAGCAGTTCGCCTTGCTGGCGGGCGCTGGCGATGTCGGCGTCGGCAGCGTAGGCACTGCCGGTGGCCAGGGCGGCCAGGGTCAGGACGAGGGCGGAGACTTGGGTGCGGTTCATGATGAAGTCCTTGCTGAAGGTGGTGGGGTGGCTGTCTGGTCACTTCGATCAGGCTTCTGACCCCTTCGGCGAACCCCGGTGTGGGGTGTCGTTCGTCGATGGGGTGAACTGTAGAGTTGCGTTAGACAATGAAAAACAACCAAACCGTCGTCGATCCATTGCTGCATCAGCAACAATGCAGGGCTTGAATCCCTGCGAAGCTGCCCCATGGACCGATTGCTCTCGATGCGCGTGTTCCAGCGTGTGGTCGACGAAGGCGGCTTTGCCGCCGCCGCGCGCGACCTCGACCTGTCGCCCGCGGTCGTGACCCGCCTGGTCGCCGACCTGGAGGAGCACCTGGGGGCGCGCCTGCTGCACCGCACCACGCGCCGCCTGTCGCTCACCGAGGCGGGCGAGACCTACCTGGCGCGGGTGCGCCACATCCTGCAGGACATCGACGAGGCCCACGCCGCCACCAGCTCGCACACCCACGAGCTGGCCGGCACGCTGCGCCTGCACGCGCCGCCGGTGCTGGCCACCTATGTGGTGGCGCCGCTGCTGGCGGGCTTCCGGGCGCGTTACCCCAGGATCGTGCTGGACGTGGAGGTCGACGCGCCGCGCGACCTCTCGGTCGAGGACTACGACATCACCTTGCTGGGCAGCACCGCCAGCCTGGACGCCGACGCCGTGGTGCGCCCGGTGATCGAGGCGCGTGCGGTGCTGGTGGCCTCGCCGCTGTACCTGCAGCGGCGCGGCCAGCCGCTGGCGCCCGAAGACCTGCTGCAGCACGACTGCCTGCGCCTGAAGGACGCCACCAGCGGGCGCCCGCGCCTGTGGCGCTTGTGGCGCGAGGACGCCCCCGGTGCCGAGGGCCCGGAAGGCGACGCGGCCGGCACGCTGGCCCTGCCGGTGACCCCGGTGCTGTGGGCCAACCACACCGACACCCTGCTGCGTGCGGCGCTGGACGGCGCGGGCATCACCTCCATCGCCGCCGACCTGGTCGCGCCCTACCTGGCGATCGGCCAGCTCGCCCGCGTGCTGCCGCCCTGGATCACCGGGCGGCTGACGGTCTACGCCGCCCTGCCCAGCCGCAAGTTCATGCCCCAGCGCACGCGCGTTTTCATGGACTACCTGGTCGAGCAGGCGCGCCAGCAGGCCAGCACGGCGCTGCAGGCCTGCAGCGTGTGCTGAGCACGCCTGCGGGCCGGCCTGCCTGCGTCATGCCGATGCGGGAAGGCGGGCTGACATGCCGGCGCCGAGCGCCGCTACGATGGCGCCGGCAAGCCAGCCCAGGAGGAGACACCGTGAAGATCATCGACACGCCCTTCAAGACCTCATCGAAGATCGACTGCCTGCTGTCCCAGGGTGTCGGCACGGTGATCCGGTACTACAACTTCAGCAACTCGGCGACCTTCCCGGACAAGTGCCTGGAACTGGCCGAAGCCCAGCTGCTGGCCAGCCGCGGCATCCAGCTGGCGGTCGTGTTCCAGCAGCGCCAGACCCAGGTGATCGATTTCAGCGCCGCCAAGGGCAAGGCCGCCGGCCACCGGGCCTACCGCTACGCGCAGGACAGCATCGATCAGCCAGCCGGTTCGGCCATCTATTTCTCGGTCGACTTCGACGCCTCGCCGGGCGAGATCGCCAGCAACATCGCGCCGTACTTCGAAGGCGTCAAGCGTGCGTTCGAGGAGGAAAGCGGCGGGCAACCCGAGTACCGCATCGGGGTCTACGGCTCCGGCCTCGTCGGCAAGACACTCGCAGGCCAGGGGCTGACCTCGCTGACCTGGCTGTCGATGTCGCGCGGCTTCCGCGGCACGCGCGAGGCGCTGGCTGCGGGCGACTACCACCTGGCGCAGCTGCCACCCGACACCACGATCTGCGGCATCGGCGTGGACTTCAACGACACCAACCCGGCGCGCCCGGACTTCGGTGCCTTCAAGCTCGACCACGGGCGGCTGGCCATGCCGCCCAGCGTGCCGGTGGGCGAGCGCTACCGCGTGCTGGCGCGCAGCGGCCTGCGCCTGCGCGGCGGGCCGGGCACGCAGTTCGACGTGCTGGGCAGCCTGCGCAGCGGGCAGGTCGTGTTCGTGACATCGGTGTCCGACGGCTGGGCGCGCGTGGACCTGGAAGGCGACGGCCAGGTCGACGGCTTCGCCGCGGCGAGTTTCCTCGAACGGGTCTGAGCGCGTCGAGCACCTGACACGGCGGTGGCCTAAACAGCTCGCCGCCCGTGTTCATGCCGTCGCAACACCTGCGGCCACCAACACGCCGAAGAAGTACGAGGCGGCCTCCACCGCGGCGGCGAACTCGCGCCGGTAGCCCACGCGGATCATGGCCGGGATGGTGAGGTACTGGTGGTTGACGAGCTGGCTCCAGCTCGCGCCCGCATGCTTGAGCAGGCCGGGAAACCACGGCCCGGCCATACAGGTTGGCGATCAGGCGCAGGCCCGGCACATTGGGCTTGCCTTCGTACAGGCCGGTGCCCTTGTAGGCCCAGGTGGCCACGTCGGCCTGGCTGAAGCCCGATTCCATCGCGCCGCCGGCCACGCCGCTGACGTTGGCGACCGAGCCGTTGCTGGCCTGGGCGGTGGCAACGATCCGGCCCGGCTGCGACACCGCGTTGGCGATCATGCCGCCCACCGGGTAGTAGGTGCCGGCCGTGCCGCCGGTGCCGATGTGGAAGAACAGGCAGCCTGCCAGCCCGCCACATCGCGCAGCTGCACCAGCTTGCCGTTGCCGGCGTAGGTTATGTCATGGGCGGCATCGCCCAGGCTGGCGCGCCAGGCGTCGACCCGCGGGCGGCTGAGCTCGCCCAGCGCCGGCCACAGGCCGGGGCGCAGGCGCAGCGCCGCGCCGTGCGGGCCGCGCAGGCCATCCAGCAGCAGCGCGGGCAGTGCGCGCAGGGTGGCCGGGCTGGCCAGTGGCGCGACGTAGGCATAGCTCAGCTGCGCACCGTTCTGGCCGCTCGCACCCTGGGCGCTCGCCAGGCCGGTGATGCCGGCGCCGATCACCAGCACCCGGCGCGGCACGGGCCGGCCGGCCTGTCGCCGCCATGGTCAGCGCGCCGTGGCGGCCAGTGCACGCCGCGCCGCGGCGCGGATGAACTCGGCCGAGATGGCCGGTTGGGTCACCGGCAGCATGTGGCCACCCTCGACCAGCTCCAGCACGGCGCCAGGCACCTGCTCGACCAGGGCCTGGCCCTGGGCCGCGGGCTCGAGGATGCGGTCGCCGCGGCCGTAGAGCACCGCCAGCGGCAGCGCCAGCTCGCCGTAGCGGCGCTGCAGCGCAGGCAGGCTGACCGGCAGGGCATTGATGTCCTGCGAGGCCGAGACGAACTGGCTGGGCCGCAGGTTCATGAGCCCGCCACCACGCGTGCCGTAGTCGGCCGGCACGGCCTCGGGGCCGAAGATCAGCGCCATCATGGGGCGGCCCTTCAGGATCACGAGCGGCGTGGCCAGGGTCCAGCCGATCAGGCTGCGCAGCCAGGCGCGCCGCACCAGCAGGCCCTGGAACACCGGCGACACCGTGCGCGGCACCTGGCTGAGCGGTGCCAGCAGCGCCAGCCCGGCGACCTGGCCGGGGTGGCGCAGCGCCAGCATGAGCGCCAGCGCGCCGCCCAGCGAGTGGCCCACCACCACCGGGCGGCCGAGCTGCAGGCGCTCGATCAGGGCGGCCAGCGCGTCGGCCTGGGCCTCCAGCGTGGCCGGGGTGCCGGTGGCGCGGCGCGAATAGCCCGAGCCCGGCCGGTCGACCACGACGCAGCGGAACTCGCCCGCCAGGCGCTCCAGCACGCCGGCGCGGTAGTGGCCCGACTGCCCGCCCAGGCCGTGGATCATCAGTAGCGCCGGGCCGGCGCCCTGCTCGACCACGTGCAGGCGTGCGCCCGGCACGTCGACGAAACGCCCGACGGGCGGCAGCAGCCGCTCGACCCGGCGCGCCGTGCGCCAGGTGAACGCGACCAGCGCCGCGACCAGGGTGAGGACGAGGATGGCCAGGGCCGGCAGCATGTTCATGGTCGACATCATCGCCCAGCGGGCTGCCGGCGGCAGCCCGCCACGAACACGCCGGCGCGGTGCCGCCCTGCCCGCCCTGCCGCAGCCGCCTCAGCCGGCCAGGCCGGCGGCGCCACCCGGGCCGGCCTGGGACGGGTCGACCTTGAAGAAGGCCACGGTGCGCACCAGCTCGCGCGCCTGGCTTTCCAGGCTGGTGGCGGCGGCGGCCATCTGCTCGACCAGGGCCGCGTTCTGCTGCGTCACGCCGTCCATCTGCGAGATGGCCTCGACCACCTGCGACAACCCGGTGCTCTGCTCCTGGCTGGCCACGCTGATCTCGGCCACGATGCGCGTGACCGTGGCGATGCTGGCCACCACCTCGTTCATGGTGCGCCCGGCCTGGTCGACCAGCCGGGTGCCCTGCTCGACCCGCTCGACGCTGGTGCCGATCAGGCCCTTGATCTCGCGCGCGGCCTCGGCGCTGCGCTGCGCCAGGCTGCGCACCTCGGCGGCCACGACCGCGAAGCCGCGGCCCTGCTCGCCCGCACGTGCGGCCTCGACCGCTGCGTTCAGGGCCAGGATGTTGGTCTGGAAGGCGATGCCGTCGATCACGCCGATGATCTCGGCGATGCGGTGCGAGGCGTCGTTGATGCCCTGCATGGTCTGCACCACCTCGCCCACCACGGCACCGGCCTGGCTGGCCACGGTGGATGCGTGCTGGGCCAGCTGGCTGGCCTCGCGGGCACGCCCGGCGTTCTCGCTCACCGTGCCGTTGAGCTGCTCCATGGCCGCGGCGGTCTGCTCCAGCGTGCTGGCCTGGTGCTCGGTGCGGGCAGACAGGTCGCCGTTGCCCTGGGCGATCTCCGTGCTGGCGGTGGCCACGCCGTCCGAGGCGCGGCGCACCTGGCCGACCACCCGGCCCAGGCTGGCCTGCATGGTCCTGAGCTGGGCCATCATGCTGTGCTCGTCGTCCGGCGCGAGCGCGATGGGCCGGCTCAGGTCGCCCTGGGCCACGCCCTGGGCCAGCGCGGTCACCGCCGCGGGCTCGGCACCCAGCGGCCTGAGCGCCCGGCGCACGACCAGGCCGATGACCAGGTACAGCAGCACCTGCAGCACGCCTTGCCCGAGCCACAGCCAGGTGTTGATCTGCCGGATCGCGGCCAGGTCGTCCCGGATATCGACCGTCACGCTCACCAGGCCCAGCACCGTGCCGGCGTCGACGCCGTGGCAGCGCAGGCATTTCGAATCCCGATACTCCTTGTAGGCGATCGAGGGCAATACCGCGCGCAGGGTGCCGGAGCCGGTTTTCGGATCGTCGCCATGCTCGCCCATGTGGAATGCCGGCTTGCCGTCGGCCAGCACGCGGCGGTCGATTTCATCGACCGGCTGCTCCTGCGGCAGGCCCTCGCCATATTCGTCGTTGGTGCCCTTGGCGCGCACCACGCGCAATTCCAGGAGTTTGTCGGAAACCCCCAGGCGCTGGATGAACAGGGCCCGGCTGGCAGCGTCGCTGATGACGTCCTTGCCATCGAGCTTGATGTCCATGAGGGTATTCAGGCCGTTGTTCACGCCGTCCGCGATCGCATGGGTGCGCTCGCGTGCGGCATTCAGCGCCTGGTGCTCGAGCCGCTCGGACAACCAGTGCTGCACCCCCAGCAATATCACGACGAGAAATGCCTGTATCAGTATCTGCAGCCTGTGTTGCAGACCCACGGTATGCCACCAGGCCGATAGAACTGTCATTGCGCTGCTTTCCCGGCCGGTCGCCTGGCGGATGGAATATGCGGGTGGTCGAACGACCTGATACCGGTTTTCAGCGTATCACGCAGGCGCGCCGCGAGAGTTGATCGCCCGCAAGACGGATCGGCTCAAGCGGGCGCCCTGCGTGCCGACCGGCCCGCTCCGGCACGGCCATGCGGCACAGGAAAACAGCACCGGAAAACGGCACAGGCCGGCGCCGCTGCTCGAGCGACGCCGGCCTGGCCGGAGGTGGACGGATGGTCAGGCGGGCGCCTGACCGGACCGCGGGATGTCAGAAGGCGCGGGCCAGCTCACTTCGCGGGGTATTGCAGGTCGGCACGGCGGTTCTGCGCCCAGGCGGCCTCGTCGTGGCCAGCGGCCTGGGGGCGCTCCTCGCCCCAGCTGGAGGTCTCCATCTGGCCGTCGGCCACGCCCAGCAGCTTGAGCGCCTGGCGCACCGACTCGGCGCGCCGCTGGCCGAGCGCCAGGTTGTATTCGGTGCTGCCGCGTTCGTCGGCGTTGCCCTCGATGCGCACGGCCAGCTTCGGGTTGGTGCTCAGGTACTTGCCGTGCAGCTCGATCACGCTGCGCGAATCGGCCTTGGCGGCGGCCTGGTCGAACTCGAAGAACACGCTGCGGCGCCGCGCGATGTCGCTGTTCGGGTCCAGGTGGGCCGGCAGGGCCGTGGCGGGCGCGACAGGCGTGGTGGCCGGCCGGGTATCGGCCTTGGCGACCGGGGCCGGCGCCGGCGTGGGCGCCGGGGCGGCAGCCCTGGGCGCCGGGGCCGGCGTCGGGGCGGCGGCCACGGGGGCGGGCGCGGCGGGCGCCGGGGTGGCCGGCGGCGTGCTGCTGCAAGCGCCCAGGGTGGCGATCAGGGCGCTGGCCAGCAGGCCGCGGGTGCAGGTGAGGTAGAAGGTGTGGGGCATGGTCGGGTTGCTCATGTTCCGGAGCTGCTGCGGGAGAGGGATGACACGCCGTGGCGAGAGAGTGCGCCACGACGCACAGGCGGGACAGGCGGGACAGGGATCAGGCCGTGCAGGCCCGTGCGGCAGACGGCAATCTAGGTCGCGGCCGGCCGGCCACACAGTGCGGCTGGTCACGATCTGGGCAGGCCCATGGTCACGCCCCCCCCGGCGGGGGCTGCTCAGAGCGCCACGTCCAGGCTCACGCGGGTGCCCTGGCCGGGCTGGCTGGCCACCACCAGGCGCGCAGAGATCAGCGCCGCCTGCTCGTGCATGCCGCGCAGGCCGTAGTGGCCAGGGCGCTGCAGCGCGGTGTCGAAGCCCACGCCATCGTCGATCACCGTCACGCCGGCCTGCAGCGCCTGGGCGCCCACCAGGCTGGCCGCTACGCCCGCGGGTGCGCCCGGCAAGGTGGTGCAGGCCAGGCGCAGCTGCACGCTGCCGGCCTGGGCGTGACGCTCGACGTTGCGCAGCGCCTCCTCGACGATGCGGAACACCGCCTCGGCACGGTCGTCGGCCCAGGACAGCAGCGGCGCAAGCTCGCGCACGGGTTCGCTCAGCACCAGCTCGACGCCGCTGCGCTGGCGGAAGCGCCGTGCCAGATCCTGCAGTGCCGGGCCCAGGCCGGTGTCGCGCACGCCGTTGTCGCGCATCTGGGTGATGGCGGCACGCGCGTCGGCCAGGCCGGTGGCGGCCACGCCTTCGGCGCGGTCGAGCTCGTCCTCCAGCTCGCCGGCATCCATGCGCCGGTGCAGCTTGCGCACCAGGCGGATCTGCGTCAGCAGCGCCATGAGCGAATGCGCCAGCGTGTCGTGCAGGTCGCGCGCCAGGCGCAGGCGTTCGCGCGTCACTGCCGCGTGGCGCGCCTCGTCGGCCATGCGCTCGATGCGCCCGGTGCGTTCGGCCACGCGGTGGTCGAGCTCGGCGTTGAGCAGCTGCAGCGACTGCTTCTCCGACTGCAGGTGGTCGACCACCTCGGACAGCGTGGCACCGATGCGGCCGATCTCGTCGCGCCCCTCGGGCAGCGCGAGGTTGCGGCGCTCGCCACGGCGCACGGCCTCGGCGTCGTGCGCCAGCCGGGTGAGCCGGCGCGTGAGCACGCGCGTGACCAGCATGGCGCCTGCGGCCGAGAGCAGGCCAGCGACGAAGACGATGATGAACACGTTGCGCCGCGTCATGTGCGCGCTGGCCAGGGCCTGGTCGGTGCGCTGGCGCACGATGGCGGTCCAGCCGAAACCCAGGCTGTCGGCCAGGCGCAGCTGGGTGCGCCGCACCGCCACCCAGGCGCCGCCTTCGGCGACGTCGTCGCCGGCGTCCAGGCGCTCGCCCTGCCAGCGCGGCGGGCCGTACAGCACCACGCCGTCGCGCGACAGCAGGATGAGGTCGAGCTGGCGGTGCGTGCGCAGCGCCTCCTGCATCTTGGCGATCTGGCGTTCCAGCCAGGTCCAGTCGACCTCGGCGGCCAGCACGCCGCCGGACTCGGCCAGACGCACCGGCACCGCCATGTCGACGCCGCGCCGGCGCGTGCCGGAGCTGCTGCGCGGCGGAGTCGGCAGCGCAGGCAGCACCAGCTCGGCAGGCATGCCCGCAGGCTGCGCGGCAGGCATGCCCGACGACGTGGTGGCCGGCGCAGCCGGCGTGGCGGGCCGGGTGGTGGCCGCCGACAGCGCCGCCGACATCGCCGGCACCGGCGACGGTGGCTGGGCCACGCCGCCGTTCGCCCCGGCAGCCGGCGCTGCCGGGCGCGCCGGCAGCGCGTTCAGGTCGCTCACCATCGGACGCAGCAGGGCGGCCGGGAACCAGGGCTCGGCCAGCACGTCGCCAGTGGCCGGGATGTGGCGCGTATCGACCACCCGCTGACCCTGGCCGTTGACGATGACCAGGCGGGCGAACTCGGGGTATTGCGCGTGCACCGTGTCCAGCACCCGGCCCATGGCGCCGGGGCTGCGGTCGGCTGCGGCACCGATCTGCGCCGCGGTGGCCTGCAGCAGCGAGCGGCGCAGCTCCAGGTTCATCGACAGGGCGTCGCGCACCTGGGTGGCGATCTCGGCCAGCAGGCCCTCGGCGTCGGCGCGCGCCTGCTGCTCGGCCTGGGCCGCGGCCAGGTTGGCCGTCACCAGCGCGGCCAGCGTGACCACGGCCACCACCGCCCAGCCTATCGCCGCGGCCAGATGCAGGCGCGGATCGAGTCTTTGCACGAAGGTCATGGCGCCAGCCTGCCACAGCCGGCGCCGCGGGGCCGGGCGCCCGGCCAGATCGTGACCTCGTGATGGCCGGCGTCACGGCCGGCCGGGCGGCCGACGGCCTGCCGGGCGCCGCGCCCGGCCGCGCGCCCTGTCATGATGCGGGCTCGTCCACCCGCCTGCCGCCACCGGCCTGCCCCATGAGCGACCCGACCCCACACGCCGCCACAGCGCCGGTGCGCCTGCTCATCGTCGACGACCAGCCGCTCATCCGCCGCGGCCTGGCCATGATGCTGGCCAGCGAGGCCGGCATCGAGGTGGTCGGCCAGGCGGCCGACGGCCTGGACGCGATCGCCCAGGCCCGGGCGACGCGCCCCGACGTGGTGGTGATGGACCTGCAGATGCCGCGCGCCAGCGGCGTGGTCGCCACGCGCGAGATCACCGCCAGCCTGCCCGCCACGCGCATCGTGGTGCTGAGCACCTACGACGACGACGAGCTGGTGTTCGAGGCCATCCGCGCCGGTGCGCAGGCCTATCTGCTCAAGGACGCGTCCGAGGCCGAGGTGCTGGAGACGATCCGCGCCGTGCACCGGGGCGAATCGCGCCTGTCGCCGGCCATCGCGCGCAAGGTGATGGCGCAGTTCCGCGCCTTCGCCAGCGCGGCACCGAACTGGCAGCCGGCCACGGGACAGGCCGGCCCGGGCACACCCGCGGCAGGCGTCGCCACCGATGCGCTGCCCGCCACCCCGGCGCCGGCCGGGCAGGCGCCCGCCGCCGCTGCCCCTCACGCCGGCGCTGCGGGCGACATGGAGGACGCGCTGACCGACAAGGAAGCGCGCATCCTCGACCTGATCGCCCAGGGCCGCAGCAACAAGCAGATCGCCGCCACGGTGTTCCTGGCCGAGGGCACGGTGAAGAACTACGTCAGCCGCATCATGGACAAGCTGCACGCCGGCAGCCGCATCGAGCTGGCGGTGCGTGCCGCGGCGCGGCGCGGCTGAGCCGGGCCGCGCCGCCGCGTCCTGCGCAGCCGGGTCCGGCAGCGCGCCCGGGCGCAGGCCGACGCTGCGCCTCATGCCGCCACCGGCCCGTGCGGCCCGGCGACAACGGGCAGCCTCACCTCGGCCTTGACCTCGCGCAGCACGATGGCCGACTGCACCCGCGTCACCCCCGGCAGCTTGAACAGGGTGTCGTGCAGGAAGGCGTCGTAGCGCTTGATGTCGGGCACCAGCACGGTGAGCAGGTAGTCGCTCTGCCCGGTGGTCGACAGGCAGCGCACGATGGCCGGCGTGGCCAGCACGGCCTGCTCGAACTGGCGCACCAGTTCCTCGTTGTGCTGCACCAGGTTGACCTCCACCACCACCGCCAGGCCCAGGCCGACCTTCGCGCGGTCGACCAGGGCGCTGTAGCCGCGGATCACGCCAGCCTCCTCCATGGCCTTGATGCGCCGCCAGCACGGCGTGGTCGACAGGCCCACCGCCTCGGCCAGCTGGGCGACGGTCTGGCGCGCGTCGCGCTGCAGTTCGGCCAGCAGGGCCAGGCTGTAGCGGTCCAGCCCGGGTGCCGTGGAAATTTCGTTCTCGTTCATGGCCGGTTGCAGGAATGATGTGCTCCACATCCTGCCATGCGCGCGACAAGGAGGTCACCTTTTCCACCGGCACCGTCCTAAGCTCTGCGGCGTTTCCCTCCGCCTGCGCACGCCCTGCGCCACCGCGCCATGAGCACCCTGCACGACACCGCTGCCACCCCCTCGGCCGAGCCGCCCCGCGAACCGCCCCTGGCCCGCCCGGCCTACGCCCTGGCCGACGCCCTGTGGGCAGACCATGGCGCCGTCATGCTCAGCGGCACCCAGGCCCTGCTGCGCCTGGCGCTGATGCAGAAGTCGCTCGACGCCGCGCGCGGCTGGGCCACGCAGGGCTTCATCAGCGGCTACCGCGGCTCGCCGCTGGGCATGGTCGACCAGGCGGTGTGGAAGGCTGGCGAGCAGTTCAAGAGCGCCGGCATCCGTTTCGTGCCCGCCGTGAACGAGGAACTGGCCGCCACCCAGGTGCTGGGCACCCAGCGCGTGGAAAGCGACCCCGAGCGCACCGTCGACGGCGTGTTTGCCCTGTGGTACGGCAAGGGCCCGGGGGTGGACCGTGCGGGCGATGCGCTCAAGCACGGCAACGCCTACGGCAGCTCGCCGCACGGCGGCGTGCTGGTGGTGGCGGGCGACGACCATGGCTGCGTGTCGTCGTCCATGCCGCACCAGAGCGACCACGCCTTCATGGGCTGGAGCATGCCGGTGCTGCAGCCGGCCAGCGTGGCCGAGATCGTCGAGTTCGGCCTGTACGGCTGGGCGCTGTCGCGCTACAGCGGCGCCTGGGTCGGCCTGGCGGCGCTGAGCGAGGTGGTGGAAAGCACGGCCACGGTGGACGTGGATGTGATCCGGCAGCGCGTCGCCGCATGGGCCGCGGCCGACGGCGTGGCCGCCGCCACCGGCCACCAGCCGCCCGCCGACGGCCTGCACTACCGCTGGCCCGACCTGCCCTCGCTGCGCATCGAGTCGCGCCTGGCCGACAAGCTGGCCGCCGTGGCCGCCTTCGCGCGCGTGAACAGCATCGATCGCGAGGTGATCAAGTGCGCCACCGCCCGGGTCGGCATCGTCACCTGCGGCAAGGCCCACCTGGACCTGATGGAGGTGCTGCGCCGCCTGGAGATTTCCCCTGCCATGCTGGCCGCGGCCGGCCTGCGCCTGTACAAGGTCGGGCTGAGCTGGCCGCTGGAAACGACGCGTCTGGCCGCCTTCGCCCAAGGCCTGCAGGAGATCCTGGTCATCGAGGAAAAGGGCGCCGTGGTCGAGACCCAGCTGCGCGAGCTGTTCTACAACGCGCCGGCGGACCAGCGCCCGGCCATCGTGGGCAAGCGCGATGTG
>JBJOKY010000291.1:0-6588 GCA_046045865.1 Pseudomonadota bacterium | reverse complement strand
CTTCGACACCCTGGCCGAGGGTGCCGCGCGGCTGTGCTCGCGTGTGCAATCTCACATCGTCTCGGCGAACAGCTCGCGGCCGATCAGCATGCGGCGGATCTCGCTCGTGCCCGCGCCGATCTCGTAGAGCTTGGCGTCGCGCCACAGGCGCCCCAGCGGGTACTCGTTGATGTAGCCGTTGCCGCCAAAGATCTGGATGCCTTCGCCAGCCATCCACGTCGCCTTCTCGGCACACCAGAGGATGACGCTGGCGCAGTCCTTGCGCACCTGGCGCACGTGCTCGAAGCCGAGCCGGTCGAGGTTCTTGCCGACCGTGTAGCAGAAGCTGCGTGCGGCCTGCAGCACGGTGTACATGTCGGCCACCTTGCCCTGAATGAGCTGGAACTCGCCGATGCTCTGGCCGAACTGCTTGCGGTCGTGGATGTAGGGCACGACGTTGTCCATCACGTCGTGGATGTAGGGCACGACGTTGTCCATCACGCTCTGCATGATGCCGATGGGGCCGGCGGCCAGCACGGCGCGTTCGTAGTCCAGCCCGCTCATCAGCACCTTGGCGCCGCCGTTCAGGTTGCCCAGGATGTTCTCGGCCGGCACCTCGACGTCCTGGAACACCAGCTCGCCGGTGTGGCTGCCGCGCATGCCCAGCTTGTCGAGCTTCTGGGCGATGGAGAAACCCTTCATGCCCTTCTCGATCAGGAAGGCGGTGACGCCGCGCGCGCCCATCTCCGGCTCGGTCTTGGCGTAGACCACCAGGGTGTCGGCATCCGGGCCGTTGGTGATCCACATCTTGCTGCCGTTGAGGACGTAGTAGCCGCCCTTGTCCTGCGCCTTCAGCTTCATGCTGATGACGTCCGAGCCCGCGCCGGGCTCGCTCATGGCCAGGGCGCCGACGTGTTCGCCGCTGATGAGCTTGGGCAGGTAACGCTTGCGCTGGGCATCCGTGCCGTTGCGCTTGATCTGGTTGACGCACAGGTTGCTGTGCGCGCCGTAGGACAGGCCCACGCTGGCGCTGGCGCGCGAGATTTCCTCCATCGCCACCATGTGGGCGACGTAGCCCATGTTGGCGCCGCCATATTCCTCGGGCACGGTGATGCCCAGCACGCCCAGATCACCCATCTTGCGCCACAGGTCCATGGGGAACTGGTCGCTCTTGTCGATCTCGGCCGCGCGCGGCGCGATCTCGGCGTCGGCAAAGGCGCGCACGGCGTCGCGCAGGGCGTCGATGTCTTCACCGAGCATGAAGTTCAGGCCGGGCAGGTTCATGGGGGTCTCCTGGGTGGGCGCACGCGGCGCCGGGTCTCGTCGGGGTGGGGTGGAAGTTGTCTTGAGGCGCGCGCACTCAGTGGCGCACGTCGCCGCGGCCGGTCACGGTCATGAGCGTGGCCGTCATGGTGGCGATGAGCTTGCGCGGCTCGGGCACGTCGACGTTCACGCTGGTCGGTGCGGGGCCTTCGTAGGCGTGGCCGTCGGCCACGCTGATGCTGCGCCCGGCCTTGGTGATCTGGCCGTCGAGCCAGATCCAGGGGCCGCGCGCCGGGGCCAGCAGGTTGACCTTGAACTCGATCGTCAGCACGCCGGCGTCGGCCGGCATGAGGGTGGCGGCCGCGTAGCCGCAGGCCGAGTCGAGCGCCGTGGCCACGATGCCGGCGTGCACGAAGCCGTGCTGCTGGCTGACCGTGGCCTGGTGGGGCAGGGCGATCAGCACCCGGCCGGCCTCGACCCGCTGCACCTGCGCGCCGATCAGCGTCATCGCGCCCTGGCGGGCGAACGACGCGCGCACACGTGCGGCGAAATCCGGGTCGACGGCGGTGTAGGCGGGCGTGTGGAACGGGCTGGGCATCGGGCGCGATCTCCTGGACTGGGCATTGACGTTTACGTAAACGTCAACCGTCGCCCATCATAGTGGCCGCAAGGGCGGGTGAGAAGCCGCAGACGCTGGCCTGCGGTGTGGTCGCAGCGTGTTCAGCTGGTGCTGCGGGCGGGGGCGGTGCGCGCCGGGGTGGTGCGGCTGCTGGTGCGGCGTGGCTTGGCCACGGCGGCAGGCTGGCCACCGGCGGCGATCAGGCTGCGGCAGCGCTGCTCGTGCTGCTCGATCTCGGCCAGCGTGACGCGGATGTCCTCGAGCTGCTGCTCCAGCTGCTGGCGGTGGTTGGCCAGCACGAGCAGGAAGGCCTGCAGCTGCGCGGTGTTGTCGGCCGAGGTGTCGTACATGTCGACCAGCTGCTTGATCTCCGACAGCGCCAGGCCCAGGCGCTTGCCGCGCAGCGTGAGCTTCAGGCGCGTGCGGTCGGCATGGGTGTAGACGCGGTTGCGCCCGGCGCGCTCGGGGGTGAGCAGGCCGACGTCCTCGTAGAAGCGGATGGCCCGTGGCGTGACGTCGAACTCCGCCGCCAGCTCGGTGATGGTGTACACGCGCGGTGGCTGGGGTGCCGGGTCGTGGCTGCCGGCGTCGGCGCTGGCCGCGTCTGCCGGTCGGGTCGGCGTCGGGGCGGTGGTGCGCGCTGGGGGGCGGGCGGCAGTGGCCATGGTTAAACTTCCGTTGACGTAAACGTAAGTCTAACTTTGGGGCAGACGGCATGGCCAACGCGCAGGAACTGGAGCTGAGCTACCCCTGGGGCGACGCCCTGCCGGCCACCGGCAAGACGGTGGCGCTGGCCCCGGGCGTGCGCTGGCTGCGCATGGGCCTGCCCTTCGCGCTGGATCACATCAACCTGTGGCTGCTGCGCGACGAGATCGACGGCCGTGCCGGCTGGACGGTGGTCGACTGCGGCATCGCCAGCGAACCCACGCGTGCGGCCTGGGAGCAGATCTTCGCCCACGAGCTTGACGGCCTGCCCGTGCTGCGCGTGATCGTGACCCACATGCACCCGGACCACATCGGCCTGGCCGCCTGGATCGCGCGGCGCTGGAGCCACGATGGTGCACCGGGCGGTGCCGAGTGCCGCGTGTGGATGAGTGCCACCGACTGGGGCCTGGCGCGCGCGGTGCGTGAGCGCCCGGTGGCCGAGGCCGGCGCGGCCGCCGCGGCCTTCTACGCCGAACACGGCCTGGGCGACCCCGAGGCCCTGGCCAAGGTGAGCGGACGCGGCAGCTACTACGCCAGCATGGTGCCCGAGCTGCCCGCGCGTTACCGCCGCCTGATGGACGGCCAGCAGCTGGACGTGGGCGGCCACACCTGGTGCTGCATCGCCGGCTACGGCCACGCGCCCGAACACATGAGCCTGTACTGCGCCGGGCTGGGCCTGCTGATCTCGGGTGACATGCTGCTGCCGCGCATCTCGACCAACGTCAGCGTGTTCGACGTGGAACCCGAGAGCAACCCGCTGCCCCTGTTCCTGGGCTCGCTCGATCGCTACGAGGCGCTGCCGGCCGACACCCTGGTGCTGCCTTCGCACGGCCGGCCCTTCCGCGGCGCGCACCGGCGCATCGCGCAGCTGCGCGCCCACCATGTGGAGCGCCTGGCGGAGGTGATGCAACGTTGCACCGAATCGCCCGCCAGTGCGGCCGACGTGCTGCCGGTGCTGTTTCGCCGCGAGCTCGACCTGCACCAGACCACCTTCGCCATGGGCGAGGCGCTGGCCCATCTGCACGCCCTGTGGCTGGACGGGCGGCTGCAGCGCCACCGTGATGCCGACGGGGTGTGGCGCTTCGCGCCGGTCTGAGCGGGGCAGCCGGCCGACCTCCGGCGGCGGCGTCAGATCAGCGACGCATCCGCCGCCAGCTTGCCGGACTTGTGCAGGCGGGCGACCATCTCATGCGCGAACTCGACGAAGGCGGCCGCCCCCTTGGACGACGGGTCGAACACCACGCCGGGCAGGCCGTAGCTCGGCGCCTCGGCCAGGCGCACGTTGCGCGGGATGACGGTGTTGAACACCTGGTCGCCGAAGTGGGTCTTGAGCTCACCACTCACCTGGGTCTGCAGCGTGATGCGCGGGTCGAACATGACGCGCAGCAGGCCGATGAGCTGCAGCTCGCGGTTCAGGTTGGCGCGCACCTGCTTGACGGTGTTGACCAGGTCGGACAGGCCTTCGAGCGCGAAGTACTCGCACTGCATGGGCACGATCACGCCGTTGGCGCAGGTCAGGCCGTTGAGCGTGAGCAGGCTCAGCGAGGGCGGACAGTCGATCAGCACGAAGTCGTATTCGCCCGCCACGTCGGCCAGTGCACCCTTGAGGCGCCGGTCGCGGTGCTCCATGCTGACCAGCTCGATTTCCGCGCCGGCCAGTTCACGGTTCGCGCCCAGCACGTCGTAGCCGACCTTCTCGCTGTGCAGACGCGCGTCGCGCACCGTGCTGCTGCCCAGGAGCACCTCGTAGATGGAATGCTTGAGGTCGCGCTTGTCGATGCCCGAGCCCATGGTGGCATTGCCCTGGGGGTCGAGATCGACCACCAGCACGCGCTGGCCGAGGCCGGCCAGCGCGGCGGCAAGATTGACCGTGGTGGTCGTCTTGCCGACGCCACCCTTCTGGTTCGCAATGCAGAAAATCTTGGCCATGGATTGGTTCTAGCGCAGTTGCCCGAGCTTACTGGCTGACGAGGCGGATGCTGAAGGCGATGAGGGCAAACCCCGCCAATCTTTCCAGCGCGACTGCCACCCTGCGGTGTGCGCGCAACTTCGCCGCCAGTGCCTGGGCGACGCTGCACAGTGTCAGGCAGTACACGGCGGTGATGACGGCGATGGTGACCGCCATGGCCGCGAAGGTGATGACACCGCGGTGCCGGGCCGGATCGATGAACAGCGGGAAGAAGGCCATGTAGAACACGATCGCCTTGGGGTTGAGCAAGGTGATGAGCAAGGCCTGGCGCAGGTAGCGGCCCGAGCTCATGTCCACCACCGGCGTGCCACCTGGTCTGGCGCGCAGCAGCTTGAGCCCGATCCACGCCAGGTAGGCCGCGCCGGCGTACTGAACCGCGTGGAAGAGCGTGGGCCAGGCCAGCATGAGCGCGGCGACCCCTGCCGCCGCAGCCCACAGCAGCACCTGGTCGCCCAGGATGACCCCGAGCGTGGCGGCCGCGCCGCCGCGCAGCCCGCTCTTGCCTGTGGCGGTGAGCAGGGCGAAGGTGCCCGGCCCGGGCAGGGCCAGGAAGATCAGGATGGCGGCACAGAAGGCGCCGTAGTCGTTGATGCCGAGCATGGGGGCGTGTGTTGTCTGGTCGTGTCAGGTGATCGCGGCGTGGTGCAGCCAGACGATGCAGCGCTCGCCCGGGTTGCCTGGCACGGCGAGTGCCTCGACATGCATCACCTCGGCGTGGGCGGGCAGGGCGGCGATCTCGTCGGCCGGGTGCTGACCCTTCATCGCCATCCACACGCCCTGCGGCGCGAGCAGGGTGCGGGTGAGCAAGACGAAGTCGGCCAGCGATGCGAAGGCGCGCGAGGTGACGACGTCGAAGGCCGGCAGCTTCAGCTCCTCCACACGCGCGTGGTGGCTGTGCAGATTGGGCAGACCCAGCTCGGCGGCGGCCTGGCGGATGAAGGTGGCCTTCTTGCCGACCGTGTCGACGCAGTGCACCTGCAGCCAGGGCAGGGCGACGGCCAGCACCACGCCGGGCAGACCGCCGCCGCTGCCGACGTCGAGCAGGCGCACGGTGGCTGTCAGGGCAGAGGGCACGGCCGCGCTGGCGGCTGCGGCGCTGGCGGATGCGGCGGGTGCGGTGGGTGCGGCGGCCCCGGCCGTGGTGCGGCCGAGCTGGTGCAGCAGCGGTGCCACCACGGCCAGGCTGTCCAGCAGATGGTGCACCAGCACCTCGCGCGGCTGGTGGATGGCGGTCAGGTTGTAGACGCTGTTCCAGCGCCGCAGCAGTTCCAGGTACTGCAGCAGGCGGTCAGCCGCGCGGTCGTCGAGCGGCATGCCGAGCGTGGCGGCGCCGGCCAGCAGGTCGACGCGCAGCTCGGCGAGCTGCTCGGCGCCGAGCGCCTGGGCGGTGCTGCCCTGCACATAGTTGCGGGGCTTGCCGTTGCCGCCGGGCTTTGCGGCGGGTTTTGCTGCGTCGGTGGACGTCGTGGCGCGTGATGGCGCGCGGCGCTGATCAGGCCGCATTGCTCAGGGGCATGGTGGGGCTGCCGGTGGTGTCGGTGGATTCGGTGGTGATGTCGGGCGTCGCAGCCTGGGCCGCGGCCTCGTCGTGGCGCAGCGCGAAGGCGCCGAGGCGGCGCTTCTTCAGGTGCACCAGCAGCAGCGAGATGGCGGCTGGCGTCACGCCCGAGATGCGCGAGGCCTGGCCCAGGGTCGCCGGCCGGTGCTTGGCGAGCTTCTGGCGCACCTCGAACGAGAGCGCGCCGACCTGGCTGTAGTCCAGCTCGGCCGGCAGCTTCAGGTGTTCGTAGTGCGCGCCGCGTTCGACTTCCTCGCGCTGCTTGTCGATGTAGCCGGCGTATTTGGTGGCGATCTCGACCTGCTCGATCACTGCATCGGCCAGCGTCGCACCCAGCTGGGCCTGCAGCGTTTCACGTGAAACAACCGCATCACTCGGTCGCGCCACCGCCGCCACTTCGCAGACGGCATCGAAGCCGATGCCCGGACGACGCAGCAGATCCAGCAGGCTGTACTCATGCTCGATCGCTTTGCCGAGCAGGCGCTGCGCCGCATC
>JBJOKY010000290.1:0-6148 GCA_046045865.1 Pseudomonadota bacterium | reverse complement strand
GGCGTGTTCACGTGGCCGGGGTTGATGGCCATGTACATGCCTGGATAGGCCTCGCCTTCGCCGATCACGGCACCGCGCAGCGTCAGGCGGTACATGCTGGGCTTCAACTCGAGGTTGTCGCGGATGTGCACCGCCGGAGGCAGGAAGCCGACCTCCTGCGCGAACTTCTTGCGCACGCCCTTGATGCGGTTGAGCAGGTCGCCGCCGCGGTCCTTGTCCACCAGGGCGATGAGGCGGTAGCCGACCTCCATGCCCAGGGTGTCGACCGGCTGCAGGTCGTCCCAGCTGGCCTCGGCGTTCGGGTTGGGCGCGGCCGCCTCGGGTTCGCGCTCCACCGGCCTGGGGGCGTGTTCCTTCCTGTAGAGCCAGCGCGCCAGCGCGCCCAGCCCGGCGGCGATGAGCAGGAAGACGACGTGCGGCATGCCCGGGATCAGCCCCAGCATGCCGATCACCGTGGCGGCGATGGCGACCGACTGCGAGTTGCGGAACATCTGGCCCAGGATCTGGGTGCCGACGTCCTCGCTCTTGCCCACGCGCGACACCACCATGGCCGCGGCCACCGAGATCAGCAGCGCCGGGATCTGCGCCACCAGCGCGTCGCCCACCGCCAGCAGGATGTAGCTGCTGGCCGCCGCGCCGGCCGACAGGTCGTGCTGCACCACGCCGATGATGAAGCCGCCGACGATGTTGATCACCAGGATGAGGATGCCGGCGATGGCATCGCCGCGCACGAACTTGCTCGCACCGTCCATGGAGCCGAAGAACTCGGCCTCGTCCTGCACCTCGGCGCGGCGCTTCTTGGCCTGGGCCTCGTCGATCAGACCGGCGTTGAGGTCGGCGTCGATCGCCATCTGCTTGCCGGGCATGGCGTCCAGGGTGAAGCGCGCGCCGACCTCGGCGATGCGCTCGGCGCCCTTGGTCACGACGACGAAGTTGATCACCACCAGGATGGCGAACACGATCAGGCCGACCGCGAAGTTGCCGCCGATGAGGAAGTGGCCGAAGGCCTCGATCACCTGGCCGGCGGCACCCGGGCCGTTGTGGCCGTCCATCAGCACCACGCGCGCCGACGCGACGTTGAGCGACAGGCGCAGCAGCGTGGTCAGCAGCAGCACGGTGGGGAAGGCAGCGAAATCCAGTGGCCGGATCATGTAGGCTGCCACCAGCATCACCATCAGCGCGGTGGCGATGTTGAAGGTGAAGAACACGTCCAGCGCGAAGGCCGGCAGCGGCAGCACCATCATGGCCAGCACCATGACGATCAGCACCGGCGCGGCCAGCGCCTTGAAGTTGCCGTCGCTGCTGAAGATCTGCTGCAGGCGGGCAAGCACGGGGTTCATGTGGCGTCACCTCCGGGCCGGTCGGGCGCGTCGTCGCGTTCGGCCGCGGCACGGGCTGCGGCGGCCTTGACCGCTGCAGCCGCCGCGGCCGGATTGTTCGGATCGAGTTCGGGCGGCACCGGCACTGGCGGCAACGCGCCGGGCGCAGGTGCGCGACCGCTGGCCGCGGCGCGCAGCTGGAACACGTAGGCCAGCACCTGGGCCACGGCGCTGTACAGCGCCAGCGGGATCTCGCGGTCGAGCTCGCCGTGCGCGTACAGGGCGCGCGCCAGCGGCGGCGACTGCAGCACAGGCACCTTGGCCTCCCTGGCGATGTCGCGGATGCGCATGGCCAGCAGGTCGGCGCCCAGCGCGACGATGCGCGGCGCGGCCATCTTGCCCTCGTCGTACTTCAGCGCCACGGCGTAGTGGGTCGGGTTCATCACCACCAGGTCGGCGCTGGGCACGGCGGCCAGCATGCGTTTCCTGCTCATCTCGCGCATGCGCTGCCGGATCTGGCCCTTCACCTCGGGGTTGCCTTCCTGCTGCTTGTGTTCCTGCTTGATCTCCTCGCGGCTCATCTTGAGCCTGGAGACATGCATGAAACGCTGCAGCGGCACGTCCACCACCGCGAACACCGCCAGCACCAGCACCAGCAGCCACAGGCCCGACAGCAGGTGCTCGCCGACGGCGGCAAAGGCCGCCGGCAGCGGCATGGCCTGCGCCAGGGCGAAATCCTGCAGGTGCCTGTGCAGGTAGTTGGCGCCCACCAGGCCCAGCAGCAGGGCCAGCACGACGGCCTTGGCCATGTCGCCCAGCTGGGCCTTGGAAATGATGCGGCCCAGGCCCGCCAGCGGGTTGACGCGGCTGAAATCGGGCGCCATGGCCTTCATGGTGAAGACCCAGCCGCCCGATACCACTGCCACGACCAGCGCCACCACGGCCATCACCGTGCCCAGGCCGACGGCCAGCGCCACGGCCGGCAGCACCAGCGTGGCCAGGCGTTCGGTCATGAAGCCAGGCGTGGCCACGCTGGCGGCGTTGAAGCTCAGGCCGGTGGCCAGCACCTCGCGCAGCCAGGCGACCAGGCGCGGCGTGGCGGCAGTGATCAGCAGCAGGCCGACGGCCAGGATGGCGAAATGACCCAGGTCACGCGAACGGGCGACCTGCCCGTCCTTGCGCGCGTCGCTCAGCCGTTTCTCGGTCGGTGGTAGGTGCTTGTCTGAGGAGGAATCGGCCATGCGGACAGGTCCCTGCGGCATGCAGGGAGCCTGTCGACATTGTTCTGGCCGGGTGCCGCGACGTGGCGCCGATAAGCGCCCGCAAAGCGGACGAATTCGGGCCGGGCGGCAGCGGGCGCGACAGGCGCCCGCAGCGTGGTCACGTCAGGCCGGCTGTCGCGCCAGGCCTGCGGGACGCGCCTGCTCGTGCAGGGTCAGGATGACAGCGTGGCGGGCAGCACCGCCAGCGCCAGCACCAGCGCGCTGGCCACGCTGAGCGAACGGCGCCAGTCGCGCACCACACGCTGCCACAGGCTCAGCTCGGTCAGGTCGAGCAGCGGCAGGTCGATGTGCTGGGTCGACAAGGTGGCCGAGGGGATCGAGGCGCTGGACATGGCTGGCTCCGCAACAATTTGACGAACGTCTGGTTACGAGTCTAGGGCCGCACCCCGGCAACACACTCGGGACTTACGCTGCACCGGCCCTGGCAGCGGTTTTGCGGGCCTTGATCGATGCATCCATACAACAGATGACGCCGGCGCAACTCATGTGGCCGGGGCATAGCCCTGTTCGGTGAGCGCGGCACGCACGCTGGCCTCGTCGGCATCGGCGTCGATGCGCACGGTGCGGGTGGCCAGGTCGACCTCGACCTCGGCCTGCGCGTCCAGCGCCTGCACGGTACGTCGGACGGTGGCGGCGCAGTGGCCGCAGCTCATGTCGGGCAGCTTGAGTTCGAGCATGGTGGCGACGATCGGCTCGGATCGTGTTGGTAGGTGGAAGGTGGAAGGTGGAAGGTGCTCATGATCGCAGCGCTGACCGGCCCGGGCTTGATGCGTGACAAGCCTGGCCGTGCCGGCTGGCGCCGGCAAGCGCCTATCCTCTGCACGCCACCGGTCACATCGCCAGCATCATGCACTCCGCCACCCTGCCCGACTCGGCCCCGGCCGGCCACCCTGCTCCGCCACCCGCCACCGCGGACTGGACCCTGCCGATCTCCGGCATGACCTGCGCCAGCTGTGCCGCGCGGGTGGAAAGGGCCGTCGCACGGCTGGACGGCGTGGCACGCGCGCAGATCAACCTGGCGGCCGAGACCCTGGCCGTGAGCACCGCACCCGGCGCAGGCCTGACGACCGCCGGCCTGATCGCGGCGGTGGAAGCTGCAGGCTACGGGGTGCCCCGGCTCGACCTCGACCTGCCGATCACCGGCCTGAGCTGCGCCACCTGTGTCGGGCGGGTCGAGCGCGCGCTCGGCCAGCTGCCCGGCGTGCTGGGCGTCAACGTCAACCTGGCGACCGAGCGCGCGCACGTGCGCGTGCTGCAGGGCCGCATCGCCCGGCCCGAGCTGGTGGCCGCCATCGTGCGCGCCGGCTACGGCGTGGCCGGGCAGGACGACGCCGGCACGCGCGCGGCTGCCACCGGCCCGCTCGCGCGCTGGCGCCAGCGCCTGGGCGGCGACGGTGCGCTGGTGCTGCTGGCCGTGCTGCTCAGCCTGCCCCTGCTGGCGCCCATGCTGCTGGCGCCGCTGGGCGTGGACGCCATGCTGGCGCCGGCCTGGCAGCTCGCCCTGGCCACACCGGTGCAGTTCTGGCTGGGCGCACGGTTCTACCGTGCCGGCTGGCACGCGCTGCGCGCCGGCAGCGGCAACATGGACCTGCTGGTGGCGCTGGGCACCAGCGCCGCCTGGGGCCTGTCGACCTGGACGATGTTCAGCGCCGGCGCAGCCGCACCAGCCGAGGCGGCCGGCCACGCCACCGGGCACGCCGCGGCGATGCCGGCGCTGTACTTCGAGAGCGCCGCGGTCGTCATCACCCTGGTGCGGCTGGGCAAGTGGCTGGAGGCGCGCGCCAAGCGCCGCACTCTGGCCGCCCTGCATGCCCTGCGTGCCCTGGCACCCGACATCGCCCACGTGCAGCTGGGCGACGCCAGCGTGGTCGACCGGCCGGTGGCGCAGCTGCAGGTCGGCGACCTGCTGCAGGTCCGCCCGGGCGAACGCGTGCCGGCGGACGGCCGCATCGTCGACGGTGCCAGCCACCTGGACGAGAGCCTGCTGAGCGGCGAGAGCCTGCCGGTGGCGCGCGAGGCCGGCGAGCGCGTCACCGGCGGCGCCGTCAACGGTGAAGGCCTGCTGCTGGTGCGCACCACGGCGGTGGGCGCGCAGAGCACGCTGGCGCGCATCGTCGCGCTGGTGGAGTCGGCGCAGGCGGACAAGCCACCCATCCAGCGCCTGGTCGACCGTGCCAGCGCGGTGTTCGTGCCGGTGGTGGTGGCTACCGCACTGGCCACGCTGCTGGGCTGGGGCGTGGCGGGCGGCGACTGGCCGGCCGCGATCCTGAACGCCGTGGCCGTGCTTGTGATCGCCTGCCCCTGCGCGCTGGGCCTGGCCACCCCGGCGGCGCTGATGGTGGGCACCGGCGTGGCGGCGCGCCACGGCATCCTGATCAAGGATGCCGAAGCACTGGAGCTGGCCCAGGGCGTCGACCGCGTCGCCTTCGACAAGACCGGCACGCTCACGCTCGGCCATCCCGCGCTGGCGAGCCTGGCGGGCGCACCCGGCCAGGACGAAGGCCAGGTGCTGGCCCTGGCCGCCGCCCTGCAGGCGGGCAGCGAACACCCGCTGGCCGGTGCCGTGCGCCTGGCCTGGCAGCAACACTCGGCCGGCCGGCCTGAGGGCCCGCCGATCCCGGCGCCCCCGTTGGCCACGCGGGTGCATGCCGTGCCGGGCCGCGGCGTGCAGGCGCGGGTGGACGGGCGCGAGCTGCGCCTGGGCAGCGCGCGCTGGATGGACGAGCTCGGCGTCGACTGCGCAGCGCTGGCCGCGCTGGCCCAGGATCTGCAGGCGCGTGGCCTGACGCTGGCCTGGCTGGCCGAGCTGCCGGGAGCAGCCGCAGCGTTGGCCGGCAGCGTGGCCGCCGGCGTCGCTCAGGCACGCCTGCTGGGCCTGCTCGCCTTCGGCGACGAACTCAAGCCCGGCGCGGCGGCGGCGGTGCACAGGCTGCATGCCGCCGGGGTGCAGACCCTGATCATCTCGGGCGACCAGCGCGCCGCGGCCCGGATCGTGGCGGACGCGCTGGGCATCCTCGAGGTGCATGCCGAGGTGCTGCCGGCCGACAAGGCCGCGGTGATCCGCGCGCTGCAGGCGCAGGGCCACCGGGTCGCCATGGTCGGCGACGGCCTGAACGACGCCCCGGCGCTGGCGGCGGCCGACGTCGGCATCGCCATGGCCCGGCCCGAAGGCGGCGGCACCGAGGCCGCGCTGAACGCCGCCGGCATCACGCTGCTGAGCGGCGAGCCCGGCCGGGTGGCCGATGCCATCGACATCTCGCGCCGTACGCGCGCCCGGATCCGCCAGAACCTGTTCTGGGCCATGGCCTACAACGCCGTGGGCATCCCGCTGGCGGCGCTGGGCCTGCTCAGCCCGGTGGTGGCGGGCGCGGCGATGGCGCTGTCCAGCCTGAGCGTGATCAGCAACGCCCTGTGGCTGGCGCGCTGGCGCCCGCAGGTGGTGGCCGGACCGGCGCCTCGCTGAGCGCCGCCGCGACCTGCGCGCCGGGCGCGGCAGCGGGCCGGGCCGCGCCGGGCTCAGCGCCCGCGCAGGCGCTCGACGGCGAT
>JBJOKY010000289.1:0-6157 GCA_046045865.1 Pseudomonadota bacterium | reverse complement strand
CTGGCCCTTGGCGGTGACGCAGGTGAGCAGCCAGGTCAGCTCGGGCGTCTCGGGGATGTCGCTCTGGCGGTAGAAGGTGACGCGTTCGGGGTCCAGGCCCGCGGCCATCCAGCACGCGGCGATCTCCAGGCGCGAGCGCTCGATGCGCGCCGGGTCGTCGCACTTGATGAGGGCGTGGTAATCGGCCAGGAAGAGGAAGCTCTCCACGCCGGGCTGTCGGCTGGCGTCCACCGTCGGGCGTATGGCGCCGACATAGTTGCCCAGGTGCGGGGTGCCGGTGGTGGTGATGCCGGTGAGGACTCGGATGGACATCTTTGGGGTGCGCGCCGGCGTCGCGGCTGGCGGGGGCTGGGTGTGGACCGTCTGGGATTTCATTCTAGGTGGCGGGCTTGCCTACACTCGCGCCCCTCATGAAACGCATCGTCATCCTGATTTCCGGCCGCGGCTCCAACATGCAGGCCATCGTGCAGGCCTGTGCTGCCGAGGGCTGGCCCGCCGAGGTCGCCGCCGTGATCTCGAACCGACCGGACGCCGAAGGCCTGGCCTGGGCGGCCGCGCGAGGCATCCCGACCGTTGCGCTGGACCACCGCCAGTTCGCCGACCGGGCCACCTTCGACGCCGAGCTCGCCGCCGCCATCGACGCGGTGGGCGAGGGCGCCGGTGCCGATCTGGTGGTGCTGGCGGGCTACATGCGCATACTGGGTGAAGGCTTCGTGCGGCGCTACGAGGGCCGGCTGATCAACATCCACCCCTCGCTGCTGCCGGCCTTCGCCGGGCTGAAGACGCATCAGCGCGCCCTGGACGCCGGCTGCCAGTTCGCCGGTGCCACGGTGCACTTCGTGACGCCCGAGCTGGACCACGGCCCCATCGCCTGCCAGGCCGCCGTGCCGGTGCTGGCCGGTGACACGGCCGAGCGCCTGGCCGCCCGGGTGCTGGCGGCCGAGCATGTGATCTATCCGCGCGCCGTGCGCTGGTGGGCCGAAGGCCGGCTGCGGCTGGACGGCGGGCGAGTGACCCAGCTCGACGGCCAGCCGCAGGGCTGGTTCATGCCCGCCTGACACCTGCCGGGCCGTGCCGAGGCGCGGCGCGAAGTCCTGGCCGTCGCGGACACGCTGACGGCTCGTGCTGCGCTGCACGGATAATCCCGCGATGCATCCCCGCGCCCTCCTAGACCTCGCCACCGAGCTGCTGCGCAGCGTCCTGCTGTTCGACGCCCCGGCCGACAACCTGCTCTCGGCCTTCTTCCGCCAGCACCGCGAGCTCGGCTCACGCGAGCGCCACAGCCTGGCCGAGACCACCTACGCCGTGCTGCGCGAGCGGCTCAAGTGGCAGCACCTGGCGCAATCCGGCCGCGGTCCGCTGGAGCGCCGCCTGGCGGCGCTGGCCTGGAACGGCAATGCGGCTTTCATGGAAGCGGCGCTGACCCCCGACGAGCGCGAGTGGCTGGCCAAGGCACGCATCGCCGCCCTGCAGCCTCTGCCCGAGCCGCAGCGCCACAACCTGCCCGACTGGCTGGCTGTGGCCCTGCGCGAGCGCATGGGCGAGGACTTCTGGCCGCTGGTGCAGACCCTGTCGCAGCCCGCGCCACTCGACGTGCGCGTCAACACCTTCAAGGCCAAGCGCGAGCAGGTGCAGGCCGCGCTCGTCGAGCAGGGCTGGACCTGCGAGTTGACGCCGCATTCTCCCTGGGGCCTGCGCCTGGCGGGCAAGCCGCAGATCAACCGCACGCCGCAGTTCGAGCAGGGCGAGGTCGAGGTGCAGGACGAAGGCAGCCAGCTGCTGGCCCTGCTGACCGAGGCCAAGCGCGGCGAGATGGTGGCCGATTTCTGCGCCGGCGCCGGCGGCAAGACCCTGGCGCTGGGCGCCATGATGCGCAACACCGGGCGGCTCTATGCCTTCGACGTCTCGGCGCATCGGCTGGCCGCGCTCAAGCCGCGGCTGGGGCGCAGCGGGCTGTCCAACGTCTACCCGATCGCCATCGCGCACGAGCGCGACGAGCGCATCAAGCGCCTGGCCGGCAAGATGGACCGGGTGCTGGTCGATGCGCCGTGCTCCGGCCTGGGCACGTTGCGGCGCAATCCCGACCTGAAGTGGCGCCACAGCCCGAAGGCGGTGCAGGAGCTGGCGGTGAAACAGGCCGCCATCCTGAACAGCGCGGCGCGCCTGCTCAAGCCCGGCGGCCGGCTGGTGTACGCCACCTGCAGCCTGCTGGACGCCGAGAACGAGGCCATCACCGAGGCCTTCAGTGCCGCGCACGAGGATTTCGCGCCGCTGGACGTGGCCGAGGTCCTGACGTCGCAGCGCGTGGCCGAGCCTGCCACGCTGGTGCAGGACGGCCGCCTGCGCCTGTGGCCGCATCGCCATGCCACGGACGGCTTCTATGCCGCCGTGTGGCAGCGCCTCTGAGGCGGGCACGAGACAGCCGGCAATTCACGCGGTTATACCGATGCGTGACGGGGTGCGCCAACTAGAATGCCGGCCCACGTGTCGCGCAGCCATCGCAGGGGGTGCACACGCTCGGTCCGGTCGGCGCTGCAGTCTGGCGCGAACGGCTGCCTCTCCCGCTGGCGACGCGCCGCCGCTGCCCGGATCCCTGCATATGTCCCCTGGTTTTCTTCCGAAGGTTGTTCATGTCCGAACTCATGCAGATCTGGACCGCGTTGATCGAATGGATGGCACATGGCGTGCTCAAGTTCGACGTGTGGCAGATCGTGCTTTACACCCTGGTTGTCACGCACCTGACCATCGCCTCGGTCACCATCTTCCTGCACCGGGCGCAGGCGCACCGTGCGCTGGAACTCCACGCGATTCCCTCGCACTTCTTCCGCTTCTGGCTGTGGATGACCACGGGCATGGTGACCAAGGAGTGGGTTGCCATCCACCGCAAGCACCACGCCAAGTGCGAGACGGTCGATGACCCGCACAGCCCCGTCACGCGCGGCATCAAGACCGTGCTGCTGGCCGGCAGCGAGCTCTACCGCGCCGAGGCCAAGAATCAGGAAACGCTCGCCAAGTACGGTCACAACACGCCGCACGACTGGCTGGAGCGCGAGTTCTATACCGGCCGCAGCCGCCTGGGCGTGACCCTGATGTTCCTGATCAACGTGCTGCTGTTCGGTGCCGCAGGCGTGACGGTGTGGGCGGTGCAGATGCTGTGGATTCCCATCACGGCAGCCGGCATCATCAACGGTATCGGCCACTTCTGGGGCTACCGCAACTTCGAGGCAGTCGATGCGTCGACCAACGTGTCGCCCTGGGGCATCCTCATTGGTGGCGAAGAACTGCACAACAATCATCACACCTATCCCACGTCGGCGAAGCTGTCGGTCAAGAGGTACGAATTCGACATCGGCTGGGGCTACATCCGCGCCATGGAGATGGTGGGCCTGGCCAAGGTGCGCAGGACACCACCGCAGCTCAAGCTGGGTGCGGTCAAGCCGGTGGCCGACGGCCAGACCCTCGAAGCGCTGATCGCCAACCGCTATGAAGTGATGGCCAACTACGCCCGCGGCCTGCGCAGCGTGTGTTCCGCCGAACTGGACAAGCTCAAGGCCCAGGGTGCGGAGAACAGCCAGCGCTGGGCTCAGATGCGTCTGGCACACCGCTGGCTGCACCGCGACGACGACAAGATCCCGGCAGCCATCAAGCATGAGGTCGACAGTGCGCGTGCGCTGAGCCCCGCGCTCGACAAGCTGGTGGTGATGCGCGAGGAACTGCGTCAGCTGTGGACGCGTTCCAACGTCTCGGCCGAGCAACTGGTGATCGATCTGCAGGAGTGGTGCCGCAAGGCCGAGCAGAGCGGCATCGCCGTGCTGCAGCAATTCTCGGTGCAACTGCGCGCGGTACGCGCTTGACCATGGCCATGTGCATGGGCTGATGACGGCGGTCGGCCGGTCGAGCCCAGGCCGGCATGGTCTTAAACGAGGGTGCCGTGAGCACCCTTGCTGCTTTCGGTGCTGTCGATCATCGCGGTGGTCGATCTGGTGGAGACCCCGGGTGGCGTGTCGATGGTCGGTTCCGGCGGCGCCGTGGTCTGGTCGCCCTGGATCGCATGTAGTAGGAACTGGTTGCCGAGCCCGGCGCGTGTCTGCGCCAGTTCATGCAGGAAAAGCAGGTCGGCAAAGGTCGAGATGTCCAGCTCGAACTTGTTCTTGCCGCGCAACAGGCAGGTTTCCAGCAGTGCCGCCGCACCGTCGCTGGCCCAAGCTGCACACAGTGCCGGCCAGTCGACCAGCGTGTCAAGCAGACTTGCTTCGCAGGGTGCCGAGGCATCGTCGTGATCGGTTGCGCGGCGATCGAGGTAGCTCGGTGGGCGTACGCTGTACAGCGTCTCGATTTCAGCGCAGACGCGGTCATGGTTGTCCGGCTGGGCCAGGGCGCTGTAGATGTCGAGCAGCCGCATCAGTGCCCAGGGGTGCTTGCCAGTGCCGCTGTACAGGGCCTGCTCCAGCATGGTGGCGGCGAAGCCGAGATAGCCGCGGGCGATGGCATCGTCGATGCTGTCGCGCAAGGGGCGCACGATGTCGTGATCCAGGCTGGCAGGGCCGAAGCTGGCCTTGGCCCAACGCCGGGCGCGCGCGTGTTGTTCATCATCGGGGCTGGATCTGTCTTGCTCGGCCCGTCGATCATCTCGCGTGGCGACATGCAGTCCTGCGGTTTCGCCGGCGGTCTGGGCAGGGTTGAACTCGATCGTCTGCGCTGTCGTACCTGTGCCGTCCGATCTCATGGAGTTTTCCGTTGGGTGAATGGCAGTCGTCGCAGAGCCGGGGGTGACTGCGGGCGGTGCGACCGGCCACTGCGGCACGACTGCATCGGTCCGTATGCTCTGCCGGCGTCTTGCCTGCAGACCGGGCTCCATGCGTGCCAGCCGCCAGCGCCGAGCGAGCAGGGGAATCAGTCCGTCGCCCAGACGCATCAGCAGGCTGAAGGAGATCAGTCCAGCCAGGGCGGCGAATGTCACCCAGCCAGCCTGCAGCCACCGCTCGTCCTCGCTGCGAGCCAGGCGGGCGTGCAGCGAAGCTATAGCGGTTGATGCCTGCTGCTGCTCGGCGCGCAGGCGCTGCAGTTCCTGCAGCAGATAGCTGGTCTGAGCAATGGCGTCGGGCGAGGCCGACTCGGCCACCGCAGGCAGGCTGCCCGTGTGACCGGCAGAACCTGCCGTCTGCAGCAGCTTCATCACCGATCGCAGGAGAGCGTGCGTGTCAGCCGCACGTCCATCTGCCGAGGCCCGGGGAGCGTCCGGCGGCAGGTGTGCTGGTGCGTCGGATATCCCGAATGTCGTGTGATCAGGCGCGTTTGGGGGCCGGGGCGCAGCAGGGGCTGCATCCCGGCCGCTGGCTGCGGCGGATGTCACGGGCGTGGTGCGTCGTCGCGCCGACCTGGTGGCATCACTGGGCGCAGATGGGCTTGTTGCCCTGGGCGCAGCTGGAAGTGGTGCATGCGCCAGCACGTTGAACTCGCGGCTGTAGGAGGCGCCGCACACCATGTGTATCTGCAACTGCACGACAGGCTCGTCGACCCTGCCCGGGTGGCGCAGCCGTACCGGGTTGAGCCCGTCGTCACCAGCCTGACCGATCTCGACACGCAGGGCCTGGTTGTCTATCAGACGTTCGCCGATGCGCACCTCGGCGTGCAGGCAGCGGCGGTCGAATCGTGTCGCGCCCAGTTCCGGCGCCGGTCGGACCAGCAGTTGCAGATCGAGCGGCGCGCCCATGGTGGCACTGGCCGGCGAGGGATCTATGGCCTGCGCATGGGCTTGCGACACGAAGGACGCGCCGATGGCGCAGCAGGCCAGGAACATTCCGGGGTGCATGGTGACCCTCCAGCGGATGGGTTGCTCTGCCGGCGGTCGTGACATCGATCACGATCCGTCGCGGACAACTTTAGGTGCTGGATCACCACGCGGCGCACCGCTGCGCTCCTACTTTTGGGGGATGTGTTCCATGGCCTGGCGTGCGTGCGGGGCACGAACGATAAAAAACCAAAAGCCCGCCTAGGCGGGCTGATGCACTGCAGCAAGGATCACTGCCAGGAAACTTGCCCGTGCAGCGCAAGCGGAACGGGCAATCAGCTCACTTGAGCTTGATTTCCTTGTACAGCACGTGCTTGCGGGCCTTCGGATCGAATTTCAGGAATTCGAGCTTTTCGGGCGTCGTCT
>JBJOKY010000288.1:0-6177 GCA_046045865.1 Pseudomonadota bacterium | reverse complement strand
TATGCACGCGAACTGCAGGGGACCGGAGCGAGCCGCCGCCTGCGCGTGTCGGGCAAGGTGCCGGGCATCGTCTACGGCGCCGGCGAACCCGCCAAGATCGAACTCGACCACAACGCGCTGTACCACGCGCTGAAGAAGGAAGCCTTCCACTCGTCCATCCTCGAGATGGAACTGGCCGGCAACGTCGAGAAGGTCCTGCTGCGCGACGTGCAGATGCACCCGTGGAAGCAGCTGGTGCAGCACGTCGACTTCCAGCGCGTCGACGCCACCACCCGCATCAGCAAGAAGGTGCCGCTGCACTTCATCAACGAAGCTGATTCGCAGGCCGTCAAGTTCGACAAGTGCCTGATCTCGCATGTCGCCACCGAACTCGAGATCGAGTGCCTGGCCGTGAACCTGCCCGAGTTCCTGACCGTCGACCTCGGCGGCCTGAGCAAGGGCCAGTCGCTGCACGTCAACGACCTGAAGCTGGACGCCGGCATCAAGGTCGTGCTGCACGGCCGCAAGAACCCGGTGATCGCCACCGTGGTCGCCCAGGAAGAGGAAGTGGTCGCCGCCCCCGTCGTGGCCGCCGCTCCCGCCAAGAAGGCCGCCAAGAAGAAGTAAGCCGGGCCCGCAGCCTGGGGCCTGCCCCCCGGGTTGCCGAACCGCGCAAGGGCCCCGCACTGCGGGGCCTTTTGTCTTTCAGGGCGACAGCTGGCCGCCCGCCCATCTCCATCTGCTGCGGAGCGCTTTTGATGATCCGTCTCTTCGTCGGCCTGGGCAACCCGGGCTTCGAATACGCCGGCACCCGCCACAACGCCGGCTTCTGGTGGCTGGACGCCCTGGCTGCACAGTGGGGTGCGAGCCTGCAGCACGACCGCAACTACCACGGCCTGGTGGCGCGGGTGAACAACGCGCCGGGCGCCGACGGCCAGCCGGTCTGGCTGATCGCGCCACAGACCTACATGAACCTGTCGGGCAAGGCGGTCGCGCCGCTGGCGCGCTTCTTCAAGATCACCCCGGCCGAGATCCTGGTCGTGCACGACGAGCTCGACCTCGACCCCGGCCAGATGAAGCTCAAGCAAGGCGGCAGCCACGCCGGCCACAACGGCCTGAAGGACATCCAGGCCCAGCTCGGCGCGGCCGACTTCTGGCGCCTGCGCCTGGGCATCGGCCATCCGGGTGACCGCGCCGAGGTGGCCAACTTCGTTCTGCGCAAGCCGCCGGGTGCCGACCGCGAAGCCATCGAGCAGTGCATCGAGAAATCGCTGCCCGCCGTGAAGACCATGCTGGCCGGCGACATGGCCAAGGCGCTGACGCAGATCCACGCCAAGCCGCCACGCGTCAAGCCGCCGCGGCCCGCGCCCAGGCCGGCCGCGGCCGCACCGGCCACTGCGGTCGGCCCGGACGGCACGGCCGATCCCGGTACGCCGCCGGCCTGACCGCGCGCCGCGGGCGCCGGCTCAGGTCTGGGCGGCGCCCTGGGCCTGCAAGGCCTCGTACTTGGCCTGCAGCTGCGCGCGGGTCTCGATGTGCTGCGGGTGGATGGGGATGCACGACACCGGGCAGACCTGCACACACTGCGGCGTGTCGTAGTGGCCCACACATTCGGTGCAGCGCTGCGGGTCGATCTCGTAGATCGACTCGCCCATGTAGATGGCCTGGTTCGGGCACTCGGGCTCGCAGACGTCGCAGTTGATGCAGTCGTCGGTGATCATCAGCGCCATGACGCTCTCCTGCCGTGGCCGCCACCGTCGCGGCGGCAGCACCCCATCGTCGTCATCATGCGCCGGCCGGTCCGGCCTTGACGCGCTCCTGCAGGCGCCTGAGCACCGAGGGCGCGACGAACTTGCTCACGTCGCCGCCCAGCATGGCGATCTCGCGCACAAAGGTGCCGCTGACGAACTGGTACTGGTCGCTGGGGGTGAGGAACAGCGTCTCCACCTCGGGCATGAGCTGACGGTTCATGCCGGCCATCTGGAACTCGTATTCGAAGTCGCTTACCGCGCGCAGGCCGCGCACCACGACCTTGCCGTCATGCTCGACGACGAAGTTGCGCAGCAGGCCGCGAAAGGCAATGACCTCGACGTTGTCATAGGCCTTGGCCAGTTCACGTGCGATCTCCAGCCGCTCGTCCACGTTGAACAACGTGCGCTTGTGATGCCCCGCCGCCACCGCCACGATGAGGCGGCTGAACAGCCGGCTGGCGCGGCGCATGAGGTCTTCATGCCCCAGCGTCATGGGGTCGAAGGTGCCGGGGTAGACGGCGGTGAGGTCTTGGGTCAGCGGCTTCACGTTGCACTCGTGGGGGACGTGGCGGGCAGTGTAACCAGGGGTTGCTGGCCGGCGTTTGTGGTGGCGATCGGCTCTGGCGCGGCCGCAACAGCATCCGACGCCGACGCCGGTGCCAACGGGCGCAGCAGGTGCGAGTACACCCGGCCGGCCTTGCCTTCGCGCCAGACCGAAAAGCCCAGCGGCGCCAGGCTGGCGGCGTCGAAGGCACGGTCCGCCTCCAGATAGACCAGGCCGTCGGCCGCCACGCAGCCGCGCGCCGCCGTCAGCGCCGCGGTAAACAGGTCGGCGCCGAAGGGCGGGTCGAGCAGCACCAGGTCGAAACGGCGCGCGCAGGTCTTCATCCAGGCCAGGGCGTCGGTGCGCTGCACCTGCAGCGTGGTGGCACCCAGGCGCAGCCGGCTGGCGTTCAGGCTGGCTATCAAGACCATGTCGTTTTCCAGCAGTAGCACCTCGGCCGCGCCGCGCGACGCCGCCTCGAAGCCCAGCGCGCCGCTGCCGGCAAAGGCGTCGAGCACGCGCCAGGCGGCCAGGTCCTGACCCAGCCAGTTGAAGAGCGTCTCGCGCACGCGGTCGGGCGTGGGCCGCAGGCCGGGCCGCACCGGCACGGGCAGCTTGCTGCGTTTCCACTGGCCACCGATCAGGCGCACCTCGCGCGGCACGCTGGCCAGGGCGCGCGCCTCGGCCTTGATCTCGTCGGCCGAAGGCGCGGGTGGCGGCGGCGGTGCGGGTGCCACGTCGGGCCCGCGGCGACCGAAGCCGGCGCGCGACTTGTCCGCCGGTTTGTCCGCCGACTTGTGGCGCCCTCCCCGGCCGCCGTCGCCGGCCCGGATGGTTCGGGCGCCGGTGCCGGCGCTGCGTTGCCCGGAGGAGGATTTGCTCATGTAGGGTTCAAGGTCCAGTCGACGGTCGGCTGGCCCTGTGCGGCCAGCCAGGCGTTGGCGCGGCTGAAAGGCCGGCTGCCGAGAAAAGGCACCGGCGGGCGGCGCGCCGCCAGCGGTGAAGGATGGTTCGATTCGATCAGGCCGTGGCGCCCGCCGCCCAGGGCGTGGATGCCCGCCGCCTTGGCCTGGGCATGGGCGCCCCAGAGCATGAAGACACAGGGCCGCGCGCGACACGCCACCGCTGCCACCAGGGCATCGGTGAGCATCTGCCAGCCCAGCTTCGCATGGCTGGCGGGCTGGTCCTGCTCCACCGTCAGGCTGGTGTTGAGCAGCAGCACCCCCGCACGCGCCCAGTCCATCAGGCTGCCGTGCGCTGGCCTGGTCAGGCCCAGGTCGCTCGCCAGCTCGGCGTGGATGTTGCGCAGGCTGGGCGGGATCTTCACGCCGCGCTGCACCGAGAAGGCCAGCCCTTCGGCCTCGCCCGGGCCGTGGTAAGGATCCTGGCCGAGGACGACGACACGCACCTCGTCCAGCGCCGTCAGGTTCAGCACCCGCAGCGGCTCGGGCGGATAGACCACCGCGCCCGCCGCCACGCGGGTATCAACGGCCGCACACAGCGCCTGCCCGGCGGCGCTGCGCGCAAAGGGTTCGGTCACCGCGCGCCAGGCGCCGCTGACGCGCTCGAACTGCTGCGCGAGCGGCCCGCTCAGGGCGGCATCGGCGGCACGATTGCCGAAGAGATCGCCCACCTCAGGCAAACAGCTCGGCCAGCGCCACGCCCGGCTCGGGCGCACGCATGAAGGCCTCGCCGACCAGGAAGGCGTGCACCTTGGCCGCACGCATGCGCAGCACGTCCTCGCGCCTGAGGATGCCGGACTCGGTGACCAGCAGACGATCCTCCGGCACGTCCTTGAGCAGGCCCAGCGTCGTGTCCAGCGTGACCTCGAAGGTGCGCAGGTTGCGGTTGTTGATGCCCACCAGCGGCGTGCGTGTCACGCGCAGGGCGCGCTGCAGTTCCTCGCCGTCATGCACCTCCACCAGCACGGCCAGGCCCAGGGCATGGGCCTGGGCTTCCAGCTCGGCCATCTGGGCGTCGGCCAGGCAGGCGGCGATGAGCAGGATGCAGTCCGCACCCATGACGCGCGCATCGTCGACCTGGTAGGGATCGACGATGAAGTCCTTGCGGATGACCGGCAGGCTGCAGGCCGCACGTGCCTGCTGCAGATAGGCGGTGCTGCCCTGAAAGTAGGGCGCGTCGGTCAGCACGCTCAGGCAGGCCGCACCGCCGCGCTCGTAGCTGGCGGCGATCCGGGCAGGCTGGAAGTCGGCGCGCAGCACGCCCTTGCTCGGGCTGGCCCTCTTGACCTCGGCGATCACGCCGGCCTGGCCGGCGGCGATCTTGGCGCGCAGGGCGGCGACGAAATCGCGCCGGCCGCTCACGTCCTTGGCCAGATGTTCGGCCTCGTCGCGCAGCGCGGCGCGCGAGAGCTGCCGAACAGCCGTCGCCACTTCCTCGACCTTGGTGGCCACGATGCGTTGAAGGATGTCGCTGCTCATCGTTGTCGTCTCTCGTCGTTCTTCGGCACGGGCGTTCAGGCCGCGGTTGCAGTGGCCTGGGTGGCGGCCACGAACTCTTCCACCTTGGCCGCTGCCTTGCCGCTGCTCACCGCCGCACGCGCCTGCGCCACGCCATCGGCGATGGACTCGGCCAGGTCGGCGGCGTAGATGGCCGCACCGGCGTTGATGAGCACCACGTCGCGCACAGGGCCTTCCTCGTCCGCCAGGGCGCGGCGGATGCAGGCCAGCGATTCGTCGCGATTCGCCACCTTGAAGGCACGCGAGTCGTACACCGGCATGCCGAAGTCGGCCGGGTGCACGGTGTATTCGCGGATCTGGCCGTCCTTCAGCTCACCCACCAGGCTCTCGCCCGAGAGCGAGATCTCGTCCATGCCGTTCATGCCGTGCACGATGAGCACATGCTGCGAGCCCAGGCGCTGCAGCACCCGCACCTGGATGCCGACCAGGTCGGGGTGGAACACGCCCATCAGCTGGTTGGGCGCGCCAGCCGGGTTGGTCAGCGGGCCCAGGATGTTGAAGATGGTGCGGATGCCCAGTTCGCGCCGCACCGGCGCCGCATGTTTCATCGACGCATGGTGGTTGGGCGCGAACATGAAGCCGATGCCGCTGCCGGCCAGCGTGGCGGCCACCTGCTCGGGTTTCAGATCGATGCGAGCGCCCAGCGCCTCCAGCACATCGGCGCTGCCCGAGCTGGACGACACACTGCGTCCTCCGTGCTTGGCCACGCGTGCACCGGCCGCCGCGGCCACGAACATGGCTGCGGTGGAGATGTTGAAGCTGTGGGCCGCATCACCGCCCGTGCCGCACAGGTCGACCAGATGGCGCTTGTCCTCGACCGGCACCGGGGTGGCGAACTCGCGCATCACCTGCGCGGCCGCGGCGATCTCGCCGATGGTTTCCTTCTTCACCCGCAGGCCGACGGCGAAGGCCGCGATCATCACCGGCGACATCTCGCCGCTCATGATGCGGCGCATCAGCGCCAGCATCTCGTCGTGGAAGATCTCGCGGTGCTCGACGACACGCTGCAGGGCTTCGGTGTTGTTGATGGGCATGGTCAGACCTCGGTCCGGGTTGGGTGGGTTCAGCGGCAGCGCCATGCGGGGCGCGCCGCGAGCAGGCGATGCAGGGACGGCTCAGGCCAGCGCCCTGGGCGTGTAGGCGCACACGGCAGCGATGGCGCGATCGATGCCGACGGCGCTCACGTCCAGATGCGTGACGAAGCGCAGGCCCACCATGCCGGTGGCCAGCACGCCGTGTTGGCGCAGATGGGCCAGCAGCTGCGCGCCTTCGCCCGGTGCGGGCTGGTCGAGTTCGAGGAAGACGATGTTGGTCTCGGGCGTCTTCACGCGCAGGCCAGGCAGGCCCTGCAGACCTTCGGCCAGACGGCGCGCCAGGGCGTGGTCGTCGGCCAGGCGTTCGACATGGTGGTCCAGCGCATGCA
>JBJOKY010000287.1:0-6183 GCA_046045865.1 Pseudomonadota bacterium | reverse complement strand
GCGATCTGCCGGCCGCCGTCCCACGGTGCCTGGCTGGAGGCCTTGCGCCCGGCATGCGAGATCTGGATCGCCACCGGCATGGGCGAGTGCGCGCGCACGAGCGCCAGGGCACGCGCCAGCGCGGCCTCGTTGGCGTCGCTGTACAGGCCCAGGTCGGCCGGCGTGATCCGGCCTGCGGGTGACACCGCCGTGGCTTCGAGGATGAGCAGCCCGGCGCCCGAGACGGCGAGCTGGCCCAGGTGCATGAGGTGCCAGTCGGTGGCCGAGCCCTCGACCGCCGAGTACTGGCACATGGGCGCGATGACGATGCGGTTGGGCAGGGCGAGCGGGCCGATCTGCCAGGGGTCGAACAGCGTCGTCATCGGGGTGGGTCTCCGGTCCGGGGTGAGCAGGGGGCTGCGCGTGTCGGCGTGTCGCCGGGCGGATGCCGTCGCATCGGGCGGGCCCGGGTCGGCGCCGCGCGATTGTGCCGGCGGCGCAGTCAGGGTGGTGGTGGCTGGCCTATGCTGCGCGCCGGCTGCGGGCGACACGGGGTCGCCCTGGCCTGTGCAGGAGACGACGATGAACCAGATCGTGACGAGCTTCGAGGCCTTCCAGGCCCGGGCGCTGGCCGAGGGTTACGACGAGGCCCTGGAGCGTGTGTGGGCGCCCGACACGATCGTGGCGCAGCACACCCACCCGTTCAGGGCCAAGGCCACCCTGGTGGCGGGCGAGATGTGGCTGACGGTGGGCGACGCGACCCGTCACCTGGGCGTGGGCGAGGGCTTCGAGCTCGACGCCCTGGTGCCGCATGCCGAGCGTTACGGCGCGCAGGGCGCGACCTACTGGGTGGCGCGCAAGGCGCTGCCCGCCTGACGGCGGCGGGCGCTGCGGAGGTGTTCAGGCCCGCGGCATGCGGTACAGGCCGCACAGCTTGTTGCCGTCGGGGTCGCGCAGATAGGCCAGGTAGAGCTTGCTGGTGGCGCCCTCGCGCACGCCCGGCGGGTCTTCGCAGCGGGTGCCGCCGTGCGCCAGGCCGGTGGCATGCCAGGTGTCGACCTGTCCGGCCGACTGGCAGGCGAAGCCGAAGGTGCTGCCGTTGCCGACCGTGGCCGGCTCGCCGTTGATCGGCAGCGTCACCGAGAACACGCCCGTGGGCATGCGCCAGAAGATGCGGTGGCGGTCGGGCTGGCCGGGCGGCACGCCCAGGGTGCCGAGCAGCGCGTCGTAGAACGCCCTGGACCGCTCGAGGTCGCTGGTGCCGATCATGATGTGCGAGAACATGCTGTACTTGTCTCCAGGCAGGGCGCGTGTGCGCCCGGTTCGTCAGGGCAGGATGGCGGCGGCGGGTTGCCGTCGCGTGGCGATTGTGGCGAATTGCTGCCAGCGCCCAGCCGCCGGGGCGGGCCTGCTTGCGCCGGCCGGTTCAGGCCACGGCCCGGGCGATGCGGCCGCGCCCGGTCCGCGCAACGGGGGGCAGGACCTCGTCCGACGGCGTGGTCCGCGCGTCAGGGCCGCTCGATGATGGTCACGTTGGCCATGCCGCCGCCTTCACACATGGTCTGCAGGCCATAGCGCCCGCCGCGCTGGCGCAGCACGTTGATCAGCGTGGCCATGAGCCTGGTGCCGGAGGCGCCCAGCGGGTGGCCCAGCGCGATCGCGCCGCCGTTGACGTTCAGGCGTTCGGGGTCGGCGCCCAGGGCCTGCAGCCAGGCCAGCGGCACGGGGGCGAAGGCCTCGTTGACTTCGTAGGCGTCGATGTCCTCGATGCGCAGGCCGGCCTGGGTGGCCGGGATGGGCGCTTCCAGCATGATCACCGGGTCGTGGCCCAGCACCGACAGGTGGTGCAGCCGCGCCAGCGGCGTCAGGCCGAAGGTCCTGAGCGCGCGCTCGCTGGCCACCATCACGCCGGAGGCGCCGTCGGCGATCTGGCTGGCGTTGGCCGCCGTGATCACGCCGCCCGGCTGGAGCAGCTTGACGCTGGCGATCGATGCCAGCGTGGCATCGAAACGGATGCCTTCGTCGATGCGGTGCAGTTCGTCGACGGCCACGCCGTCGGCACGGCGTGCTGCCACGGCCACGATCTCGGCGCTGAAGCGGCCCTGCTGCGTGGCCGCGATGGCGCGCCGGTGGCTCTGCAGTGCGTAACGATCGAGCGCGTCCCTGGTCAACCCGTACCGCGTGGCGATCATCTCGGCACCGGTGAACTGGCTGAACTCGACGCCGGGGTAGCGCCGCGCCATGCCCGGGCTGGCATAGACACCCAGCCCTGCCTTGCGTGCCAGCTCGCCGGGCGTGAACATGGGCACGCGCGACATGCTCTCCACGCCGGCGGCGATGACGCAGTCGGCGGTGCCCGACATCACGGCCTGCGCAGCGAAATGCAGCGCCTGCTGCGACGAGCCGCACTGGCGGTCGATCGACGTGGCCGGCACCGATTCAGGCAGCCTGGACGCCAGCACGGCGTTGCGTGCCACGTTGGTGGACTGCTCGCCGACCTGGCTGACGCAGCCCATCAGCACGTCGTCGACGGCGGCCGGGTCGATGCCGGTCTCGTCGACCAGCGCATCGAGGACGGTGGCGGCCAGGTCGACCGGATGCCAGCCGGACAGGTGGCCATGGCGGCGACCGGCGGCGGTGCGCCTGGCGGCGACGATGTAGGCTGGGGACATGGGCTGGCTCCTGCAGGGGGCGGGCGGGCGGTCCGCCCCGCGAGGCGAGCCGCGCGCGTTCAGCGCGGTGCCATGCGGATGGCGCCGTCCGGACGGATGCGGTCGACCATCGCAGCGTAACCGGCCGGCCAGTCCAGGCGCTTCGGGACAGGCACGGATTGCCCCGGGGCCCGCCCCGGCTGCTCAGTCCGGCGTCACCCTGCCCGTCCTGACCACCGCGGCCCAGCGCGGGATCTCGCGCGCGATCAGCTCGCCGAAGGCGCCTGGCGTGCCGGGGATGGGCAGCGCGCCTTCGCCGGCCAGCTGCTGCTGCACCTCGGGCAAGGCCAGGGCGCGGTTGATCTCGCTGTTCAGGCGCGCCACCAGCTCGGCCGGCGTGCCGGCGGGCGCGACCACGCCGTACCACTGGTCGGCCTCGAAGCCGGCATAGCCGCTTTCGGCCACGGTCGGCACCTCGGGCAGCAAGGCCAGACGTTTCGGGCTCGACACCGCCAGCGCCCGCAGCCGGCCGCTGCGCACATGGGCGATGACGGCCGGCGCGCCGGTGAAGGTGGCGTCCACCTGGCCGGCCATCAGGTCTGACACCGACGGTGCCGTGCCGCGGTAGGGGATGTGCAGGATGAAGATGCCGCTGCGCTGCTTGAGGTACTCGAAGGCGATGTGGGCCGCGCTGCCATTGCCGCCCGACGAGCAGCTCATGCGCCCCGGGCTGGCCTGGGCGCAGGCGACGAAATCGGCCAGCGTCTGCACCGGCAGCTTGGCGTTGACCACCAGCACATTGGGCACGATGGCCACCGCAGCCACTGGCGCAAAGCTCTTCAGCGGGTCGTAGGCCAGCCTGGGGTACAGGGCGGGGTTGACCGCCAGGGTGCCGATGTGGCCCATCAGCAGGGTGTGGCCATCGGCCTCGGCCTTGGCCACCTCGGCGGCGCCGATGGAGCCGCCCGCGCCGGGCTTGTTGTCGATGACCACCGGCTGGCCCAGCGCCTGCTGCAGGCGCGGCGCCAGGGCGCGCGCCAGGATGTCGGTGCTGCCGCCGGGCGTGAAGGGCACGACCAGGCGCAGCGGCCTGTTGAACTGGGCCCACGTGCCCAGGGGCCAGGACAGGGCAGGCAGGGACAACAACAGGTGACGGCGCTGGATCATGGCGCGGCCTGGGGCGGGCGAGGCTGGGTGGATGCGCTGTGCCCCGGGCTGCACGGATCGCGGTGCGGCCCGGCCTGCAGGCAGTCGTCGGTGCCCAGCACGGTGGCGTTCAGCGCCACGCCGACGACGCCGGCCGCGCGCAGTTCCTGCAGGCGTTCCGCGGGGCAGTCCAGCGGCACGACGGCGATGCCCTTGAAACGCCCGGCCCCCTGCGCCAGGGCGTCGAGCAGGCAGCGGTTGTCCTGGCCGTAGCCCGAGTTGGGCCCGACGAACAGGGCGTGGCGGATGCCGTAGGCAACCATCACCTGCACGTACTGCGCCAGCGGCGCGATCTCCTGCCCGGCCGGGCGGTAGGCCACCTCGGGCGCATACGGGAAACGCGCCGGATCGAGCACATGGCAGTGCGTGTCGAACTTGGGTTCGTCGAAGAGGTGCATCGGGTGGCGCCGCCGTGTTGTGCCGGGCCTACTTCGCGCCCAGGGCGGGCAGGATCTCCTTGACGATCTGGCGGCCGTCCCTGGCCTCGACCAGGAAGCTCTCGCGGTCCAGGTCACCCTTGTCGTCGATGGCCACGTCCATCAGGATGCCCGGGTGCTGGGCGGCCTTGAGCGACAGGCCTGGCAGGTTCTGGGCCACCAGCTTGCGGTCGAACTTGCCGGCCTTCTCGATGGCGGCCACCATCTTCGCGCCGTAGGTCTCCAGCGCCCTGGCCACGGCGTCGCGCCCGCCCTTGCCGAAGTCGTTGTTCACGTAGATCACCGCCATCGTCCTGGCCTCGAGGTTGTGCGCCATGTAGCGCGCCACCTTGGGCATGGCGGTGTTCTGGGTGAAGCTGGTGCGGAAGATGCAGGGATTGCCCTGCTTGGTGATCGAGGCCGCCTCGCCGCCGGTGAAGTTGGGGATCTCGGCGCGGCGCGTCTCGGCCATGCTGACCAGGATGGAGCCCGAGAACACCGGCGCGAAGACGGCGAAGACCTCGTCGTCCCCCGCCTTCTGTGCCAGGCCCTTGACCACGCCGGGGTTGCTCTGGGTGTCGGCCACCGTGGTCTCGATCTTGCGGCCCAGGATGCCGCCGGCCGCGTTGATCTCCCGCACCGCCAGTTCGACGCCGTTCTTGGAGTTGGCGCCCGAGGTGGCCCCCGCGCCCGACAGCTCGACGATCTCGGCGACCCTGATGGCCTGAGCCTGCGCGGCCGGCACCAGTCCCGCCAGGGCGAGTGCGACGGCTGAGAGTGTCGGGCGGATGAGGTTCGTCATGTCTTGTTGTCTGCTGGGGGGGGCGGGTTAGTGGATGGAGGTCGCCGGGGCTGGGCTGGATGCGGCGCGGGCCGGCCGACGCTGCGTCCGTGCCGGCAGGTGTATGCCCGGTTCACTCCGGGTAGAGCAGCCGGCGCACCCCGCCCAGGTCGGCCTGCACCGTGACGGCGATGTTGTCGAAACCCATCAAGCGCAGGTATTCAGGTATCTGCTGCACCAGCATCTCGAAGCCGGCCTCGGCACGCAGGCCGCGGGCACGGCAGGCCTGCAGCAGCGGCGTGTGCTGCCTGCTCATGATGATGTCGACCACGGCGGCGCCGCTGGCTACGCGCGCCGGGTCGGCCGGCAGCGGGTCGTCGGCCTTCAGGCCCTGCGAGGTGCGGTTGACGACGAGGTCGTAGCCCGCCGGGTCGTTGCTGGTGGTCACCCGGGCGACCGGATCGTCAGTCGATCTGCAGGAAGACTCGCCCGCCTTCGATCCTGACGGGGTAGGTGCGCACCGCCTCGGTCACCGGCGCGCAGATCGGCTGACCGGTGCGCACATCGAACTTGCCCTGGTGCAGCGGGCATTCGATCTCGTGGCCGTCCAGGAAGCCGTCGCACAGCCGGGCGTGGCCGTGGGTGCAGAGGTTGTCGCTGGCATAGACCTCGTCGCCCACGGTGTAGACGGCGATGTCACGCCCGGCCACCGTCATGCCCCTGACGTCGTCGCTGGGCAGATCGTCGGTCGACAACGCGTCGACCCAGTTGTTGGTGCTCATGGCGGGTGGCCTCAGACGGGATAGATGATGGAGTTGGGGATCATCTCGGTGTCGTAGATGCACTCGCGGCGCTCGAACTTGAGGCCTTCGGGTGTGCGCACCACCACGTCGAGGTAACGGCCGACGTTGAACACGGTCGAGGGCTCCGACAGCTTGGTGCGAAACACCGCGTAGTTGGTCTCGCAGCGCCAGCGGCCTTCGCCGGCCTCGCGCACCACCGGTGTGCCCACCACGTGGCGCTGGTAGTAGGGGTCATGGAACAGCGTTTCCTTGATGCCGTAGACCCGGTCCTTGAGCATGCTCTTGCTGGTGAACGAGAGCGTGGCGAGGGGGAAACCGCGCTCATGGTTCTCGCGCGGCTGCAGGCG
>JBJOKY010000286.1:0-6199 GCA_046045865.1 Pseudomonadota bacterium | reverse complement strand
AGCGCCGCCACGAACGAGGCGCCGAAGGTCAGCCGGTACGAGGCCAGCACACGCGGCGAACTCACCGCCTCGACAAACGCAGGCCAGGTCATGGTGGCCGTCTTGAGGAAGGCTGCCGCCAGCGGGATGAGGACGATGAAGCTCAGGTAGAGCAGCGTGAAGCCCAGCGCCAGGTCGAAACCGGGCAACACGCTGTGGCGCTTGAGCAGGGTGCGGGTGAAGAACACACCCCGTCTCACTTCCTGGTGTAGATCTGGTCGAACACGCCGCCGTCGGCGAAGTGGGTCTTCTGTGCCTTGGTCCAGCCGCCGAACACGTCGTCGATGGTGAACAGGTTCACCTTGGGGAAGACCTTGGCATATTTGGCGGCCACCGTCGGGTCGATCGGGCGGTAGAAGTTGCGCGCGGCGATGTCCTGGCCTTCCGGCGTGTAGAGATATTCCAGATAGGCCTGGGCCACGTCACGCGTGCCGCGCTTGTCGACCACCTTGTCGATCACCGTCACCGGCGGTTCGGCCAGGATGCTGACCGGCGGATAGACGATGTCGAACTTGTCGGCGCCGAATTCCTTCAGCGACAGATGGGCCTCGTTCTCCCAGGCCAGCAGCACGTCGCCGATGCCGCGTTCGGCAAAGGTGACGGTGGAGCCGCGCGCGCCCGAATCGAGCACCGGCACGTTCTTGAACAGCGCGCTCACGAACTCGGTCGCCTTGGCGTCGTTGCCGCCGGGCTGCTTCAGGGCGAAGCCGTAGGCGGCCAGGTAACCCCAGCGGGCGCCGCCCGAGGTCTTGGGGTTGGCGGTGACCACCGACACGCCCGGCTTGATCAGGTCGTCCCAGTTCCTGATGCCCTTGGGGTTGCCCTTGCGCACCAGGAAGATGTAGGTCGAGGTGTAGGGCGAGCTGTTGTGCTTCAGGCGCTTCTGCCAGTCGGCCGGAATCAGCTTGGCCTTGTTGCCCAGTTCGTCCACGTCATAGGCCAGGGCCAGGGTGACGACGTCGGCTTCCAGCCCGTCGATCACCGAGCGGGCCTGCTTGCCCGAGCCGCCGTGGCTCTGCTTGACCGTCACGGTGTCGCCGGTCCTGGCCTTCCAGTGCGCGGCAAAAGCCTTGTTGAAATCGACATACAGCTCGCGCGTCGGGTCGTAGCTGACGTTGAGCAGGGTGACGTCCTTGGCCAGCGCGGCGGCGCCGGCGGCACCCAGGGCGAGCGAGACGAGCAGGGTGCGGGTGAGGCGGCTGAGGGAGTGCGTGAGCGTGGACATGTCGGGTGGGGCGCGGCCCGCGCAGGCCGTGCGTTCAGTGATCGATGGGCGCACTGTAGGCAGCCCTCATCACCTGATGAACGACTGATTTCGCGCTTGCTTATGCGTTTTTCAGATAAGCAAGCCTGACCAGCCCTCGTCACACAAACGCCGGCCAGGCGCTCACACACCCACCTCGGCCATCCCCTCAGCCATCACCTCGCATCAGGGCTTGGCAGCAGCCGCCTCGCCACGCCGACGCACCCACGACACCGCGTAGGCGCCCGAGCGGAAGGCCAGCACCGGGTCGTCGGCCGATGGCTCGATGCCCTCGCTCAGCACAAGCGGGTCGTAGTTGACGGCCTCGCAGGCGTCGCCGCCCGCGGTCTTCAGGCTCAGCACGCCCACCTTCACCTCGGTGCGCCCGGCCGGCCAGGCCTTGGTCGGGTTGTCCAGCGGGTCGCCTGCCTCGCCCAGGATCAGCACCAGATCCCACTCTGCCGGGCCCTTGGCCAGGCGCTCGGTCAGCGCGGCGTCCAGGAAGTTGGGCACGGCCGCCTTCATGGCCTCGTCGCTCAGTTCCAGCACGCCGTCGCGCGGCTCGAAGCGCCACTTCACCCACTTGGCCTCGTTCCTCGCGTTGCTGAACTTGAAGGCGTGCAGGCTGTAGAAGGCCGCGTTCGCGTAGCTCGGCGGCGGGCGGTGTTCGCGCAGCCAGCCGCCCAGCGCCTTGTTGTCGCTGTACTGCTCGGCGACGGCCTTCTGCTTCGCGGGGTCGGGCTTGCCGGTGGCCGGGTCGGGCCGGTCGGCGTCCAGGCGGGCGTGGAAGCTGACCGGGTTGTCCGCCGCGAACACCGGCACGTTGAGCATGGCCATCTGGTGCAGCACCCCGCCCGCCAGATGGAACTGCAGGCCCAGGCCGCGCGGGTTGCGCGCCGCGTCCGGCACACCCGGCCGCCCGCCGGCGATGGAGAAACGCGCCACCACCGGCACGTTGCTGCCGGCAGCCAGCAGCGGGCTGCGGCTGAACTTGGCGCCCTCGGCATTGGCGCTGAAGGTGCCCGCCGCACACACGCCCTTGGTGTGGTTGCGGCGCTTGGCCGGGGTGACGCCGAACACGGCCTCGATGCTGTCCACCACGGCGACCGGGTTGGTGCTGGCGGGGGCGGGGGCGGTCTGGGCGGCGGCGGACAGGGCCGCCAGAGCGGCCACGATGGCGACCAGCGCCGGCGTGGCGAGGTACGCGGTGCGCCCTGCGAAGGGAGAGCTGTTCATGTTGGTGCTTCCGGACTGGGATCGGTCGGGCTGCCAAGCAGCAGGCCGTGCATGCGGCCTGGCCTGGGCGGTGGCGCACCGGCGCGCTGCAAGGGGCTGCGGCCACGCGGGCGGAACGTGCAGTACACCAGAACTTGCACAGGCTTGCAGGCCGGGGCGCAGACCCGGCAGGCTGTGCAGGACATGCATGTCCTGCAGCGCACCACCGGATCTGCCGGCCTGACACCCGTCATTTCGCGCCACGGCGCGCGCCGTGCCGCCACAGAATCATCCTGGCGACGCATGTGCATCGTGGCAAGCACGCGCGCTGACGGAGGTGCGACCATGGCACAAGGACACGACGGCTACGACGGACACCCCACCCGGCGGGTGGCGGCTGTCGCCCTGATGCTGCCGCTGCTGTGCGCCGCCGGGCCGGCGCAGGCAGTGGACGGTTGCACCCGGGTGGTGTTCTCGGCGCATCCTGACTACCCGCCCTACCACTGGGCCGAGGGCGACAGGCTGCTCGGCGCCAGTGTGATGCTGACCGGACGCCTGCTCGACGAACTGGGCGTGCCCTGGGAGGCGCGTTTCGTCGGCCCCTGGCCGCGCGTGCTGAAGTCGGCCGAATATGGCGAGATCGACCTGGTCGTGAGCCTCAAGCGCACAACCGAGCGTGAGGTCTACCTGGCGTACACGAGCACGCCGGCCTTTCCCAACCCGATGGCGGTGTTCGTGGCGCGGGCGCGGCCGCTGAAGTTCGACGGGCCGCAGGATCTGGTGGGCAAGCGCGGCGGGCGCAGTGCCGGCGACCGTTTCGGCGAGGCCTTCGACCGCTACGTGGCCCAGCACCTGACGCTGGAGGACGCCGACAGCCTGGCCATCAACTTCGCCAAGCTGGCCGCCGGGCGCATCGACTACGTCGTGACCGGGCTGTACACCGGCCGGGCGCATCTGCTGCAGTTCGACCTGGCCGAGCGCATCACCGCATTGCCGCGGCCGGTGAACGAGGGCGAGGTGCACCACGGCTTCTCGCGCCGCAGCGGCTGCGCTGCGCTGCTGGCGGCGCTGGACGCCCGCCTGGCGGCCGCGCAGCGTGCCGGCCTGCCCGCACGCCTGATCGAGGAGGCGCTGCAGCAGTGGCAGCGCAACACCGCCACCAGCAAGGGAGTACGGCCATGAACCCGGTGCGTGCGCCGTCGGCCGGCCGGCTGGCGGCGCGCCAGTCGCTCTACGCGGCGCTGGTGGGCCTGCTGCTGGGTGTGGTGTTCGGCGCGTTGCAGGTCACCTACGACTACGGCGAATCGGCCGCCAGCGAGCGCCGTGCCCTCGACCAGCTGCTGGCCGTGATGCGCGAGCCCGCCGCGCAGGCGGCCTACAACCTCAACGCCGCGGCGGCGCACGGCGTGGTGCAGGGCGTGCTCCGGTTCGACGCCGTGCAGGCCGTGGCGCTGGACAACGACTTCGGCGAGACGCTGGCGCAAGGCCACGCCGCCACGATGGCCGCGCAGGATGCGCCGGCCTGGTGGTCGCACCTGGTGCCGACCGAGCAGGTCTACCGCCTGACGCTGGAGTCCGGCCCGGCGCACCAGCGCGTGGGCGAGCTGCGCGTGGTGGTGTCGCAGCTGCCGCGCATCGAGCGTTTCCTGCAGGGCCTGGGGCACGCCACGGCGGTGTCGGTGGCGCGCGCGCTGGCGGTGGCGCTGGTGCTGGGGCTGCTGAGCTATGCCACGCTGACGCGCCCGCTCACGGCCATCGCGCGGCGCATGGGCCCGGGCACGCCCGACGCCGCGCCGCGCGCGATGGCCGAGGCGGCGCGGCGCGACGAGATCGGGCAGATCGCCAGCGCCTTCCTGCGCTACGAGGACGAGGTGCGCAACAAGACCGCCAGCCTGCAGGCCAGCGCCGCGCAGCTGGCGGCGAGCGAGACACGTTACCGGCGCATCGTCGACACCGCGGGCGAAGGCGTGTGGCAGCTCGACGACCAGGGCCGCACGACCTTCGCCAACGACGCCATCGCCCAGATGCTGGGCACCACGTCCGCCCTGCTGATGGGCCGCGCGATGGCCGAATTCGTCGACCCGGCCGATGCCGCCCTGCTGCCGCAGGCGCTGCGCCAGCGCAGCGGCGGCGACCGGCCGCGGCTGCAGCTGCGCTTCGTGCGCAGCGACGCCAGCTGCCTGCGTGCCGAGCTCTCGGTATGCCCCATCAGCGGTGCCGACGGCGGCCACGCCGGCGCGCTGGTGATGCTGACCGACGCGACCGAACGCCTGCACCAGGAGGACGCGCTGCGCGCCAGCAACGAACGGCTGCGCGCGATGGTGGAAGAGCTGGAACGCCACAAGCACGACATGGCGCAGATCACCGAGCTCAACGAGCTGCTGCAGTCGGCCCGCAACGAGACCGAGGCCATCGCGGTGATCAGCGCGGCGGCCCGGCGGCTGTTCGGCGACCGCTCCGGTGGCCTGTCCATGGCCGACGACCAGGGCGGCGACATGCTGCGCGTGGGCGCCTGGGGCAGCGTGGCCTGGGTGCCCGAGCGCTACGCGCGCGAGGACTGCTGGGCCATCCGCCGCGGCACGCCGCACGAGCAGTCGACCCGGCGCGGCCTGCGCTGCGGCCATCATCACCCGGGCCTGGCCGGCACGGGCACCACTCCCGGCACCACCTCGGGCCCCGACGCCGGCGCCGACCTCGACACCCACGCCGGCAGCACGCTGTGCACGCCGCTGTACATCGAGGGCGAGCTGCTCGGGGTGCTGCACGTGGCCGACGGCGCCGACTCGGCCAGCCCGGCCTTCGACGACGCGCTGCGCCAGCGCGTGCAGGTGTTCGGCGAGGTCGTCAAGCTCGGCCTGTCGAACCTGCGGCTGCGCGAGCACCTGCGCGACCAGGCCGTGCGCGACCCGCTCACCGGCCTGCCCAACCGGCGCATGTTCGACGAGATCCTGCCGCGCGAGCTGGCCCGCAGCGGCCGTGCCGGGCAGGTGCTCACCATCGCCGTGATCGACGTCGACCACTTCAAGCACTTCAACGACCGCTACGGCCACAAGGTGGGCGACCGCGTGCTGCAGGCGGTGGCCACCACGCTGACCCGCAGCGTGCGTGCCGGCGACCTGTGCTGCCGCTACGGCGGCGACGAGTTCCTGTGCCTGCTGGTGGGCATGACCGCCGCCGAGGCCAAGGCGCGCTTCGAGCAGGTGCTGGCCGACCTGGCCACCGGCGCGGGCAACAGTGCCGGCGTCGGCGTGGCGGCGGCTGCCGGGGACATGCCCGAACCGGTGAGCTTCACCGTCGGGCTGGCGTCGGCCTCGGGCCCGGGCGGCGACGCGGCCCTGCTGATGCAGGCTGCCGACGCCGCGCTCTACACGGCCAAGGCGCGCGGGCGCAACTGCGTCGAGGTGGCCGCCCCGCTGGTAGCCGCCTGACGGGCGGGCGGACTGTCGCCCGCCGAGCGCCGGCCGCCCCGCCTGCCAACCCGGGTTCAGACTGCCGCGAGCGCGGCGTCCAGATCGGCCAGCAGGTCGTCGATGTGCTCGATGCCGACGGACAGGCGCACGGTGTCCTCGCTCACGCCGGCCTTGACCAGTTCCGCCGGGCCGAGCTGGCGGTGGGTGGTGGAGGCCGGATGGGTGGCCAGCGACTTGGCGTCGCCGATGTTCACCAGCCGGGTGAACAGGTTCAGGCCGTCGAGGAAACGCG
>JBJOKY010000285.1:0-7079 GCA_046045865.1 Pseudomonadota bacterium | reverse complement strand
TCGGGCATCCAGTCCTTGGCTTCGATGAAGCCGCCCTCGTCGATGCGGGCATCGAAACGCGCCTGCAGTGCGGCGTCTTCCACCACGCGCGGGGCGTCGTTGCCGCCGCCTTCGCGTGCCATCGTGTCCATGGCCTGGGTATACATGGCTGGATCCTTCGTTCAGGGTTCGATGAAAGGTGATGCGGCCGGGGCCGCCGGTCGCTCAGGCCTTGGGCCGTCTGTCGATCACGCGCCGGGCCTTGCCGACCAGGGTGCGCTCGATGGAATCGGGCTCGCCGATGACGATGCGGGCGTTGATGCCCACCATGGTCTTGATGCGGTGCTGCAGCCAGTGGCTGACGTCGTGGATGTTGATGTCCTCGGCCGTCGGCAGGCGTTCGCAGCGCAGCTCGATCTGGTCCAGCGGGCCGTCGCGGCTGACGATGATCTGGTACTGCCCGGCCAGCTGGCCTTGCGCCAGGACGATCTCTTCCAGCTGGGTCGGGAAGACGTTGACGCCGCGGATGATCAACATGTCGTCGCTGCGGCCGACGATCTTGCCCATGCGCCGCATGCTGCGCGAGGTGGGCGGCAGGAGGCGCGTCAGGTCACGCGTGCGGTAACGGATGACCGGCAGCGCCTCCTTGGTCAGCGTGGTGAACACCAGCTCGCCCTCGCTGCCGTCGGGCAGCACCTCGCCGGTCTCGGGGTCGATGATCTCGGGGTAGAAATGGTCTTCCCAGATGACCGGGCCGTCCTTGCTCTCGATGCACTCGCAGGCCACGCCCGGGCCCATCACCTCGCTCAGGCCGTAGATGTCCACGGCGTCCAGACCGGCGCTGGTCTCGATGTCCTTGCGCATGGCCTCGGTCCAGGGGCTCTTCACCGGGTCCAGGCCCTGGCGGCGCATTTCCTCCACGATCACCTGCATGTAGCTGGGCGTGACCATGATGATGTCGGGCTTGAAGTCGGTGATCAGCTGCACCTGCTTCTCGGTCTGCCCGCCGCTCATGGGCACCACGGTGCAGCCCAGACGCTCGGCGCCGTAGTGCGCGCCCAGGCCGCCGGTGAACAGGCCGTAGCCGTACGCCACGTGCACCATGTCGCCGGGCCGGCCACCGGCGGCGCGGATGGAGCGTGCGGCCAGATCAGCCCAGGTGTCGATGTCCTTTTGTGTATAAGCCACCACCGTGGGCTTGCCCGTCGTGCCGGACGAGGCATGCACCCGCGCCACCTGCTGGCGCGGCACGGCCAGCAGGCCGAAGGGGTAGTTGTCGCGCAGCGTGGACTTGCTGGTGAAGGGGAACTTCGAGAGATCCGCCAGCGTCTTCAGGTCCGACGGATGCACACCCCTGGCGTCGAAGGCCTGGCGGTAATGCGGCACCTGGTCGTAGGCGTGCTGCAGCGAGGCTTTCAGGCGCTGCAGCTGCAGGGCCTGCAGCTCGTCGCGGCTGGCGGTCTCGATGGCTTCAAGGTCGCCGGGCTCGGGGCGTTGGACGGGCATGGCTGTCGTCTCCGGATCAGGTCGTTGTCGTGATGCTGTCGTGATGTGGGAGCGGCGGGCGGGCGCTGCAGCACTCAGCCCGTCAGGCCGGGCACGGTCTGGCGACCCTTCATGCGGTAGGAGCGACCGCGGAACACGCCGATCTGCTGGCCGTTCTGCTTGCTCACCACGACGTCGTACACCCCCGTGCGGCCGGCCTGCTGCACCTCGTGCGCCACGGCGGTGAGCACGTCGCCCTCGTGGGCCGGCGCCATCAGGTCGATCGAGAAGCCCGAGGCCACGGTCATCTCGTTGTACGAGTTGCAGGCGTAGGCAAACGCGGTGTCGGCCAGCGTGGCGACGAAGCCGCCGTGGATGATGGCGAAGCCGTTGAGCATGTCCGGCCGCACCGTCATGGTGACGGTGGCGCGGCCCGGCGCGATCTCGGTGATCGCCATGCCCAGGGCCTGGATGGCACGGTCGTTGGCATACATGCCGGCGCGCACGCCTTCGGCGATCTGCTGGGGGGTCAGGGTGGTCATGGGGGCGTGATCCGGTCAGCGGTCGGCAGGGTTCAGCGGTCGGTGAAGCGCGGCGCGCGCTTGTCGAAGAAGGCGCTCACGCCCTCGACGTAATCGGCCGAGCGGCCCAGGCGGGCCTGCAGGCGCGCCTCGTTGGCCAGGGCGTCGTCCAGGGTCAGCGTGGCGGCGGCATCCAGCGCGTTGCGGGTGGCGGCCAGGGCCTTGGACGGCATGGCGGCCAGGCGCTCGGCCAGGGCCTGCGCGGCGGCGGGCAGCTCGGCGTCGTCGACCACCTGCCAGATCGCACCCCAGGCCAGGGCCTGTTCGGCCGTGAGCTTGTCGCCCAGCATGGCCAGGGCCAGCGCGCGCGGGCGGCCCAGCAGGCGCGGCAGCAGCCAGGTGCCGCCGCAGTCCGGCACCAGGCCGATCTTGCTGAAGGCCTGGATGAAGCTCGCCCCCTTGGCGGCGATGACGATGTCGCAGCCCAGCGCCAGGTTGGCGCCGGCGCCGGCGGCCACGCCGTTCACCGCGGCGATGACCGGCAGGGGCATGGACTGGATGCTGTTGGCCAACGGGCGGTAGCAGACCTCGATCAGGTCGCCGATGTCGGGCTGGTCGTGCGGCGCGGCGAGCTGGCCGCCGGCGTCGCGGCGCGGCGCGATGGCCGGGTCGGTCAGATCCTGCCCGGCGCAGAAGCCCCGGCCGGCGCCGGTGATGACCACGGCGCGCACGCCGGCGTCCCCGGCAGCGGCATTCAGCGCCGCCAGCAGCACGCCGTGCAATGCCGTGGTGAAGCTGTTCAGCGCCTTGGGGCGGTTCAGCGTGAGGGTGCGGACCGCGCCGGTCTGCGTGACGAGGACGAGGGCTTCGGACATGGGCGCCTGTGGATGTATTGGGAGGCCGGATCGGCCCGAATGCAGAGCACAACGACGGCCATCAAATTACTCGACCGACCGGTAAGTAAATCTTAGCCCGAGACTTGAGCCTGAGCAAGACTCGGCACCCCCAGGCTTACCCTGGGATGCCTGATGAGCTGTCGGGCACGCATGGGCGCCGGCCATGACCCTGGCGCCGTGACATGGATGGCAGGCGCCTCGGGCAGCCCGGCCGCAACTGCCTACGATGCCGGCATCACCACCACGAGAGGAGTTGCGCCATGGCCCATGTCCTCGAACACACCCTGCCTGCGGAATTGCCGGCGGTCCATGTCGTCGCAACGTCCGCACCCTTGCAGTGGTTGCGCGCTGGCTGGCGCGACCTGCAGTTGGCCGGCTCGGCCAGCGCCGTCTATGGCGTGGTCGTCACCGGTCTGGGTCTGGCCCTGCTGATGCTCACGTCGAGTGCCAGCTACCTGGTGCCGGCGCTGATCGGCGGCTTCATGCTGGTGGCGCCGTTTGTCGCCATCGGCCTGTACGCCCTGTCGCAGCAGCTGGAAGCCGGCGGCAAGATCGACGCCGCCGCGGCCGCCTTCGCCTGGCGGCGCAACGGCGGCGCGATCGCGCTGTTCGGCCTGATGCTGGCGATGGCACTGATCGCGTGGGAACGCATCTCGGCCATCGTGTTCGCTCTGTTCTACGGCGGCGCGGTGCCCGAATTCGACCACCTGGTACGCGATCTGTTTTTCTCGGGCCACTACTTGCCGCTGACCATCGCTTGGCTGGGTAGCGGCGCCCTGATGGCCGCGCTGGTGTACAGCCTGACGGTGGTAACCGCCCCCATGCTGATGGACCGGCCGGTGGACGTAGTCAGCGCCGCGCTCACCAGCCTGCGCTGCTGCCGCACCAACCCGGGCGCGCTGGCACTATGGGCGCTCCTGCTGGCCGGCCTCAGTGCTGTCGGCTTCGCCACGGCCATGGTCGGGCTGATCGTGATCTTTCCCTGGCTGGGTCATGCCAGCTGGCATGCCTACCGCGCCCTGGTGCGCCAGGACGACGTGGGCTGAAAGCCTGTGACCTCTCGGACAAGCCCCCACGACGTGGCTAGCGCGTGCGCGTTGACATGCACCAAGCGATAGATCGAAGCCAAGCGAGCTCGCGACCAGCATCAGCAGCGCCATGGCGATGGCCATGACCTGTCCTCTCGATGGTAGTTCGAGGCGGCACGGCGGCGCCGCAGGCCTTGCACGTGGGGCGGCGCGACGGCAGTCTGCCGGATCGTTCGCCCGCCCTGCCGCCAGCTCAGGGGAAGGCTGGAATGTGGGGCTCGAGCCCTTCGAGACGAGCCTCGGGGTGCAGGGTCTGCAGGCGCTCCTCAACCTCGCGCACCTGGCCGTGTGGCACGTCGACCATGAGCAGGATGCTGCCGCCCGCGATCGCCGTCGCAAAACGCTCCAGCCGCCGGCTGGGCCTGGAAACACCAATCATGCTGGACGACCATGCACCCATCAGCGCGCCCAGCACGGCCAGCACCGCCACCATGCCCCACTGTGGCGAATCGCCCACGACAGGAACGAACACCGCCAGTACCGCGCCCAGCAGCGCGCCTGCGGCGATGCCGATTACCAGCCCGGCCTCGGCAGCACGCACGACGTCGGAGGTCTGCAGCACATTGGCCGCGTGCAAGCCGGACAGGTCGGCGCCGCCGCGGCCCACGAAATGGATATTCTGCTCGGGGACACGGGCCAGCAGCAGGTCGTCCATGGTGCGCCGGGCGCTGGCCACGTCAGGCAAGAGCCAGTAGATGCGTCTGTGCATGATCACCTCCTCGGTGTGTTGAGACCATCCAGCCCCCTGCGTGCTGCGGTTCTACTCGCCTGCGCAGGTCCGTACAAGCAATCGCATCACTGGCGTATCGGGCCGCCCGCGGAGAATCCGCCCACCCGCATGTGGCAGCCCGGCCGCACGGAACCGGAGACTGCGCATGCCCTGCTACGCCATCGAAGGCGTCATCCCCGTCGTCGATCCCAGTGCCCACGTGCACCCGACCGCCGTGCTGATCGGCGACGTCATCGTCGGCCCGGGCGCCTACATCGGCCCCTGCGCCAGCCTGCGCGGCGACTTCGGTCGCATCGTCATCGAGGAAGGCGCCAACGTGCAGGACACCTGCGTGATGCACGGCTTTCCGGGAGGCGAGACGCGTGTCGAGCGCAACGGCCACATCGGCCACGGCGCCGTGCTGCACGGCTGCATCGTGCGCCACGACGCGCTGGTGGGCATGAACGCGGTGGTGATGGACGAGGCCGAGGTGGGCGAATACAGCATCGTGGCGGCCTGCGCCTTCGTGCGCGCAGGCTTGAAGCTGCCGGCGCGCTCGCTCGTCGCCGGCATGCCGGCCAAGGTGGTACGCCCGCTCAGCGACGAGGAGATCGCCTGGAAGCTCGAAGGCACCGAGACCTACCAGGAGCTGACCCTGCGCTGCCGCGCCAGCCTGGTCGAGGTCCACCCGCTCACCGCCGTGGAGCCCGACCGGCCGCGGCCGCAGGGGGGCGAGGTGAAATCGCTCGTCGCCACCCGGCGCGAGGCCGGCTGACGCAGGCCGCTGCGCCTAGGCGCCGAGCTGCCTGAACGACACCGCCAGCCCGGTGGCGGTGACGCGCAGCTGCTCGGGTGCCGTGCCCAGCGCGTCGATCAGCTGGGCCACACCCTTGGGCATGTGGTAGACGCTCAGGCCTTCCAGCAGCGTCTCGGCCAGCACCTTGGCCACGCGCTGCAGCTGCCCGGCCATGGCATCCGGCACGCCGGGCAGGGTCAGGCGGTCGAGGTTGACGCGCTGCAGGCGCACGCTGTGGTCGGTCGGCTCGTAGCGCACGCCCGAGCCGAAGGCGATGCTGCCGCGCAGGATCCGGCGTGTGAGCAGCGTCTCGAGCACCGCCAGGTCGAACGAGGTGTCGAGCCGGTTGGCCTCGGGCACGAGCTTGAGCGTGGGCAGCGACATGGTGACATCGAACACGTCCAGCAGCCGGCGGTTCTGCGGGAACTGGCCGCCCAGCGCCTGGCGCAGCTGCTCGGCCGTGATCTCGAAGTTCTTCAGCGCCGGCGGCAGGTTGGCGCAGCCGGCGAGCAGGCCCACGCCGGCCAGGCCGGGCAGCGCCGCCGCGCCGCACAGGTGCAGCACGCGACGTCGATCCAGGGCCGGGGTCGGGACGGGAGGAAGGCGGGTCATGGTGCAGGCTCCGTGGTTCAGACAGGTCAGCGACAGGGGCAGGGGCAGGGGCAAGGACAGGGGCGCGATGCGCCGGCAGCACATCATGCCCAGTCCCGGCGTGGCCGGGCGGCGGGGTGCATATCCGGCCGCAAGTGCCTGTGCCGGCAGTGCTTGACCGCTGTCAGCACGACTGGCTACATTACTGACCGGTTAGTCATTTATTTGCGCCTCGCGCCCGCGCCATGCCCACAGCCCTGCCCGTCGCCACCGGCCCTGCCGGTGCGGCGACCCGCCCGTCCGATGCCACCAGCCCGCCCAGCCATCAGCGCCGCAAGGCCGAGCGCCCGCTGGAGCTGATCGCCGCGGCGCTGGAACTCTTCGTCGAGAAGGGCTTTGCCAGCACCCGCATCGAGGAGGTGGCGCAGCGTGCTGGCGTGTCCAAGGGCACGCTGTACCTGTATTACGCGAGCAAGGAAGAGCTGCTCAAGGCGGTCATCCGCCAGTACCTGTCCAGCGAGATCGCGCAAGGCGCCAGCGACGCGCGTGCCCACCAGGGCAGCGCCGGCGACGCCCTGCGTGGCCTGATGGTGCAGTGGTGGGTGCGCGTGTTCGACAGCCCGGCGTCGGGCGTGTTCAAGCTCATCATCACCGAGGTGCGCAACTTCCCGGACATCGCCGAGTTCTACCAGCACGAGGTGGTCGGCCCGGGCAGCCAGATCATCGGCGAGCTGATCGAGCGCGGCATCGCCAGCGGCGAGTTCCGGCCGGTGGACGTCGAGGGCGCGGTGCACTCCATCGTGCTGCCCATGATCATGCTGTGCCTGCACAAGCACTCGCTGGGCGTGTGCAAGCCCGTGCCCGCGCTGCTGGACGCACGCCGCTTCATCGAGCAGCACATCGACCTGCTGCTCAGCGGCCTGCAGGCGCCGGCGCGCCGCGGAGCATGGGCTTGAGCGCGCCCAGCCGCAGGACCTTGCTCGTCGCCGGCCTGGCCGCAGCGCTGCTGCTGGC
>JBJOKY010000046.1:0-17629 GCA_046045865.1 Pseudomonadota bacterium | reverse complement strand
CACGTCGAAGTGGTTGTTGCTGTGGCTGCCCCAGGTCAGGCCCCAGTCGCGGCAGGTCTGGGCCACGCGCACGCTGCCGGCCATGGTCCAGAAGTGCGGGTCGGCCAGCGGGATGTCCACGCTTTGCAGCGCCAGGGCGTGGACGAGCTGGCGCCAGTCCGTCGCGACCATGTTGGTGGCAGTGGGCAGGCCGGTGGCGCGGCGAAACTCCGCCATCACCTCGCGGCCCGAGTAGCCGTCCTCGGCACCGCAGGGGTCCTCGGCGTAGGCGACCACGCCGTGCATGTCGCGCATCAGGCGCACGGCGTCGTCGAGCAGCCAGCCGCCGTTCGGGTCGAGCGTGACGCGTGCCTGCGGGAAGCGTTCGTGCAGCGCGACCAGCGCCTCGACCTCGTCCTCGCCGCGCAGCACGCCGCCCTTGAGCTTGAAGTCGTTGAAGCCGTAGCGCGCGCGTGCCGCCTCGGCCAGGCGCACGATGGCCGCCGGCGTCAGCGCCGCCTCGTGGCGCAGGCGGCACCAGTCGTCCGCGTCTGCAGCCTCGTCGGCCGGGCTGGCGTAGGGCAGGTCGGTCTTCGTGCGGTCACCGACGAAGAACAGGTAGCCCAGCATCTCGACCGAGCTGCGCTGCTGGCCTTCGCCCAGCAGTGCAGCCACCGGCAAGCCCAGGTGCTGGCCGAGCAGGTCGAGCAGGGCCGACTCGATGGCCGTGACCGCATGGATGGTGGTGCGCAGGTCGAAGGTCTGCAGGCCGCGACCACCGCTGTCGCGGTCGGCGAAGGCCTGCTGCACCTCGCGCACCAGGCGCTGCTGCGAGCCCAGCGGCTGTCCGACGACGAGCGGCGCGGCGTCCTGCAGCGTCTGGCGGATCTTCTCGCCCCCCGGCACCTCGCCGATGCCGGTGCGCCCGGCGCTGTCGGTCAGCAGCAGCAGGTTGCGCGTGAACCAGGGGCCGTGGGCGCCGCTCAGGTTGAGCAGCATGCTGTCGCGCCCGGCGACCGGGATGGCGCGCAGCGCGGTGATGACGGGAGTGGACGAGGTGCTCATGGCTGCGTCTGCGTCGGCCTCAGTCCGCGGTGATCTTGCCGGTCTCGATCACCTGCTTCCAGCGTGCGAACTCGCTGGCCTGGAAGGTGGTGAACTGCTCGGGCGTGCCGGCCACGATCTCGAAGCCCAGGGCGAGCAGCTTGGGCTTGACCGTGTCGTCGTTGAGCGCGGCCACCAGCGCAGCGTGCAACCTGGCCTTGATGTCGGCCGGCAGCCCCCTGGGCGCGGCGATGGCCTGCCACGAGGTGACGTTGGCACCCTTGATGCCGGATTCCTCGAGCGTCGGCACCTCGGGCAGCAGCGCCGAGCGCTGGGCGCTGGTCACGGCCAGGGCACGCAGCTTGCCGGCCTTGATGTTGGTGATGAGGGTGTTGATGTTGCCGAAGGTGGCATCGACCTGGCCGCCCAGCAGGTCAGCCAGTGCCGGCGCGCCGCCCTTGTAGGGAATGTGCAGGCCGCTCGTGCCGGTCTGTTGCCAGAACAGCTCGGCGGTGAGGTGGTCGCTCGAGCCGTTGCCCGACGAGGCGAAGCTCATCTTGCCCGGGTGGGTCTTGTGGAAGGCGATGACGTCGGCCAAGCTCCTGTGCGGCGAGCCGGCAGGCACGGCCAGCACGTTGGGCGCCTGCACGGCCACGGTGATGTAGTCGAAGTCCTTGAGCGCGTCGTAGCCGGTGCTCTTGATCAGGTGCGGTGCGATCACGTAGGGCCCGAGCGACGAGACCAGGATGGTGTAGCCGTCCGGCGCCGCGCGTTTCACGCTGGCCGCGCCCACCGTGCCGGTGGCGCCGGCCTTGTTCTCCACCACGAAGGGCACGCCGAGCTTGTCCTGCAGGCGCGGGGCGACTGCACGCGCGATCGCGTCGGTCGAGCCGCCGGGCGGGAAGGGCACGAGCAGCGTCACCGGCTTGGTCGGCCAGGCCTGTGCCTGCGCGGCGGTGACGGCGGCCAGGCCCAGCACCGTCGCTGTGGCCAGGCTGGAGTACAGCTTCTTCATCGTCATGGGGGAGTCTCCTGGAGCGGTGGATCGCGCGCCGGTTCGAGGGTGCGCTTCATAAGACATCAGTCATCGTACGACATGAGTCATGGCGGGAATTGAGGGTAAACGCGGGTGCGGGCCTGCGTGGAGGCGCTCAGCCCGGCTCGATGCGGGCGCGGCGGCGGCGTTCGCGGCTGTTGGCCAGGTGGGTGCGCATGGCCGCGCGTGCGGCCTCGGCGTCCTGGTTGGCGATGGCCTCGTAGATGCTTTCGTGTTCGCCGTTCACGCGACGCAGGTACTGGCGGCGTTCCTCGCTGGCGTCGGCCGGATCCTCCAGCCGTGCACGCGGGATGATCATGCTGCCCAGCGTGCCCATGAGTTCGGTGAAATGGTCGTTCTGCGTCGCCCGCGCCACCTCGAGGTGGAACTGGAAATCCGCCGCCACGGCGTCCCGACCAGCCTCGACACCTTCGACCACCTGGTCGAGCGCCGCCTTCATGGCCAGCAGGTTGGCCGGGGTGCGACGCTGGGCGGCCAGGGCGGCGGCCTCGGTCTCGATGCCGATGCGCAGCTCGAGCACGGCGATCACGTCGCGCAGGGTGCTGAACTGCTCGGGCGCGATCCGGAAGCCCGGTGCCTCGCCCACGCCCAGCACGAAGGTGCCGATGCCGTGTCTCGTCTCGACCAGGCCGGACGCCTGCAGCCTGGACAAGGCCTCGCGCACGACCGTGCGGCTGACCTCGAACTCGGCCATGATGGCCGACTCGGTCGGCAGCTTGTCGCCCGTGTTCAGGCGCCCGTCGCGGATGCGGTCGCCCAGGGACTCGACCACTTCCAAGGCCAGGTTGCGCGAACGGCGGCGCGCGACAGGAGCGGTGTCACTCGGCATGGTCAGTATTTACCCTCGGGCATGGATGGCATGAAGCGCCTAAAGTCTGTGCTTGAGTTGTACGACAACAGATGACGTGCGACAAGCGCAATTCCACTGTAGCAAGCCCGTCCGAGCACCTGCCTGCGGGTCGGGCAGCACCCCGGCCAGCCAGCCATCCAGCGTCCAGCCAGCCATTCAGCCTGTCGCGCGCCGCAGGGCCGCCCGCACCCGCCATGACCGACCTCACCGATGCCGCCCTTGCCGGCCCTGCCCATCCGCCGCGGCCCCTGAGCCTGCGCATGCATCCGGCCGACAACGTGGCCATCGTCGCCAACGACGGCGGCCTGGGCGCCGGCACCGTGCTGCCCGAGGGCGTGCCGGGCGCCGGCCTGGCGCTGCGCGACCGCGTGCCGCAGGGCCACAAGGTGGCGCTGGCCGACATCCCGGCCGGCGGTGTGGTGCGGCGCTACAACGTGCCGATCGGCTACGCCCTGAAGGACATCCCGGCCGGCAGCTGGGTGCACGAGCGCCTGCTGCAGATGCCCTCGGCGCGTGCGCTCGAAGGCCTGCCGCTGGCCACGGTGGCGCCGCCCGTGCACGAGCCGCTGACCGGCTACACCTTCCAGGGCTACCGCAATGCCGACGGCTCGGTCGGCACGCGCAACATCCTGGCCATCACGACCACGGTGCAGTGTGTGGCCGGTGTGGTGGCGCAGGCGGTGGCGCGCATCAAGGCCGAGCTGCTGCCGCTCTACCCCCACGTGGACGACGTCATCGGCCTGGAGCACAGCTATGGCTGCGGCGTGGCCATCGACGCGCCGGATGCGGTCATCCCCATCCGCACGCTCAAGCACATCAGCCTGAACCCCAACTTCGGCGGCGAGGTGATGGTCGTCAGCCTGGGCTGCGAGAAGCTGCAGCCCGATCGCCTGCTGCCGCCGGGCAGCTTCCCGATCACCGACGAGCGCGACGCCGCGCTCGGCCCCGAGACGGTGTGCCTGCAGGCCGACCACCACGTCGGCTTCATGTCCATGCTGGACGACATCGTTGCCAGCGCCCGCCCGCACCTGGCGCGGCTGGACGCGCGTCGGCGCGAGACCGTGCCGGCCAGCGAACTGGTGGTGGGCGTGCAGTGCGGCGGCAGCGATGCCTTCAGCGGCGTCACGGCCAACCCGGCGGTGGGCTTCTGCGCCGACCTGCTGGTGCGCGCCGGCGCCACGGTCATGTTCAGCGAGAACACCGAGGTGCGCGACGCGGTCGAACAGCTCACCAGCCGCGCCGCCACGCCCGCGGTGGCCGAGGCCATCATCCGCGAGCTGGGCTGGTACGACCGCTATCTGGACCGCGGCCAGGTCGACCGCGCCGCCAACACCACGCCGGGCAACAAGGCCGGTGGCCTCTCGAACATCGCCGAGAAGGCCATGGGCTCCATCATCAAGAGTGGCAGCTCGGCCATCTCGCATGTGATCGCCCCGGGCGAGAAGCTGCGGCCCGAGCAGCGCGGCCTGGTCTACGCCGCCACACCGGCGAGCGACTTCATCTGCGGCACGCTGCAGCTGGCGGCCGGCATGAACCTGCACGTGTTCACCACCGGCCGTGGCACACCCTACGGCCTGGCCGAATGCCCGGTCATCAAGGTGGCCACGCGCAGCGACCTGGCGCGGCGCTGGCACGACCTGATGGACGTGAACGCCGGGCGCATCGCCGACGGCCAGAGCACCATCGAGCAGACCGGCTGGGAGCTGTTCCACCTCATGCTGGAGGTGGCCAGCGGCCGCAGGAAGACCTGGGCCGAGCACTGGAAGCTGCACAACGCGCTGGTGCTGTTCAACCCGGCGCCGGTGACCTGAGCCGAGCTTGCGCCGGCCTGCGCGAGCCGCACATGCCTGCGCAGGGCGGTGGCGGCAGGGGCCCCGGCCTCAGCTGCCGGCCACTTGAGCCTGCGGTGCGGCCAGGCCCTCGCGCCATTCGCGCAGGGTGGCAAACACGAGTTCGCAGCCTGTGCAGCGGTAACGGCCGTTCGGGCGCATGGCGCCCTGGGCGTCGCGTTCGATGACCGGGCGGTAGCTGGTGGCGCCGCAACGGTGGCAGCGGTGCAGGGCGGTGGAGGCGTTTTTCATGGATCTGTTCATTTATACAGTATCTTGCCAGCCCCCGCTGCCAGGCTGACTCCCCTGCTCAGGGTGCGGTGTGGTCCGGCCGGCGTGCGGCGGGCCGCGAAGCCAGGCCGATGCGGGCCAGCGCCTGCCTAGCCTGCAGTTCGGCTGCAACGGCACGGTCCAGCCCGGCCTGCGACAGCCCGGCGTGAGCGTAGTGCAGGTTCTCGTACAGCTCGGACGTGGCGCGGTGGCGGGCGAGCACGGCCTGCAGCACCGCCTGGGGCACGGGCTCGGTGAGTGCGCGCGTGAGGCGCGCCACCAGCGCGCGGTACTGGGCCGGATCGGGCGCGACGCCGCTGTGCTCGATGCGCTCGAACAGTTGCGCCAGCGCGATCAGGGCCTGGCTGTTGGCCTGGCCTGCGGCCGGCTCTCTGGCGGGGGTGGATGCGACCGGGGTACGGGACATGGCGGCTCGCCTTGCGGTGGGTTGCGTTGCTGACCGTCGCCAATTGCGGGCTGCGGCCGCAGATTCAAGACCCAGGATCCAATTCCCGGCACCCCGGCGCGGCCATACTGAGCGTCCCGCTGTCGGGCACGATGACCGATCACAGGGAAGACCACAAGGAAGACCGCATGGGTACGGAGATCGAACGCAAGTTCCTGGTCGTGGGCAGCAACTGGCGTGCACACGCCGGCACCCACCTGAGCCAGGGTTACCTGAGCCGCGACAAGGCGCGCACGGTGAGGGTGCGGCGCGCGGGTGAGCGCGCCTTCCTGACCATCAAGGGTGCACCGGTCGGCATCACGCGGCCCGAGTTCGAATACGAGATCCCGCTGGCCGATGCCGTGCAGCTGCTGGCGCTGTGCGACGGCCCGCTGATCGAGAAGATCCGCCGTGTCGTCGTGCACGACGGCCAGCGCTGGGAGGTCGACGAATTCCTGGGTGACAACGCCGGCCTGGTCGTTGCCGAGATCGAGCTGCGGGACGCCGACCAGACCTTCAGCGCGCCCGACTGGCTGGGCGCCGAGGTGACGCACGACCCGCGCTACATCAACGCCAACATCGCCGTGCGCCCCTATTGCAGCTGGCGCGACGAGCCGCCGGCCTGAGCTGACACGCCGGCCCGCCCGGTCGCGGGGGCAAACCCTGAACGGTATGCACTCTTACGGTGCCTAGAATTTCCACTGTTATCGTCCGCTTGAACTCAGGAGAACCACGCATGGCATCGTCCAGACGAGCAGGTACCGATGCCGAAGGCAGTGTGCCGGGGCTGCGGGTGCTGAAGAAATACCCCAACCGGCGCCTCTACGACACGCAGACCAGCACCTACATCACCCTGGCCGACGTCAAGCAGATGGTGCTGGGCGGGCAGGAATTCGAGGTGCGCGACGCCAAGAGCGGCGACGAGATCACGCGCAGCATCCTGCTGCAGATCATCCTGGAGGAGGAGACCGTCGGCATGCCGATGTTCTCGACCCAGATGCTGGCGCACATCATCCGGTTCTACGGCCACACCATGCAGGGCATGATGGGCGCCTATCTCGAGAAGAACATGCAGACCTTCGTGGACCTGCAGAAGCGCTTCGCCGACCAGACCGGCGGCGCGGCCTTCGACGGCCAGCCCTTCACGCCCGAGGCCTGGACGCAGTTCCTGCAGGTGCAGGCGCCGGTGGTGCAGAACATGATGACCAGCTACCTGGACCAGTCCAAGAACATCTTCGTGCAGATGCAGGAGCAGGTGCAGGAGCACGCCAAGAGCTTCTTTCCCGCCGTGCCCGGCTTCGGCGTGCCGCCTGCCGGGGGGCGCAAGGAGTAGGTGCGACCTGCCGGGGCCGGCGCGCTTCGGCTCCCTCGGTCGGCACCCGTGTCAGCGCCTGCGCGGCTTGATCCAGTCGGCCACCACCGGCCAGACGTTGTCCAGCATGCGAGGGTGAGCCGCCGCCACCGGGTGGATGCGGTCGGCCTGGAACCAGCGCTCCGCGTCGGCCACGTCCGCCACCCCGGTCAGCAGGAAGGGCACCAGCCGTGCTCCCCCGGCCTTGGCCACCTGGGCGAACAGCGCGGCGAAATCCCTCGTGTATTGGCCGCCGTAATTCGGCGGCAGCTGCATGCCCAGCAGCGCGAGCTCGCAGCCGGCGGCCTTGCCGGCCTGCAGCATGGCGGCCAGGTTGGCCTCGGTCTGCGCCAGCGGCAGGCCGCGCAGGGCGTCGTTGGCGCCCAGCTCGACGATCAGGTGCGTCGGCCGGTGCTGCCTGAGCAGCGCCGGCAGGCGCGTGCGCCCGCCCGCCGTCGTCTCGCCGCTGACGCTGGCGTTCACCACTTCGACCGGTGCCTGCTGCGCCTGCAGGCGGGCCTGCAGCAGCGCCACCCAGCCGCTGCCGCGCGCCAGACCGTATTCGGCCGACAGGCTGTCGCCCAGCACCAGGATGCGCATCGGCCGGCCCTCATGTACGGCGGCGGCCGGCTCTGCCGCTGCGGCCGACCCCGCGACGAGCAGCCCCGCGGCCAGCCCGCCTGCGGCGTGCAAGATACAGTCGCGCCGGTTCCAACGATTGCATACAGGCAGGGTCGACCTCGTGAGCAGCAGCGACAGCAGCGATTCCATCATTCAGGTTCAGGGTGTGAGCAAGCGGGTGCAGGATGCCAGCGGCACGCTGACGATACTGCACGACATCGATTTCAGCCTCGGCGCACGCGAATCGGCCGCCATCGTCGGCGCGTCGGGTTCGGGCAAGAGCACCTTGCTGGCCATCATCGCCGGGCTGGACACGCCTAGCGCCGGCCAGGTCCGCCTCACCGGCGTGGACCTGTTCGCCCTGGACGAGGACGCCCGCGCCGCGCTGCGCGGCGAAGCCATGGGTTTCGTCTTCCAGAGCTTCCAGCTCATGGACCACCTGACCGCGCTGGAAAACGTCATGCTGCCGCTGGAACTGCGCGGCGAGCCGCGTGCTCGCACCCTGGCCACCGAGATGCTCGGCCGCGTGGGCCTGGGCGAGCGGCTGCGCCACCGCCCGCGTCTGCTCTCCGGCGGCGAGCAGCAGCGCGTCGCGCTGGCACGGGCCTTCGTCGTGCGCCCGAGCCTGCTGCTGGCCGACGAACCCACCGGCAGCCTGGACCACGCCACCGGCGAGGCGGTGATGCAGCTCATGTTCGAGCTCAACCGCGAGGCCGGCACGACGCTGCTGCTGGTCACGCACGACCCTGCCATCGCGGCGCGCTGCGACCGCCAGATCCGCATCGAGGCCGGCCGCATCGTCGCCGCCTGACGACAGGCGGGTGCGCCGTGTGGCGCGCGCCCCCCGCAGTACAGCGTCGTCCCCGAGGCGCCCGGGTGCAGCGAGCGACTACCATCCCCGCATGAGCTCATCCCCCGCGACCGTGCTGTTCGGCTTCCATGCCGTGACCGTGCGACTCAAGACCGCCCCCGCCACCGTCCGCGAGATCCACTACGACGGCGCCCGCCATGACGCGCGCATGCGCCAGTTCCTGGAGCGCGCCCACCTGGCCAACGCGCGCCTGGTCGAGTCTGACGACACCCGCCTGGCCAGGCTGTGCGGCAGCAGCCGCCACCAGGGTGTGGTGGCGCGTGCCGAGGTGCTCAAGCCCAGCCATTCGCTCGACGACCTGCTCGATGCGGTCGAGGGCCCGGCCCTGCTGCTGGTGCTGGACGGCGTGACCGACCCGCACAACCTGGGGGCCTGCCTGCGCAGCGCCGACGGCGCCGGCGCGCATGCCGTGATCGCGCCCAAGGACCACGCCGTGGGCCTGAATGCCACCGTCGCCAAGGTCGCCAGCGGCGCGGCCGACACCGTGCCCTACCTCATGGTGACCAACCTGGCGCGCACCCTGGGCGAACTCAAGGAGCGCGACATCCGCATCATCGGCACCGCCGACGACGCCGGCCGCACGCTCTACCAGACCGACCTGCGCGGACCGGTCGCCATGGTGCTGGGCGCCGAGGGTGCGGGCATGCGCCAGCTCACCCGCAAGACCTGCGACGAACTCGTCAGCATCCCCATGCTGGGCGCGGTCGAGAGCCTCAACGTCTCGGTCGCCTCGGGCGTGTGCCTGTACGAGGCGCAGCGCCAGCGCAGCCACTGATGCCCACGCCCAGCTGCGCCTCATGCACCCGTCGCCGCTGTCCTGCCCCCGTCCCGACCCTTGCGCCAGCCCCGAGCACCCGCCACCGATGAATTCCACCCACAGCCGCACCGTCCGCCCCGCCCGTCGCCCCCTGGCGGCGACCACTGCCGCGGCGGCCCTGCTGCTGGCGGCCGGCCTGGCCGGCTGCACCCAGGAGCGCCAGAACGAGATCAAGCGCGGCCTGCAGAACTGGACCGGCACCAACGGCGTGCTGGAGGTCTACGCCGGCGACAAGCTGGTGCGCCGCTTCCTGAAGATCGACAAGCTCAGCACCGCCTACGGCACCGACGACAAGATGCCGCGGCCCTACCGCTACGGCTACGGCGTGCTGGACGAGAACCTGAACAACGTCGCCGACGACAGCGAGAAGCGCGTGTACTTCGAGATCAGCGACTACGCCACCCACTACGTCTTCTTCGAAAGTCCGCGCTGAGCCTGTCCACGACGCAGCAGCCGACACCGCACCCACCCAGCCCCTCCGACCACAAGATGCCCCTCCACCGCCCCCTGTTCGCACGTCGCAGCCTGCTTGCCGGTCTGGCAGGCTGGGCCGGCCTGGCCGCCACCCCGGCGCTGGCACAGTTCCGCGTCGAGATCTCCGGCGTCGGCGCCACCCAGGTGCCCATCGCGCTGCCGCGTTTCCGGGACGAGGACAAGTCCCCCGTGGCCGTGTCGGCCGTGGTGCGCGCCGACCTGGAACGCAGCGGCCTGTTCGCCGTCAACGACGGCGGCAACGCCGCGCTGGACGACAACAGCCGACCGGTCATGGCCGACTGGCGCGCGCGCAATGTCGATGCCCTGTCGGCCGGCTCGGTCACCCGCCTGGCCGACGGCCGCCATGACGTGCGTTTCCGCCTGTGGGACGTGCTCAAGGGCGCCGAACTGGCGGCCGAATCGATCGCCGTGCCCAGGGACGACCTGCGCCTGGCGGCCCACCGCATCGCCGACGGCATCTACGAGAAGCTCATCGGCGAGCCGGGCGTGTTCTCGTCACGCATCGCCTACGTCAGCAAGGCCGCCGGGCGCCACACCCTGTGGGTGGCCGACGCCGACGGCGAGCAGGCGCAGGTCGCGGTGGCCGGGCCCGAGCCCATCATCTCGCCGGCCTGGTCGCCCGACGGGCGCGAGCTGGCCTATGTCTCGTTCGAGACCAGGAAGGCCGTGGTCTATGTGCAGGACGTGTCCAACGGCTCGCGCCGCGTGGTGGCCAACTTCCGCGGCAGCAACAGCGCGCCGGCCTGGTCGCCCGACGGCACCCAGCTGGCGGTGACGCTGTCGCGCGACGGTGGCTCGCAGCTCTACGTGATGCAGCGCAACGGCGACAACCTGCGCCGGCTGACCAATAGCGGCGGCAACACCATCGACACCGAGGCTGCCTGGTCGGCCGACGGTCAGTTCATCTACTTCGTCAGCGACCGCGGCGGCGGGCCGCAGATCTACCGCGTGCCGGCGGCGGGCGGCGGTGCCGAGCGTGTCACCTTCCAGGGCAACTACAACATCAGCCCGGCACTCAGCCGCGACGGGCGCTACCTGGCCTACATCGCGCGCAACGGCAACAGCTTCCGGCTCACCGTGCAGGAGCTGGCCAGCGGCAGCGTCACGGCGCTGACCGACACCAACGACGACGAACGCCCGAGCTTCGCGCCCAACAGCCGGCTCATCATGTACGCCAGCCGGGCCGGCGGGCGCGGCGTGCTCATGACGACCACGCTCAACGGCCGCATCAAGACCCGCCTGGCCGTGCCGCAGGCCGACGTGCGCGAGCCCGTGTGGGGCGCCAACCTGCGCTGAGCGTTCCGCCCATCCCACCGTTCCAGGAGAACCACGATGATCCATGCCCATTCATTGCGCCAGCGCGTCCTGCGGCTTGCCGGCGCCTTGTCGCTCGCCTGCTGGCTGGCAGCCTGCGGCACGAGCACCCGGCTGGACCCGCTGCCACCGGTCGAGAACCGCACGCCCGGCAGCGCTGGTGCTGCCGCCAGCTCGGCCCAGGCGCTGCCCACCGCGCAGTCGCGCGTGGCCGGGGTCGATCTCGGCCGCCAGGGCGGGGTGAACGGTGCGACCGGCACGGTCAACAGCCTGGGTGCGCTGGGGTCGGGCGTGAACGGCGGCAGTGCCGGTGGCACCAGCCTGACCGGGGCTGATGGCAAGGTGATCTACTTCGACTACGACAGCTACGCCGTGCGCGAGGAATACCAGCCCCTGATCGCCGGCACGGCGCGACGCATGAGCGCCGATCGCACACGCAAGCTGTTGCTTGAGGGCCACACCGACGAACGTGGCGGGCGCGAATACAACCTGGCTCTGGGCCAGCGTCGTGCCGAGGCCGTCTCGCGCGCCCTGACCCTGCTGGGCGTGCAGGACGGCCAGATCGAGGCCGTGAGCTACGGCAAGGAGCGCCCCGCCGCCACCGGCAGCGACGAAGCCGCCTGGGCCAGGAACCGCCGTGTCGAAATGAGGGATCGCTGATGTCCACCCTGCTCCAACTCCACCCCCGTCTTGCTGTGCCGGCGACCCGGTCCGTCCGTGTGCTGGCGCGCCCCTCGCGCCTCGTCCTGGCGCTGGCCCTGTCGGGCGCCAGCCTGCTGGCCCATGCCGGCCTGTTCGACGACGAGGAGGCGCGTCGGGCCATCGTCGACCTGCGCGCCAAGGTCGACGCCAACCAGAAGGCCGGTGACGACCGCGCCGCCGAGCACGCCAGGGCGCTGGACGCCGCCGGCGCCCAGATCGGCCAGATCGTCGCCCAGCAGGCCCAGACCACGGCCCAGATCACGCAGATGAAGACCGAGCTGGGCGAGCAGTTCGACCAGCTGCGCCGCAGCCTGCTCGACCTGAACAACCAGCTCGAGGCCCTGCGCGGCGAGATGGCCAGGCTGCGCGGCCAGGACGAGGTGCGCAGCCAGGCCCTGCGCGACCTGGGCAAGGACCTGGCCGAACTGCAGCGCAAGAGCACCGACCAGTTCACCGTGTTCGAGGCGCGGCTGCGCAAGCTCGAACCGCAGAAGCTCAGCCTGGACGGGCGCGAGGTGCTGGTCGAGGCCGACGAGAAGAAGTCCTACGACGAAGCCGTGGCCCTGCTGCGCAACAACGACTATGCCGGCGCCATCGCCGCGCTGCAGACCTTCGCGCGCCGCTACCCGGCCAGTGCCTACGTGCCGCATGCTCAGTACTGGCTGGCCACCGCGCACTACAGCAAGGGCGACCTGAAGGACGCCATGACCGGCTACCGCGGCGTCATCACCAGCTACCCCGAGCACCCGCGTGCGCCCGAGGCCATGCTGGCGCTGGCCAACTGCCAGGCCGAGAGCAAGGACATGCGCGGCGCACGCCGCACGCTGGAGGACCTGGTCAAGACCTATCCGCAGTCCGAGGCGGCGGCGGCCGGGCGCGACCGCATCGCCATGCTGCGCTGAGCGTGGCACCACGCCAGTCCGCATGAACCTGGTCGACAGTGCCGCGGGCTGCCCCGCCGGCCACCCTGCTGGCGATTGCGACCACGATGCCGATCTGGAGCGCCGCTTCGGCGGCCTGCGCCGGCTGTGGGGCGAGGCCGGCTACCGGCGCGTGCGCGCCGCGCGCGTGGCGGTGGTGGGCGTGGGCGGCGTCGGCTCATGGGCGGTCGAGGCGCTGGCGCGCTGCGGCGTGGCCGAGCTGGTGCTGATCGACTTCGACCAGGTGGCCGAGTCCAACATCAACCGCCAGGTGCAGGCCCTGGGCGCCACCGTCGGCGCGGCCAAGGTCGACGCGCTGGCGCGGCGCATCGCCGACATCCACCCCGGCTGCCTGGTGCACGCGGTGGAGCAGTTCGTCGAGCCGGCGCTCAGGCCGGCGCCGGCCTCGGGCCTGGCGCCGCAGGCAGGCAACTGGCCGGGCGTGCTGCCGGTGCCGGTCGACGTCGTCATCGATGCATGCGACCAGGGCGCGGCCAAGTTCACCCTGGCCGCCTGGTGCCTGGCCGGCCACGGCCGCCTGGTCATCGCCGGGGCGGCCGGTGGCAAGACCCGGCCGCAGGACATCGAGGTCGTCGACCTGGCCCAGGCCAGCCACGACCCGCTGCTGGCCACCCTGCGCCAGCGCGTGCGCCGGTTGCTGCGCGACCAGGCCGCTGCGGCGGTAGCCGCAGGGCGCCCGCCCAGGCGTGCCGCCAGGAGCCCCGCTGGCCAGGCACAAGCCCTGCTGGGTCTGCGCTGCGTGTACTCGCGCGAAGCCATGGTGCGTCCGGGCGACCCGGCCTGCACCGTCGACACGGGCGAGGCCGGCGCACCCGCCGGGCTGAACTGCGCCGGCTACGGCTCCAGCGTGATGGTCACCGCCGCGATGGGTCTGGCCGCCGCCGAAGAGGCCCTGCGCCTGCTGCGCCAGGCGCGCTGAACCCGGCCGGCGCCAGCCGGCACGGCGCCGACGCGCGGGTGACAATGGCTTGATGACCTTGCTGTTCACCCTGCCTGCGGCGGCGCTGGCGCTGCTCCTCGTCATCGTCGTGCTGCTGGTCGTGCTGCTGCGCCGCCTGCCCGCTGCGCAGGAGCGCCGGCAGGCGCTCGACGAACAGCTCGCCGCCAGCGCCGCGCAGGGCCAGGCGCAGGCCCAGCAGCTGCGGCTGGAGCTGCGCGCCGACCTGCAGGCCGCCGCCCAGCACATCGAGCTGGCGCTGCGCACCGAGGTGCAGGGCAGCGCGCGCGACAACCGCCAGGAGCTGATGCAGGGCCTGAGCCTGTTCCAGCGCCAGATCATGGGTCAGTCGGCCGAGGTGGCGCGTGGCCAGAACGAGCAGATCGACGCCTTCCGCGTCCAGCTCGGCGCCATGCAGAGCCAGCTCGGCGGCGCGCTGCAGACCCAGGCCCAGACCACCAGCGACACGCTGGCCCGGCTGGCCCAGGCCGGCCGCGATGCCCAGGACGCCGCCTTCAAGCGCCTGGTCGACGGTCAGGCCGACGGCCTGGCACGGCTGGGCCAGGCCCAGGCCGAGGCCTTGCAGCGTGCGGCCCAGGCCCAGGCCGACGCGCTGCAGCGCTTCGGCCAGGCGCAGGCCGGGCAGCTGCGCGGCCTGGCCGAGAGTAGCGCCCAGACCCAGGCCGACATGCGCACCGCGATGGAGCAGCGCCTGGCCACGCTGCAGGCGGCGGTCGAGCAGCGTCTGCTGGCGCTGCAGGCCGACAACGAGCGCAAGCTCGAGCAGATGCGCGCCACCGTCGACGAGAAGCTGCACGCCACGCTGGAGCAGCGCCTGGGCGAGAGCTTCCGCCAGGTGGCCGAGCGGCTCGAGCAGGTGCACCGCGGCCTGGGCGAGATGCAGACCCTGGCGCAGGGCGTGGGCGACCTCAAGCGCGTGCTGGGCAACGTCAAGACGCGTGGCGTGTTCGGCGAGGTGCAGCTGGCCAACCTGCTCGAGCAGGTGCTCACGGTCGAGCAGTACGCCACCAACGTCGCCACCGTGCCGGGCAGCAACGAACGCGTCGAGTTCGCCATCCGCCTGCCGGGCCGGCTGGGCACGGGCAGCGTGGGCGCGACCGCGGGCGAGCAGCCGGTGTGGCTGCCGATCGACGCCAAGTTCCCGCGCGAGGACTACGAGCGCCTGCTCGACGCCCAGGACCGCGCCGACAAGGACGCCGCCGAGCTGGCCGGACGCGCGCTCGAGCAACGCATCCGCGACGAGGCGCGCGCCGTCGCCACCAAATACCTGGCGCCGCCGCATACCACCGATTTCGCCATGCTCTTCCTGCCCACCGAGGGGCTGTACGCCGAGCTGCTGCGCCGTCCGGGCCTGTCCGACGAGCTGCAGCGCAGGCACCGCGTCATCCTGGCCGGGCCGACCACGCTGCTGGCCATGCTCAACAGCCTGCAGATGGGTTTTCGCACCCTGGCGCTGGAAAAACGCAGCTCCGAGGTCTGGCAGGTGCTGGGCGCGGTCAAGACCGAGTTCGGCAAGTTCGGCGACGTGCTGGAAAGAACCAAGAAGAAGCTGCAGGAGGCCAGCAACAGCATCGAGAACGCCGAGGTGCGCACCCGTGCCATGGCGCGCCAGCTGCGCGGCGTCGAGGCGATGCAAAGCAGTGACGCCCAGGCCCTGCTGGGGCTGGAGGCCGACGCGGACGCGGGTCGCGCAACGTGATCCGGACGCCCGCCGTCACGCCGCCCGGTGCCTTGCGGCGGGTGGACAACGCCACGCTGCGCGCGCTGGTGCTGGGGCAGATCAGCCTGCACGCATCCATGGCCGGGCTGCGTCTGGCGCTGCCGCTGATGATGCTCAAGCAGGGCGGCTGGGCCGGCTGGCCCGCCGAGCTGGCGGCCGGCGTGCTGCTGGGCCTGTTCGCCGCCGCGCCGGTGGTGCTGGCCGTGCCGGCCGGGCGCTGGGCCGATCGGCGCGGCTACCACAAGCCGGTCGCGGCGGCCGTGGTCATGGCACTGCTGGGCGGCGCGGTCGGCTGCGCGGCCGCGCTGCTCAGCCCGGCGCTGTCGGGCGCGGCGGCCACCCGGTTCGGCGGGCTGGCCGCGCTGCAGGCCGTGCTGCTGCTGGTGGCCGCCACCTTGATCGGCACGGCCTGCAACGTCGGGTTGATCGCCATGCAGCGCACGGCCGGCAAGCTGGCGCAGGGCGAGGTGCCGCCCGATCAGCCGCCCGAGCGCAGTGATGCCGCCTCGGCCGAGCTGCGCCGCGTCTTCAGCTGGCTGGGCATCGCACCGGCGCTGGGCAATGTGGGCGGGCCGCTGCTGGCCGGGGTGCTGATCGACGGTGTGGGCTACGTCGGGGCCTGCGCCGCGCTCAGCCTGCTGCCGCTGGGCAAGAGCTGGTGGGCGCGGCGCGTGCCGCGCGAGGCCTCGCGCGCGGGTGCGCAGCAGCCGGACCGGGGCGCGCCCGGCACGCAGGCGGCGGCACATCCCGCCCCCGCCGGGCTGCCCGCCGCCCGCCCGCGCACACTCGACCTGCTGGCCGTGCCCGGCATCCGCCGGCTGCTCACGGTCAACTGGTTCTTCTCGTCGAGCTGGGATCTGCATGGCTTCGTCGTGCCGCTGCTGGGCCACGAGCGTGGCCTGAGCGCCTCGGCCATCGGCATGGTGCTGGGTGTGTTCGCCGCCTCGGTGGCGGCGGTGCGGGTGCTGATCCCGCTCATCGCCGGGCGGCTGCAGGAGCGCCAGGTGCTGGGCGGCGCGATGACGGTGATTGCCCTCGTGTTCGCCGTCTACCCCTGGGCCCAGACCACCCTGCAGATGGGCGTGTGTGCCGTGGTGCTGGGTTTTGCGCTGGGCTCGGTCCAGCCCATGATCATGACGGCGCTGCACCATCTGGCGCCGCCGCAGCGCCAGGGCGAGGCGATCGCGCTGCGTTCGGCCATCATCAACCTGTCGAGCGCGCTGCTGCCCATGGGTTTCGGGCTGGTGGGTGCCGCGCTGGGGGCCAGTCTGCTGTTTCGCGGCATGGCGGTGGTGCTGCTGTTCGGGCTGCCGCTGGTGGCACGCATGCCGGCCCAGCACCACTGATCCGCCCTGCCGGGTCGGCCGCGCGGGGGCGCGCGGCACAGCGGTGGATCAGGGATTGGCGGCGCGGTAGGCCGCGCGGTTGGCGAGGTGGGTCGTGAGGCGTTCGGCGGCGCCGACGAAGCCGCGTTTGACAGCCCGTTCGGCACGCCTCACGCGGTCACGCAGGACGTGGAGCTTGTTGCGGTGCTTGCGGGCGGCGATGGCGATGGACATCAGGTGACTTTCGTCGGTGGTTGAACCGGCGTGTATACCCCCTGCAGCTGCCGCAATCCGGGCCGCAGGAGATTTATTCCTGCGCCGGGGCGCGCGGCGCGAACTGCGCGGCCTCGGCGTCGGTCCACAGCCGCAGGCGAGCCACGAAATGTTCGCCGCAGCCGTCTTCGAGCGAGAAGGTGCCGGCGCTGCCGGGCATGACGTCCAGCGTGAGCTGCAGGCCCTGCAGGTACTCGTCCTGGCCGACGCTGGCGTAGAAGGGCACGTCGCCGGCCACGCTGCCGAGCAACACGTCACCGGCGTTGAGGCCCATCTCGCCCTCGACGAAACACATGGGCATGCTGCCTTCGCAGCAGCCATGCGACTGGTAGAAGAAGATCCGGCCGTGGTCCCGGCGCAGCAGGTCGATGCGGGCGAGCGCCGCATCGGTGGCCACGACGCGCTGGATCACGGGCGGCGGCAGGCCGCCCTGGCTCATGCCGGATCCCTTCAGAAGAAGCCCAGCTTGTTCTCGCTGTAGCTCACGAGCAGGTTCTTGGTCTGCTGGTAGTGGTCGAGCATGACCTTGTGGGTCTCGCGGCCGATGCCCGATTCCTTGTAGCCGCCGAAGGCAGCGTGGGCCGGGTAGGCGTGGTAGCAGTTGGTCCACACCCGGCCGGCCTTGATGGCGCGGCCCATGCGGTAGGCGGTGTTGCCGTTGCGGCTCCACACGCCGGCACCCAGGCCGTAGACGGTGTCGTTGGCGATGGCCAGGGCGTCGGCCTCGTCCTTGAAGGTGGTCACGGCCAGCACCGGGCCGAAGATCT
>JBJOKY010000284.1:0-6266 GCA_046045865.1 Pseudomonadota bacterium | reverse complement strand
GTCGGTCTGGTTCGGCTGGCCGACCGACGAGAAGATGGTCGAGCTGCGCAACACCTTCATGCGCGCCACCGACGACGCGGCCAAGACGAAGCTGGCCGAGCAGATGCACGTGCGCGCCTTCGAGATCGCCACCCACGCACCGCTGGGCGAGTTCGACCAGCCCATGGCGGCGCGCAAGAACATCAGCGGCTTCTTCGTCACCAACAACAACATCTACTGGAACCTCAAGAAGGACTGAGGGGTGCACCACGCCGCTGCGGGTCGGGCCGACGACGCCTTCGACTGCCTCATCCTCGGCGGCACCGTCATCGACGGCACCCGCGCGCCGCGGCGCGAGGCCGATGTGGGCATCCGCGCCGGCCGCATCGCTGCGGTGGGCGATCTGCGCGGCCAGCCCAGCCATCAGCAGGTCGACGCGCGTGGCCTCATCGTGGCGCCGGGGTTCATCGACGTGCACACGCACGACGACGGCGCCCTCATCGCCCAGCCGGCGCTGCCCTTCAAGGTTTCGCAGGGCGTGACGACGGTGGTCACCGGCAACTGCGGTGTCAGCATGGCGCCCTGGCGCGACGGGGCGCCTTGCCCCTCGCCGCTGGACCTGCTGGACCGCCGCGCGCTGCCGGTGCACCGGCGCTTTGGCGACTACCTCGACGACTTGCGGCGCACCCCGCCCGCGGTGAACGTCGCCGCCCTGGTCGGCCATTCGACCCTGCGGGCCCTGACCATGGGGTCGCTCGACCGCGCCGCGACGGCCGAGGAATGTGCGCACATGGCGGCCCTGGCCGAAGAGGCCCTGGCGGCCGGCGCCATCGGCCTCTCCTCCGGCACCTTCTACCCGCCTGCGAGTGCGGCCAGCACCGAAGAAATCATCGCTGTGGGCCGGGCGCTGCGAGGCGGCGCCGGCCTCTACACCACCCACCTGCGCGACGAGGCCGACCAGATCGTGCCGGCCATCGACGAGGCCCTGGCCGTGGGCCGCGCGCTGGACTGCCCGGTCGTGCTCTCGCACCACAAGGTCAGCGGCCGCGCCAACCATGGCCGCTCCGGTGAGACCCTGGCCCAGGTGGCCGCGGCCATGCGCTGCCAGTGTGTGGCGCTGGATGCCTACCCCTACACCGCAGGCTCGACCATGATCCGCCCCGACCGCGGGATGCTGGAGATCCACGTGCTCATCGCCACCAGCCAGCCCCACCCGGAATGTGCCGGCCGCGACCTGGACGACATCGCGCGCGACTGGGGCTGCAGCCGCAGCGAGGCGGCGGTGCGCCTGCAGCCGGGCAGCGCGGTCTATTTCCTGATGGACGAGGGCGACGTCCAGCGCATCCTCGCCTTCGACGAAACCATGATCGGCTCGGACGGCATCCCCCTGGGCGACAAGCCGCATCCGCGCCTGTGGGGCACCTTCCCGCGCGTGCTGGGCCACTACTGCCGCGAGCTGGGCCTCTTCCCGCTCGAAACTGCGGTGTGGAAGATGAGCGGCCTGCCGGCGCGCAACTTCGGCCTGGCCGACCGCGGCGCCATCGCCCCCGGCATGGCCGCCGACCTGGTGATCTTCGACGCCGCCAGCGTGGCCGACACCGCCAGCTACGAGGCGCCGGTGCAGGCCGCGCGCGGCATCGAGGCGGTCTTCGTCAATGGCCAGCTCACCTGGCGGCACGGCCAGTCCACCGCCGCGCGGGCCGGCCAGGTGCTGCGCCGCACGCCGCGCAACGGCGCGCCGCGCGCGGCCTGAGCGCATCGCCCGAAAGCCTTGCCGCGCCGGCCCACTTTCGTCGCCGCCGCCATCGACTGCATCACGGCGATCAACACCGCCTGCCTCACCACCCCATTCACCGATCGCCCCGTCGCCCCACGCCATGCTGAACTTCCTCTTGCGCCGCCTGGCCGCGACCCTGCCGGTGCTGCTGGTGGTGGCGGTGCTGGTCTTCCTCATGCTGCGGCTCACGCCGGGCGACCCGGCGGCGGTGCTGGCCGGTGATGCGGCCTCGACCGAGCAGATCGCCGCCATCCGCGCCAGCCTGGGGCTGGACCGTTCGGTGCCCGAGCAGTTCGCGGTCTGGATGGGCCACCTGCTGCGCGGCGACCTGGGCCAGAGCTACTACTACAAGACCGATGTGGTCACGCTGATCGGCCAGCGCCTGGAGCCCACGCTCTCGCTGGCCCTCATCACCATCGTGCTGGCGGTGGCCGTGGCCGTGCCCATGGGCGTGCTGGCGGCCTGGCGCTTCGGCAGCGCCTTCGACCGCCTGCTGATGGGCTTCTCTGTGCTGGGCTTCTCGGTGCCCATCTTCGTGCTGGCCTATGTGCTGATCTGGCTGTTCTCGCTCAAGCTGGGCTGGCTGCCGGTGCAAGGCTACCGCCGCCTGGCCGAAGGGCCGGGGCCCTGGCTCTACCACCTGCTGCTGCCCGCGCTCACGCTTTCGGTGATCTACATCGCGTTGATCGCGCGGGTCACGCGCGCCTCGGTGCTCGAGACCCTGGGCGAGGACTACATCCGCACCGCCCGCGCCAAGGGCCTGCCCGAGCGCAAGGTGCTGCTGCGCCATGCCCTGGCCAACGCGGCCGTGCCCATCGCCACCGTCATCGGCATCGGCATCGCCCTGCTCATCGGCGGCGTGGTGGTCACCGAATCGGTCTACGCCATCCCGGGCCTGGGCCGCCTCACGGTGGATGCCGTGCTGGCGCGCGACTTCCCTACCATCCAGGGCGTGATCCTGCTGTTCTCGGTCGTCTATGTGGTGATCAACATGCTGGTCGACCTGAGCTACGTCTTCTTCGATCCGCGCATCCGCTACTGACGGCGCCCAGCCCGCGAGCCACCGACCATGTCCCTGAGCGAATACGCCGAACTCTCCGTCGAGGCCGCCTCGGTGGTCGAGCAGCCCAGCGCCTGGGCGCGCGCCCGCCGCCACCCCTCCGTGCGCATCGGCGGCACGGCCCTGCTGCTGCTCATCCTGCTGGCCCTGGCCGCGCCCTGGCTGGGCACGGTCGACCCCTCGCTCTTCGACGCCGCCAGCCGCGACCTGCTGCCCGGCGCGAAAGGCGAGATCACCACGCTGGACGGCGAGAACCTCAAGCACACCTTCCTGATGGGCAGCGACAGCTTCGGCCGCGACATCTACAGCCGCGTGCTCTACGGCACCCAGGTCTCGCTCATCGTCGGCCTCAGCACCGCCACGGTGGCCAGCGTCTTCGGCGTCTTCTTCGGCCTCATGGCCGGCTTCCTGCGCCGGCTGGACGGCCTGATCATGCGCGTGATGGACGGCCTCATGGCCATCCCCGCCATCCTCATCGCCATCGCCCTGGTGGCCATGTGGCGCGGCAGCCTGTTCACCGTGGTCATGGCCATCGCCATCCCGGAGATCCCGCGCGTCACCCGCCTGGTGCGCTCGCTGGTGCTGACCATCCGCGAGGAGCCCTACGTGGAAGCCGCCATCTCCCTGGGCACGCCCACCTGGAAGATCATGCTGCGCCACATCCTGCCCAACACGCTGGCGCCGCTCATCGTGCAGGCCACCTTCATGTGTGCCTCGGGCATCCTCACCGAGGCCATCCTCAGCTTCCTCGGCGTGGGCCTGCCGCCCGACATCCCCACCTGGGGCAACGTGATGGCCGAGGGCCGCGCCCAGTTCAACCAGTACCCGCACAACATCTTCTTCCCCGGCATCTTCCTGGCGGTGACGGTGCTGGCGGTCAACATCCTGGGCGACGGGCTGCGCGACACGCTCGACCCCAAGATGGCCAAGCGCGTGTGAGGCGGGCCTGCGCATGAACACCACCTCCGCATCCGCTGCCGCCTGCACCACCGTCGGCACCGCCGACGACACGCCCATCCTCGAGATCGACGGCCTCTGTGTCGACCTGCCCGCGGGCGGTGACCGCAAGGCCGCCGTGCGCGAGGTCAGCCTGCGCGTGGGCCGCGGCGAGATCGTCTGCCTGGTGGGTGAATCGGGCTCGGGCAAGTCCGTCATCGCCCAGGCGGTGATGGGCCTGCTGCCGCGCAGCCTGCCGGTCAGCGCCGGGCGCATCCGCCTGCAGGGCGAGGACATCACCCACGCCCCGCTGGCACGCCTGCGCGAGCTGCGCGCCACCCGCCTGTCCATGATCTTCCAGGAGCCCATGACGGCCCTGAACCCGGTCATGACCTGCGGCGACCAGATCGACGAGGTGCTGCGCGAGCACACCAGCCTCAGTGCGGCGCAGCGGCGCGAGAAGGTGCTGGCCATCGTCAGGGAAGTGCTGCTGCCCGAGCCCGAGCGCATCGTGGCCAGCTACCCGCACCAGCTCTCGGGCGGCCAGCGCCAGCGCATCATGATCGCCATGGCCCTGGTGCTCGACCCGGTGCTGCTGATCGCCGACGAGCCCACCACCGCGCTGGACGTCACCACCCAGGCGCAGATCCTGAAACTGGTGCTCGACCTGCAGCGCCGCCACGGCACCGGCGTGCTCTTCATCACCCACGACTTCGGCGTGGTGGCCGAGATTGCCGACCGCGTGGCCGTGCTGCGCCTGGGCGACATGGTCGAGATCGGCCCCAAGGCCGAGGTGCTGCAACGCCCACAACACGCCTACACGCGCATGCTGATGGCCAGCGTGCCCACGCTGCGCACGGCGGCCCGCGCCACCGATGCCAGTGCGCCCCTCGTGCTGAGCGTGCAGGGCCTGGCCAAGACGTACGAGGACAAGCGCTGGTTCGGCCCCCACCGCAGCGTGCATGCGGCCAAGGGCGTGGACTTCGAGATCCGCCGCGGCCAGACGCTGGGCATCGTGGGTGAGTCCGGCTCGGGCAAGAGCACCGTGGCGCGCTGCGTGGTGCGCCTCATCGACCCCAGCGCCGGCCGTGTGCAGCTGGGTGGCGAGGACATCGCCCACCTGCCCGCCGCGGCCCTGCGGCCGCTGCGCCAGCGCGTGCAGATCGTCTTCCAGGACCCCTACCGCTCGCTCAACCCGCGCCGCACCGTGGGCGAGGCCATGGTGGAAGGCCCGCTCAACTACGGCCTCTCGCGTGCCAGCGCCCTGCAGCGCGCGCGCAGCCTGCTGGAACTGGTGCGCATGGACGCCAGCGCCATGGAGCGTTACCCGCACCAGTTCAGCGGCGGCCAGCGCCAGCGCATCTGCATCGCCCGCGCCCTGATGCTCGAACCCGAGCTGCTGGTGGCCGACGAGGCGGTGAGCGCCCTCGACGTCTCGGTGCAGGCCCAGGTGCTGCAGCTCTTCGAGGAGATCCGCGGCCGCCTCAACCTGGCCATGCTCTTCATCACCCACGACCTGCGCGTGGCCTCGCAGGTCTGCGATTTCTTGGCGGTGATGTCCAAAGGCGAGGTCGTGGAATACGGCCCGGCGCACGAGGTCTTCGGCGCACCGAAGCACGCCTACACGCAAGCCCTCTTCAGCGCCGCGCCGGGCAAACACTTCGCCTTCGGCGGCGCAGTGACCTCACCCTGACCCTCCCTTGATCTACCCCTGATCGCCCCACCCATGACCCGCGTCTTCATCGCCGGCTACCAGCACGAGACCAACACCTTCGCGCCCAGCCTGGCCGATTGGGAGGCCTTCAACCGCGGCGACGGCTTCCCGGCCTGGCGGCGCGGCCAGGCGGTGATCGACACCTTCCGCGGCGTCAACATCCCCGTCGGCGGCTTCATCGAGGCGGCCGCCGCGCGCGGCTGGACGCTGGTGCCCTCGGGCTGGGGCGGCGCCACACCCTCGTCCTACGTCACCGAAGACGCCTTCGAGCGCATTGCCGGCGCCCTGGTGGAAGACCTGCGCGCCGCCTGCGCCAGTGCGCTAGGCATAGCCGCCGTCTACCTCGACCTGCACGGCGCCGCCGTCGCCCAACATGCCGAAGACAGCGAGGGTGAACTGCTGGCCCGCCTGCGCGCCGTGGTCGGCCCGCACATCCCCATCGTCACCAGCCTGGACCTGCACGCCAACGTCACGCCACGCATGATCGAGCTGGCCGATGCCCTGGTGGCCTACCGCACCTACCCGCACATCGACATGGCCGCCACCGGCGAACGCGCGGCGCAGTTGCTCGACCGCCGCCTGCGCCTGGGCCGGCGCGAGCCGGTCGTCTTCCGCCGCCTGCCCTTCCTCATCCCGCTGCCCACGCAATCGACCTGGATGGCGCCGGCCGACGCCTGTTATGCCCACCTGGGCGAGATCGACGCCCGCGATGCCTCCATGCCCAGCTTCTGCATGGGCTTCCCGGCCTCGGACTTCGCCGGCTGCGCGCCCACCGTGTGGGCCTATGGCGAACAGGCGCA
>JBJOKY010000283.1:0-6271 GCA_046045865.1 Pseudomonadota bacterium | reverse complement strand
GGCTTCGAGCAGCGCGGTCTGGTCCTGGCGGATCTCGATGCCCAGGGCGCCCTGGCCGGCCGCCGGCAGCATGTCGGTGGTGGCGATGACGGCGCGGATGCGTTCGGCCAGGCCCAGGCGCTTGAGGCCGGCGGCCGCCAGCACGATGCCGTCGTACTGGCCTTCGTCGAGCTTGCGCAGGCGTGTGTCGAGATTGCCGCGCAACGGCTCGATCAACAGATCCGGCCGCAGCGCGCGCAGCTGCACCACGCGGCGCAGGCTGGACGTGCCGACCCGGGCGCCCTGCGGCAGCTCGCTGAAGTGGGCGTATTTCGGGCTGACCCAGGCGTCGCGCGGGTCTTCACGTTCCAGCACGCAGGCCAGGGTGAAGCCTTCGGGCAGCTCCATCGGCACGTCTTTCAGCGAATGCACGGCGATCTGGGCCCGGCCGTCCTCCAGCGCGGTTTCCAGCTCCTTGACGAACAGGCCCTTGCCGCCGACCTTCGACAGGGCCCGGTCGAGGATCTGGTCGCCCCGCGTCGTCATGCCCAGCAGCTCGACCCGCCAGCCCAGGCGCGCGCCGAGCAGGTCGCGCACATGTTCGGCCTGCCACAGGGCCAGGCGGCTCTCGCGTGTGGCGATGGTGTAACTCACGGGCGTGGAGCCGGCGGCGGAAGGGGATGAGGGCGTGGAACTCATGGTCACATTCTCGTTGAAGGTGCACGCCTGTCGAGCGCGTGCACGGCCACGCAGGCCGCTCCGGTGGCCCTGAACTTGCTGTGCCGACTTGGTGCTGCCCTGTTACGGGGCGCTGATACCATTTCAATGTAATCAAGTTACCTGTTTCACGGACCAGAGGTTTCAATGGCGCGTCCCTCCCAGCCCTTCCGTTCCACTTCCGCCGCGGGCGCTCGTGCGCCCAAGGCCACCTCGGCGGCGACCAGCCAGGCCGCCGTCGCCGCCAAGCAGGCGGCCGACGAGGTGGCCGCCAAGGACCGCCCGCTGCAGGACGACATCCGCCTGCTCGGCCGCATCCTGGGCGAGACCATCCGCGAGCAGGAGGGCAAGGAGGCGTATGAACTGGTCGAGCGCGTGCGCCAGCTCTCGGTCGCCTATCGCCTGAAGCAGGACGCCTCGGCCGGCAAGGCGCTCGATCGCCTCTTGAAGAACCTCTCGGTCGACCAGACCGTGAGCGTGATCCGCGCCTTCAGCTACTTCAGCCACCTGGCCAACATCGCCGAGGATCGCCACCACGTGCGCCGCCGCGAGGTGCACGAGCAGCAGGGCCATCTGCAGGAAGGCTCGCTGGCGCTGTGCTTCGAGCGACTGGCCGATGCCGACATCCGCGCCGCCGACATCGCCGCCGCGCTGGGCCAGGCCTACATCTCGCCGGTGCTGACCGCCCACCCCACCGAAGTGCAGCGCAAGAGCATCCTGGACGCCGAACGCGCCATTGCGGTGCTCATCGGCGCACGCGACAGCCTGCACACCCAGGCTCAGCGCGACGACAACGAGGCCCTGCTGCGCGCCCGCGTCACCCAGCTGTGGCAGACGCGCATGCTGCGCCACACCAAGCTCACCGTGGCTGACGAGATCGAGAACGCGCTGAGCTACTACGAGACCACGTTTTTGCACCAGATTCCGCGCCTGTACCGCGCGGTGGAAAAGGCCCTGCCCGGCCACGACATCGCCAGCTTCTTTCGTATGGGCAACTGGATTGGCGGCGACCGCGACGGCAACCCCAACGTCACCGCGCCCACGCTGCGCCAGGCCCTGGCGCGCCAGGCCGAGACGGTGCTGCGCTTCTACCTGCGCGAGGTGCACGCGCTGGGCGCCGAGCTGTCGATGTCGCAGCTGCTGGCCCCCGTCTCGCCGGCCATGCTGGCCATGGCCAACGCCTCGCCCGACCAGAACGCGCACCGCGACGACGAGCCCTACCGCCGCGCCCTCATCGGCGTGTACGCCCGCCTGGCCGCCAACCTTCACGAGATGACCGGCACCGAGGCGCTGCGCCACGCCGTGCCGCCGCAGAACCCCTACCCTGACGCGGCCGCCTTCCTGGCCGACCTGCAGATCGTCGAGGCCTCGCTCAAGCACCACCACGCCCAGGCCCTGATCGCGCCGCGCCTGGCGCCGCTCATGCGCGCGGTGCGCGTGTTCGGCTTCCACCTCGCCACGGTCGACCTGCGCCAGAGCTCGGACAAGCACGAGACCGTGGTCGCCGAACTGCTCGCCAACGCCGGCGTGTGCGCCGACTACAGCGCACTCAGCGAAGCCGACAAGCGCGTGCTGCTGATGGAACAGCTCGACCACGCCCGCCCACTGCGCGTGATGGGGGCCAGCTACAGCGAGCTGGCGCAAAGCGAGATCGCCATCTTCGAGGCGGCGCGCGAGATGCGCGCGACCTTCGGCCCCGAGGCCATCCGCCACTACATCATCTCGCACACCGAGGACGTGAGCGACCTGCTCGAAGTGCTGCTGCTGCAGAAGGAGACCGGCCTGCTGCGCGGCCCGCAGGGCGGAGCACTCAAGGCGGGCGCGGTGGCCGACCTGATCGTCTCGCCGCTGTTCGAGACCATCGCCGACCTGCGCAACGCCGCGCCCATCATGCAGGCCTATTACGAGCTGCCCGGCATCAAGGCCATGGTGGTGCGCTCGGGCGGCGAGCAGGACGTGATGCTGGGCTATTCGGACAGCAACAAGGACGGCGGCACCTTCACCAGCAACTGGGAGCTGTACGCCGCCGAGCTGGCGCTGGTCGAGCTGTTCGGCCAGCTCGGCGCGGGCGACGGCATCCGCCTGCGCCTGTTCCACGGCCGCGGCGGCACGGTGGGGCGTGGCGGCGGCCCGAGCTACCAGGCCATCCTGGCCCAGCCGCCCGGCACGGTGAACGGCCAGATCCGCCTGACCGAGCAGGGCGAGGTGATCTCCTCCAAGTACGCCCACCCCGAGATCGGTCTGCGCAACCTCGAAACGCTCGTCGCCGCCACGCTGGAGGCCACGCTGCTGCACCCGACGCAGAGCGCGCCGCCGGCCTTTTTGAGCGCCGCGGCCGCCATCTCGCAGGCCAGCTTCAACGCCTACCGCAAGCTGGTCTACGAGACCGACGGCTTCACCGACTACTTCTTCGCCGCCACGCCCATCCGCGAGATCGCCGAGCTCAACATCGGCTCGCGCCCGGCCAGCCGCAAGTCCACGCGCGCGATCGAGGACCTGCGCGCCATCCCCTGGTCCTTCAGCTGGGGCCAGTGCCGCATGGCGCTGCCGGGCTGGGCCGGCTTCGGCTCGGCCATCGCCGCGTTCCTGGATGGCTCGGCCGGGTCGGCGGCAGTCGAGGAGGTCGCCGCCAGCCCCAAGGGCCCGGTGCGCAAGACCAAGGCCGCCGCGAAGAAGTCCGGCACGGCCAGCAAGACCAGCGGCAAGGCGTCGGCCGAGGGCCACGAGCAACGCCTGGCCCTGCTGCGCAGCATGTACAGGCAGTGGCCCTTCTTCCGCACCCTGCTGTCCAACCTCGACATGGTGCTGGCCAAGACCGACCTGGGCATCGCCGCGCGCTATGTGGAGCTGGTCGAGGACGCCAAGCTCGGCAAGCGCATCTTCGCCGCCATCGAGGCCGAGTGGACCGCCACGCGCGACGCCCTGGAACTCATCACCGAGGAGCCCAGCCGTCTGTCGGCCAACCCCAGCCTGGCGCGCAGCATCGGCCACCGCCTGCCCTACCTCGACCCGCTGAACCACCTGCAGGTCGAACTGATGCGCCGCTACCGCAACCGCGTGCCCGGCGCACCGGTCGACGCCGCCACCGAGCGGCTGCAGCGCGGCATCCACATCAGCATCAACGGCGTGGCGGCCGGCCTGCGCAATACCGGCTGACCAGTTGACGGGTCGCGCAGCGGCCGCATGGCCGCCTCACGCCACCCAGTCCACCAGTGTCAGACCCTGGATGCGGGCGAACTCGCGCGTGTTGTGCGTCACCAGCACCGCGCCCTCGGCCAGTGCGTGGCAGGCGATCCACAGATCGTTGGCGCCGATGGGCGTGCCGGCACGCTTGAACTGGTCAAACTGCTCGGCATAGTGGCGGCAGATGGCCGGGCCCTGCGGGTAGCGCACCGGGATCTGTGCGGCCAGCGCCTCCAGGCGCCGCAGGACCTCGGCCTGGCGCGTGCTGCGCTGGGCACCCAGCAGCAGTTCAGCCCAGGTGACGAAGGACATGCCAAGTTCGTCCCCGGCCGGCAGGGCATCCACCCGCTCGGCCAGGCCCGGCGGGCGCTGCTTCATCAGGTACATGAGGATGTTGGTGTCGAGCAGATGAAGCATGGCGGCTGCACGGTGGAGCACTTGAGTGCGGCAGCGTCAGAGCGCCTCGCGCTCCTGCATGGGCAGTGCGTCGTCACCCCGGGCGCCATCCAGCGCAGCGATGAAGTCGGCGTCGAAGCCCGCCAGCGCATCCACCAGCGCCTGGCCACGCGTCGGCCGCACGGCCCGCAGCACCAGGTCGCCGTCTGCGTTGCGGAAGATCTGCACCGTGTCGGCGTCCAGCTTCAGCTCGGCCGGAATGCGCACGGCCTGGCTGTTGCCGTTGCGGAAGACGCGGGTGAGGAGGGTGATCTCGGACATCTCGCCTCCGTGTGTACATCTGGGCGCCAATGTACATCCACGCCACCTCATCGGCCAGTGGCCACAGCGGCAACAATGTCACCCTGCGCCCGTCCCGCAGGATCTGCACAAGAGCCACGCCCATGAGCACCACCCTTCCCGTCCTCAACATCAGCACCTACCGCTTCGTCGACCTGCCCGACGTGGCGGAGTTGCGTGGCCCCGTCCAGGGTCAGGCTGCGGCCTGCCAGCTCAAGGGCACCGTGCTGCTGGCCGAGGAGGGCATCAACCTCTTCATGGCCGGCCAGCCCGAGGGCGTACGTGCGTTCATGGACTGGCTGCACGCCGACCCGCGTTTCGCCGGACTGCCGGTGAAGGAAAGCTGGAACGCCGAGCTGCCGTTCAAGCGCCTGAAGGTCAAGGTCAAGCGCGAGATCATCCGCATGAACCACCCGGCCATCCGGCCGAGCGCGGAACGTGCACCCAGCCTGGCGCCCGAACGCCTGGCCGCCTGGCTGGCGCAGGGGCATGACGACAGCGGCCGCCCGGTGGTGACGCTGGACACCCGCAACGACTTCGAGGTCGACGCCGGCACCTTCGAGGGCGCGATCGACTGGCGCATCCGCAAGTTCAGCGACTTCCCCGCCGCGGTCGACGCGCACCTGGCCGACCTCAAGGGCAAGACGGTGGTGAGTTTCTGCACCGGCGGCATCCGCTGCGAGAAGGCGGCGATCTACCTGCAGGAAGCCGGCCTGGAGTCGGTCTACCAGCTCGAAGGCGGCATCCTCAAGTATTTCGAGCTGACCGACGGCGCGCCGCACTGGCGCGGCGGGTGTTTCGTGTTCGACGAGCGCGAGACGCTGGGCGCGCAGCTGGCGCCGGCCAGGGGTTGATCTGCCGGCCGGCACGGCCCGCGACTTGTCGCGGGCACGGGCGGCGGACCGATTCCAGTCAGTCAACCCAGGTTCTCGCCGAACACCGTGTCGCTCTGGGCGTAGGCGCTGCTGAGAACCAGGCGCAGCACGATCTCGGCGCCCTCCTGTTCCCACAGCCGACCCTTGATGAGGAACTGGCGACCGCCCACGCGCAACACGTCGCCGGTGGCGGGCGCGACGCGGTGGCCGGCGAAGAAACGCGGCACCTCGACGGCCTCTCGGCGGATCCAGGCCAGATCCTCGGGCGAGAAACCGAGCACGATGCGGGGTGATGACGACTGCGGCTCCATGGCGCTGTCCTGCAGGAGTGGTGGGGCGGCGATGTTCCGCCAGGACGCGCCGGCGCGTTGTGTCAGCCGGTAAGACCGTGCCCGTGCGGCGCGCAGCCTGTCACTTCAGGCGCCTTCCTCGTTGAGCACCGCCAGCAGTTCGGAATGGAACTCGCGCCGGTACAGCACCCAGATCACGCCGGCCGTGCCCAGCACCATGGCCAGCGGCGAGACGAACCACAACACGGCGGCAAAGCTCATGTAGACCGCACGCAGGCCGTCGTTGAAGGTCTCGGCGGCCAGGCCCATGACGCGCCCGGCGCGGTCGGCAAAACGCTGGCGCGCCGGCTCGTCGGCGGCAAAGACCTCGGGCGGCGGCGCTGCACCGATCAGCAGCGCGCCGAAGGTGTACTGCCGCATCGCCCAGGTGAAGCGGAAGAAGGCGTGCACGAAGATGCCCGCCAGCACCAGCAGCTTGAGGTCGAAGACCAG
>JBJOKY010000282.1:0-6288 GCA_046045865.1 Pseudomonadota bacterium | reverse complement strand
GGATTGCCGCCATTGTAATTCGCCCATGCTTGCCGTGAGCGCGAGGCGCAGTTCCACCGTGGATGCCTCGGCTTCGGCCTTCACGGTGGCATTGAAGTCATGCAAGCGATGCCGCCACTGGTCAATTTCACGTTCCCGGAGAAAGCGCCGCAGCGTCTCCCCCACCTCTGCGAGGTTCGTCACCGGCAGCATGAACGGCGGAATGCCCCCGCCCGCTTGCGTGGTGGCGTGGGCGAGGTAGAGCCAGAACTCGCGCTCGGTTTTTGGCTTCGCTGGCCAGATTTTGAGGGGCTCGTAAGGGCTTGGGGCGAACGGCGGCTTCAGCCCGAGTTCGGTGAAGTTCGAGGCGTAAAGCTGCCCGTAGGATTGCACCCGCCGGAAGACTTCCGCGACCCGCTTCACGTAATCGCGCTCCTCACGCACCAGCGCGCGGTCCACCACCTTTTCCAACTCCGACGCCAGCGATCCGGGTAGCCCTGCGGGCTCCACTTTCCGCAGCGGTGCCACGGCCTGACTGTTCCACCGACCCGAGGAGACCCAGATGTCCGACACCGGCAGTGCCGATTTCGCCAGGTTCGTGCCTGGTTTCGAGTTCCTGCAAGGCCTGATGAAGAACGCCGGATCGGCGCTGCCCAACATCGGCCAGTGGATCGCGCCCTCGCTCGACCCGGCCGAGCTCGAGCGCAAGATCGACGAGCTGCGCACCGTGCAGTTCTGGCTCGACCAGAACAGCCGCATGCTGGGTGCCACCATCCAGGCGCTGGAGGTGCAGCGCATGACGCTGTCCACCCTCAAGGGCATGAACCTGAACCTGAGCGACCTGCAGGATGCCCTCAAGGTCAGGATGCCCGAGGCGGCGCCTGTCCGCCCCGAACCCGGGGCCCGCAGCCAGTCCAACGGCGCGGACCACACTGCCGCCCAGGCGGCCACCGAGGCTGCCGCACAGGCCGCGACCGAGGCTGCCGCACAGGCCGCCACCGCCGGCATGGTCGACGCCATGCAGTGGTGGCACTCGCTCACCCAGCAGTTCACCCAGCTGGCCGCCAACGCCGTGCAGGCTGCCAACGACGCCGCGCCCATGGCCACCAGCATGGCCGACGCCGTCAAGACCGCCACGGCCCAGGCAGCCGAAGTGGCCCAGGCCAGCCAGGCCGCCGCCGAAGCCGCAACCCAGGCTGCCGCCCAGGCGGCCAGCCAGGTGGTCGAGCAGATGAGCCAGATGGCCGCCAGCGCCGCCATGCCCACCCCGGGCGCGGCCCCCGCACCCAAGGCTGCCCGGCCGGCCAAGGCCGGCGCTGCCCCTGTGGATCAGGCGTCTGGCAAGAGTACGGCAGCCGGAGCGGCCGCGAAGGCGGGCACCAAAACTGCTCCCAAGGGCGCGGCCAAGGCCGCCGCTGCGGGCAAGGGCACGGCCACCGGCAAGACCGCCCGGGCCGCGACCCGCCGCCCCTCCGGCCATTCGGACGATTGACGCGCTGAACTGCGCACCGGCGCCCGGCGCCGGCAGCGCCCCACCCACACCTGCACCCGGACGACGACCATGCTGCCCTTCCTGCTTGGCCACGCCACCCATCCTGACTGGCACATGGCCCTGGCCCTGGCCGCAGCGCAGATCGACGCCGGCCTGGCCGCCCGCGCCGAGCTGGAAGACGACACCAATGCCGCCCGCGCCGCCACCGGCTCGGCCGGCACCGATGGCCTGGCGCCCACCCTGGGTCTGATCTACTTCACCGATCACTACGTCGACGACGCCCAGGAGCTGCTGGCCGAGCTGCGCCTGCGCTGGCCCGGCGTGGCCTGGGTCGGCAGCGTCGGCGTGGGCATCGCCGCCAACGGCGTCGAATACATCGACCAGCCGGCGCTGGCGCTGCTGGTCGGCCAGCTGCCGCGCGAGCTGTTCCGCGTCTTCTCAGGCGTGCAGGCCCTGCCGCAGCCGGGTGCGTACGGCCAGATCGGCGCCGCCTACACCGCGCTGGTGCACGCCGACGGCCGCGCTACCGACCTGCCCGAGCTGCTGAGAGAACTGGCAGAACGCACCGACAGCGGCTACCTCTTCGGCGGCCTGGCCTCGGCGCGCGGGCAGGCGGTCACCATCGCCGACGGCGTCTACCAGGGCGGCGTCAGCGGCGTGGCCTTCGCGCCCGGGGTGAACCTGGTCTCGCGCGTCACCCAGGGCTGCACGCCAGTGGGGCCGACACGGCGCATCGGCCGCTGCGACCGCAACCTGGTGCTGGAGCTGGACGGCCGCCCGGCGCTCGACTGCCTGGTCGAAGACCTGGGCATCGACCTGGAGCAGCCGCGCGTGGCCATGACCAGGCTGCGCGCCACCCTGGCCGGCATCGCCGACGCCAGCCAGGACATGCTGGCGCGGCGCGGCCAGTTCGGCGTCGACACGCGGGTGCGCCACCTGCTGGGCCTGGACCCGGCGCGCCGCGGCGTGGCCCTGGCCGAGCTGGTCGAACCCGGCCAGCAGCTCGCCTTCTGCCGGCGCGACACCGAGGCGGCGCGACGCGACCTGGTGCGCATCTGCAGCGAGATCCGCGAGGAACTCGGCCCCGAGGACGAGGTGACGCTCAGCGGCGCCGCCACGCTGGACCTGGGCGCCACCCTGCGTGGCCTGGGTGCGCGCTGGGCCGGAGCGGCTGCCGAGGGCGGCCGGCGGCCGGCGGAAACGCCGTCACGCTCGTCGGCCATGTCGTCCAGCGACAGTGACACCGTGCCTGCCCCGCTGGACGACGAGCGCCCCGCCCGCCCCGAGGACCAGGTTGCCGCGGCCATCTACGTCAGCTGCGCCGGGCGCGGCGGCAGCCATTTCGGCGGCCCCTCGGCCGAGCTGCGGATCGTGCAGCGCGCGCTGGGCGACGTGCCGCTGATCGGATTCTTCGCCGGCGGCGAGATCGCGCGCCATCACCTGTACGGCTACACCGGCGTGCTCACGGTACTGCGCACCTGACGCGGCCAGCGCCGCCGCGGCCGCTGAACCGACCTGATCCGGACCGGCCGTGGCCGCACCGCGCATCCCGCCCATCCACTGCCTGCTCAGCTTCGAGGCGCTGGCGCGCCTGCGCAGCGTCACCCTGGCGGCCGAGGAGCTGAGCGTCACGCCCAGCGCGGTGAGCCACCGCATGCGCCAGCTGGAGACGCAGCTCGGCGTGCGCCTGTTCGCGCGCAGCGACTTCAGCCTGAGCGCCGACGGCGCCGCCTACCTCGGCCATGTGCGCCAGGGCCTGCAGGCGCTGCAGCAGTGGCCGGGCAGCGTGCCGGCGCAGAGCATGGCCAAGCTGCGCCTGGCGGTCACGCCGACTTTCTCGCGCCAGATCCTGCTGCCGCGCCTGGCCCTGTTCCGCCACGCCTACCCCGAGGTGGAGCTGACGCTGCAGGTCGCCATCCCGCTGCTGGACGTCAAGGCCGAGGAGGCCGACATCGAGGTGCGCTACGGCACCGGGCCCTACACCGGCGTGGAGCAGGTGCGCATCCTCGGCGACGAGGTCGTGCCCTGCTGCAGCCCTGACTATCTGCACGAGTTCGGCCCCTTCGGCGAATTCGACAAGCTGGCCGAGGTGTCGCGCGCGCGCCTCATCCGCAGCCCGCTGGAGCCCTGGAGCACCTGGTTCAAGGCGGTCGGCCTGGCCCTGCCCGAGCCGCGCGAGGGTTCGCAGTTCAACGACGTGGGCCTGATGTGCGACGCCGCCGCGGCCGGCTTCGGCGTCACCCTGATGCGCCTGAAGCTGGGCCACGAGTGGCTGGACAGCGGCCGCCTGGTGCGCCTGTCGCCGCGCCAGGTGGCGTCGCCGAACCACCACTTCCTGTGCTGGAAGCCCGGGACGCTGGAGCGCTGGGAATGCGCCGCGTTCGTCGACTGGCTGCGGCAGGCGCTCGTCTGAAGGGTCAACCCTGATACGTTCTGGCGCGCCGGCCGGGCATGTGCCGGTGTGCTGCCTTGACGCCGCGTAGGCCGCCGGGCGACCATGTCGCCCGGCCGGTGCCGGTCACCGTGACACCCGTCGCACCTCAACAAGCAAGCCGCCCCCGCTGGCGGGCGCGAACAACAGCAGGAGTGCCATCGATGAATCCATCTACCGTTGCCGTCGTTGCCGGGCTGATCGAGAACGACCTGGCCAAGGTGGCCGATGTCGTTGTCGAGAAGGGCGAGGAATATGTCGAGAAGCAGCTGGGCGTGACGCTCAAGCCCGGCAGCGAGCTCACGCGCGAGGACATCTTCAGGCTGCGCGAGGCGGCGGACAAGCATGACGAGTTCAACGCCGCGCTGGACGAGAAGTCGCGCCAGCGCGCCACCGACATGCAGGTGCAGGCCATGCACAGCGAAGACCCGGTCGTGCGCCAGTTCATCTACAAGTTCGCCTGGTTCTGGTCGGTCACCTCGGTGCTGTACTTCTTCGGCATCACCTTCTTTGAAGTCCATCAGAGCGGCAAGGACTTCGCCAACATCATCCTGGGCTTCCTGCTGGGCACGGCGGTGGCGAGCATCCTGCAGTTCTTCTACGGCTCGTCCAAGTCCAGCCAGGACAAGACCGCCATGATGAACAAGGGCCGCCCATGACGCCTGAGCTCACCCACCTGCAGGCGGCCGGGGTGAAGGAGCCGGAGCAGTGGCTGGAGGCCATCCAGGCCACCTGCGCCGAATTCGACATCGCCACCGACAAGCGCATCGCCGCCTTCCTGGCCCAGACCGCGCATGAGTCGGGCGGCTACACCGCGCTGCAGGAAAACCTCAACTACCGCGCCACCACCATGGCCACCTGCTGGCCGAAACGTTTCGCGGTCTTCGGCCCCGACGGCAAGCCCGAGAAGGACGACAAGGGCGTGAACCAGCCCAACAAGTTCGCCCTGGAGCTGCAACGCCAGCCCGAGCTGATCGCCAACGTGGTGTACGCGGCACGCATGGGCAACGGCCCGATCGAGTCGGGCGAAGGCTGGAAGTACCGCGGCCGCGGCCTCAAGCAGCTCACCGGCAAGGACAACTACACGCGCTGCGCCGCCACCCTCAAGCTCGAACTGGTCGACCAGCCCGACCTGCTGCTCGACCCGCTGCCGGCGGCGCGGTCGGCCGGCTGGTTCTGGTCGGCCAACAACTGCGAGGACTACATCGACCGCGACGACTTCGTGGGCCTGACCAGGCGCATCAACGGTGGCACCATCGGCCTGGAAGACCGCGAGCGCCGCTACAAGGCGGTGCTGGCGAGCATGTCCAGCTGAACCCGCCACCAGGAGACCCCCATGTCCGGCACCACCGCCAGCCCCCCCACCTCCACCGGCACCGTGCGCCTGCACCGCGTGCTGCGCTGCCCGCCCGCCAAGGTCTACAAGGCCTTCACCGATGCCGCCGCCATGGCCAAGTGGCTGCCGCCCTTCGGCTTCACCTGCACCGTGCACGCCATGGACGTGCGCGTGGGCGGCGGCTTCCGCATGTCCTTCCACAACTTCGGCAGCGGCAACGGCCATTCCTTCGGCGGCGAATACCTGGAGCTGGTGCCGGGCGAGAAGCTGCGCTACGTCGACCGCTTCGACGACCCCAACCTGCCCGGCGAGATGGAGGTGACCGTCACGCTGCGGCCGGTGCTGTGCGGCACCGAGCTGGCGGTGGTGCAGGCCGGCATCCCGGCCGTCATCCCGACCGAGATGTGCTACCTCGGCTGGCAGGAATCGCTCGTGCAGCTGGCCCAGCTGGTGGAGCCGGACATCCCGGGCTGAGCGTCCGGCGCCCAGCGCCCAGGGCAAGGAAAGGCCGCGCACTGCGCGGCCTTGTTGTTTCTGAAGTGTGTCGAGCAAGGTCGGTAGGCCGTTGAAAAATGCTCATGCCGCCCGCCGTGAACTTTCACGCGGCGGTGGCACCCCATCCCTACATTCGCCTCCCCATGGGCGGTGCAGGGTTTCAGACCTGTGCCGCAAGAGCTTCAACACCACGCGGAGACAAGACACCATGGTCTGGCAACAGAACTACAACCCCTTCGACAGCATGCTCGTGTCGACCCTGCTGGCCGCCGTGCCGGTGGTCGTCATGCTGGTCGGCCTGGGCTTTCTGCACCTCAAGGCACACATCGCCGCCGCGGCCGGCCTGCTCAGCGCGCTGGCCATCGCCGTCTTCGCCTACGGCATGCCGGCCGAGATGGCGGGCAAGGCGGCCTTCCTGGGCGGCCTCACCGGCCTCTTGCCCATCGGCTGGATCGTGCTCAACATCATCTTCCTGCACCAGCTGACCGAGCAGAACGGCGGCTTCAAGATCCTGCAGGATTCCATCGCCGGCATCACCGAGGACCGCCGCCTGCA
>JBJOKY010000281.1:0-6319 GCA_046045865.1 Pseudomonadota bacterium | reverse complement strand
CTTCGAGATCATGGTGCCGCTGGGCATGGACAGCGGCGCGGCGCCACGCTGACCGGGCCGGTTCACCTCGCGCGGCCTTGCCGCCTTCGCGTCCTGCGTCTAGCTCCCGCCGCGCCAGCGCGTCACGTCCGCGCTGCTCACCGGCGCGGCCTGGTGGCCCCAGCTGCTGCGCAGGAAGGTGGCGATGCTGGCGATCTGCTCCTCGCTCAGCACATGGCCGTACGGCGGCATGCCGTAGGGGCGCGGGTTGGCAGCGGTGGCCGCGCCGAAGCCGCCCAGGGCGATGGCGCGCACCAGGTTGGCCGGCGGGTTCATGCCGACGATGCGGTTGCCGGCCAGGGCGGGCACGACCAGACGGCCGTCGCCCTGCGTACCGCCTTCACCCGCGTCGCCGTGGCAGGCGGCGCAATGGTCCTTGTAGAGCGACTCGCCCAGGCTGCGGCGCGGGTCGTCGGCCGTGGCGGGCGGAAAACCCGCCGCTGCCGGCGGCGCCACGGCCGGCAGGGCCTGGAGGTAGACCGCCATGGCGCGCAGGTCGGCCGCCGGCAGGTGCTGGGTGCTGTGGCTCACCACCTCGGCCATGGGGCCGCTGGCGCGGCCGCGTGCTGCGGCACCGGCCTGCAGCAGGGCGACGATGTCGTCCAGCGGCCAGTCGGCCACGCCGGCCTCGTCGCTGCGGTTCAGGGCGGGGGCGTACCAGTTGCCCGCCGCCTCGCCCGCGCCCCCGGCCATCAGGCCGCCGCCGAAGCCGGCGTCGCGCGTGGCGCCCAGGCCGTTGCGCCCGCCGTGGCAGGCCACGCAGTGGCCCGGTCCGTTGACCAGGTAGGCGCCGCGGTTCCATTCGGCCGTGCGCGCCGGGTCGGGGCGGAACTCGCCGGCGCGGAAGAACAGCAGCCGCCAGGCGGCCAGCGCGGTGGGTGTGCCGTAGGGCCAGCGCAGCGCGTGCGGGCGCTTGGCCTGGGCCACGGCGGGCAGGCTGCGCAGCCAGGCGTACAGGGCGTCGCTGTCCGCCCGGGTGATGCGGGTGAACTCGGTGTAGGGGAAGGCCGGCACCAGGCGGCGCCCGTCCGCGCCCTGGCCGTGGTGCAGGGCGCGCCAGAAGGTGGCGGGCGTCCAGCGGCCGATGCCGGTGGCGTCATCCGGCGTGAGGTTGCCGGCGTAGACGGTGCCGAAGGGTGTCTCGATGGACTGTCCGCCCGCATAGGGCGCACCGCCGCGCGCCGTGTGGCAGCCGGCGCAGTGGCCGGCCAGGGCGAGCAGGCGGCCGCGTTCGAGCTGGTCGGCGCTGGCGGGGGATGGGGTGGACGGGGTGGCGGCCGGTGTGGCGGAGGGGGCCGTGGTGGCTGTTGCGGTGTCTTCCAGCGCCACGACCGGGTCCAGCCAGGTGGGCGCCAGCAGGGCCAGGGCGACCAGGGCCAGGCCGCCGAGTGCGGCCTTGAGCAGGGTCGATCGCTTCATCGCGCGCTCCCCGTGCCCGGGGCAGGGCGCTGCCGTGGCGCGCCGCCTGCCGCGGGGCCGACGCCGGCACCGTCACCGGCGCCGGTACCAACAACGGCGTCCACCACGCTGCCGCAGGGCAGCGGCGGGGTCTGCTTGCCGGCGGGCTGCGGATGGGCATCGGCCGGCACCGGCTGGCTGGCCAGCCAGGCGCTCACGGCGCTGATGTCGCCCGGCGCCAGACGCTGCACCAGCTCGGCCATGCAGTCCGGCGCCAGGGCGCGGCGCTGGCCGGTGTGCCAGGCGCCGAGCTGACCCGTCAGGTAGTCGCGTGGCAGGCCGAGCAGGCCGGGCGTGGCGGGCAGGGTGCCGGTCAGGGCCTGGCCGTGGCAGCTGCGGCAGGCGGGCAGCTTGCGGGCCGGGTCGCCGTCCAGCGCCAGGGCGCGGCCGCGCGCCAGCAGCTCGGCGGGCTCGCGTGCGGCCGGTGGGGCGGCATAGGGCAGGTCCAGCGCGGCGTAGTGTTCGGCGATCTCGCGCAGATAGGGCTCGGGCAGGGCGTCGACCAGGGCCACCATGGGGCCGTAGTGGCGTCGGCCGGCGCGGAAGTTGAGCAGCTGGTGATAGAGGTAGCCGGCCGGCTTGCCGGCGATGCGCGGGCGGTAGCCGTCCGGCGCGGCCTGGCCGTCCTTGCCGTGGCAGACGGTGCAGGCCTGCAGGCGCTGCGTCAGGGTGTCGGGTATGGACGCGGGCGCGGCGTGCGCGGCGGCGGCCAGCAGGGTGCCGGCCAGGCCAATCGTGCAGGCACGCACCCGTCTTTGCTGGAGCAGGCTGAGCAGGGACATCAGCCCGCCATTGCAGCACAGCCCGGCGCGGCCACCCTGCGCCGGCACGCCACCTTGGGAGTGGACCGATGCGTGCACGCGTCAGCCCGTGTTGTCCACGAGGGTGGAACTTGCTGTGGATCAAGTCTGGTTCGGGGGCGCGGCAAGTTGCCGCAAGTCTGACGCTATGCTGACTCTCACCCGGCTGCAGCAGCAGGACGCGCCCAGGGCGGTACGAGCATCACCCGCCCGTGTCATCCCCCCTCGATCACGAGCACCCCATGTGGCTGAAGAACGCACTGACCCCACCGACGGTGACACGCTGGCTCCTGGCTGGCCTGCTCACTCTGGCGACCGTTGGCGCCGCCGCGCAGGCGCCTGCGAGTGCGCCCGACGCATCGCCGCTCACCCTGACCATCAGCACCAACAACACGCCGCAGGACCGCCTGGCGCTGGCCGAGCTGACGCGCGAGGCCCTGCGCCGCATCGGCGCCGAGCTCAGGCTGGTCAGCCTGCCGTCGGAACGCTCGCTGCAGGAGGCCGACGCCGGTGTGGTCGACGGGGAGGGCCTGCGCGTGGCCGGCCTTGGCACCCAGTACCTTAACCTCGTGCAGGTGCCCGAGCGCTACATCGGCATCAGCTTCGTCGCCTTTGCCCGTGTCACGCCGGGCACGCCGGCGCCGCGTCTGGAGCAGGGCTGGCGCAGCCTGCAGCCCTACAGCGTGGCCCACATCACCGGCTGGAAGCTGTTCGAGGCCTCGGTGAGCGGCACGCGGGCGCACTACAAGGTCGACAAGCCCGAGCAGCTCTTCCGCATGCTCGACGCCGGCCGGGTGGACCTGGCGCTCTACACCCGCGCCGACGGCCACGCCCTGCTCCGGAGCATGGGGCTGGGCGGTATCCGTGAAATCGAACCCGCGCTCAAGGATGTCGACATGTACCTCTACCTGCACCGCCGCCATGCTGCCCTGGTGCCGCGCCTGGCGCAGGCGCTGCGCGACATGAAGGCCGACGGCACACATGCACGCATCCTGGCCACGCTCAAGTCGGAGTGAGGCCGGCGTGGGCCGCAGCGATCCTGCACAGCCACTGGGCTTCCTGGGCCTGCGCAGCCGGGTGACCCTGCACCTGCTGGGCTGGGTGCTGGTGGTCGGCACCCTGGCCTCGCTGATGGTGTCGGCAGCCCGCGCGGTGCATGCCCACCATGAGCGCATGGACGCGCTCCAGGCGCACCTGGAAGCGGTCGGCCAGATCACCCTGCCGGCCCTGGTCGACAGCGCCTGGGCTTTCGACCAGGACCATCTGCTCGACCAGCTGGCCGCCTACGTCAACCTGGCCGACGTGAGCGCGGTACGCCTGTGCCAGCCCGGCCAGGCCGACCTCACGGTGGGCGACGTCGACCAGCGCGAGGACGCGCTGGTGCATCACCTGCCGCTGGTCCACCTGGAGGACGGCCAGCGCCGCGAGCTGGGCACGCTCACCCTGGTGTCCGACCTGCGGCGCGACCGTGCACGCCTGTGGCGCCAGCTCGGCCTGGACATGGCGGGCAACGTGCTGGTCATGCTGCTGGTGGTGCTGCTGTCGACCTTCATCTATCACAGCCTGATGCGCCGCCGCCTGGTCGTGCTGGCGGGTGAGCTGCACCACATCACGCCCGACGACCTGCGCCGTGCCGTCGCACCGGCGACACCACCGGTCGGTGCCGGCACCCCGGCCCCCGAGGCGGCGGACGAGCTGGACGAGCTGCGTTCCGCCATCGGCTGGCTCAAGCACACGGCCGGCCACACGCTGCGCGAGATCGAGGACAAGAACCTGTTCCTGCGCAAGCTCATGGCCGCCATCCCGGACCTGGTGTGGCTGAAGGATCCCCAGGGTGTCTACCTGGCCTGCAACCCGGGCTTCGAGCGCCTGTACGGCGCCAGCGAGGCCGAGATCCTGGGACGGCGCGACGAGGACTTCGTCAGCGCCGAACTGGCCGCCTTCTTCCGTGCCAAGGACGAGGCCGCCGCCGCGGCCGGCCAGCCCACCCGCAACGAGGAGTGGCTGGACTTCGCCACCGACGGCTACCGAGGCCTGTTCGAGACCACCAAGACGCCGCTGTACGCGGCCGACGGCAGCCTGATCGGCGTGCTGGGCATCGCCCACGACGTGACCGAGCGCATGCTGGCCGAACAGCGGCTGCAGGCCAGCGAGACGCGCTTTCGCGAACTGGCCGAGAACTCGGCCGACTGGGTCTGGGCGATAGACCGCCAGGGCCGCCACACCTACAGCAACGAACGTGGCGTCGAACTGCTGGGCATCAGCCGCGAGCAGCTGCTGCAGATCGACCCGATGGACTACATCCACCCGGTCGACCGCGCTCACGCAGCCGAAGTCCATGCCTGCGCAGTGCGCGAGCGCCGCGGCTGGAAGGCCGACACGTTGCGCTGGCGCAGCGCCGACGGGAGCTGGCGCGCGCTCGAATCCAGCGCCTCGCCCATCCTCGATGCCACCGGTGAGGTGACCGGCTTCCAGGGTGTGGACCGCGACATCACCGACCGCCTGGCCGCCGAAGCTGAACTGGCCAACCACCGCGAGCAGCTGGAAGCCCAGGTCGTGCGCCGTACAGCCCAGCTGGCCGAGGCCAAGCAGGCGGCCGAGGCGGCCAACCGGGCCAAGAGCGCCTTCCTGGCCAACATGAGCCACGAGATCCGCACGCCGCTCAACGCCATCACCGGGCTGGCCCACCTGATCCGCCGCGGTGGCCTGAACGCGCGCCAGGCCGGCCAGCTCGACAAGCTGCAGGCGGCCGGCAGCCATCTGCTGGAGATCCTCAACGCCGTGCTCGACCTGTCCAAGATCGAGGCCGGAAAGTTCAGCCTGGGCAACGTGCCGGTTCAGGTGCCGGCCCTGCTGGGCAATGTCGTGTCCATGCTGCAGGAGCGTGCCCAGGCACGCCGGCTGGCGCTGCTGGTCGAGATCGGCCCCATGCCTGAAGGCCTGCGCGGTGACGCCACGCGGCTGCAGCAGGCGGTGCTGAACTACGCCGGCAATGCCGTCAAGTTCACCGCCAGCGGCAGCGTCACGCTGCGCGCGCGGGTCGAGTCGCAGGACGCACGCCATGCCCGGCTGCGTTTCGAAGTCGAGGACACCGGGCCGGGCATCGCGCCCGAGGTGCTGCCGCGCCTGTTCCTGGCATTCGAGCAGGCCGACAACAGCACCACGCGCGAGTTCGGCGGCACCGGCCTGGGCCTGGCCATCACGCGCCGGCTGGCGCAGCTGATGGGTGGCGAGGCGGGCGTGATCAGCGAGCCTGGCTGCGGCAGCACCTTCTGGTTCACCGTGCGGCTGGACAAGGACGTCGCCGCACCCGACGGGCACGCCGAGCCCCTGCCCGCCAGCGCCGAGGCCGTGCTCAAGCGCGACTGGGCCGGACGGCGCGTGCTGCTGGTCGACGACGAGCCGGTCAACCGCGAGGTGGCCAGCGCCGTGCTGGAGGACGTCGGGCTGCAGGTGAGCCTGGCCTGCGACGGTGTGCAGGCCATCGCCGCGGCGCAGCGGGCGCGCCAGGGCGGGCAGGGCATCGACCTCATCCTGATGGACATGCAGATGCCGCACATGGACGGCCTGGCCGCCACGCGGGTGATCCGCGCGCAGGCGGGCGGCAGTGGGGTGCCGGTGATCGCCATGACCGCCAACGCGTTCAACGAGGACCGTCAGCGCTGCCTGGAGGCGGGCATGAACGACTTCATCTCCAAGCCCTTCCTGCCCGAGGAGCTCTACGCCGTGCTGCTGCGCTGGCTCGCGCGCGCCGGGCAGGCGACCTGAGGCTTCGCGGCAGCGTGGCTGCGGCCCGGTGACGGGCGCTTGGTAGGTGGCCGGTGGCCGGCTCAGCGCACCCGCATGCCAGGCTGGGCGCCCGCGCCGGGTTCGAGCACGAAGATGCCGGGGTGGGCCTTCTCGTCCGCATGGCTGGCGGCCAGCACCATGCCCTCGCTCACGCCGAACTTCATCTTGCGCGGCGCCAGGTTGGCCACCAGCACGGTGAGCTTGCCTTCCAGCTGCTCGGGCTGGTAGGCGCT
>JBJOKY010000280.1:0-7336 GCA_046045865.1 Pseudomonadota bacterium | reverse complement strand
CCGCCGCCGCGGCCTCGCGCTGAGTCGCCGCAGGAGCCCGACATGTGGATGACCCGCGTCGCCATCAACAACCCCGTCTTCGCCACCATGGTGATGGTGGCCCTGTGCGTGCTGGGCCTGTTCAGCTACGCCCGCCTGGGCGTCGAGCAGATGCCCGACATCAGCTTTCCGGGCGCCTTCATCCAGGTGAATTACCCCGGTGCCTCGCCCGAGGCGGTGGAGCGCGAGCTGACCAAGCCCATCGAGGAGGCGGTCAACAGCACGGCCGGCATCAAGCGCATCGTTTCGCGCAGCTACGAGGGGCGCGCCGAGGTCAACGTGGAGTTCAAGCTCGACGCCGACATGAGCCGCGCCATGCAGGACGTGCGCGACCGCATCGCCTCGGCGCAGGCGGCGTTTCCACGCGACGCCAAGCTGCCCACCGTGGTGCGCTACAACAACGACAACAACCAGCCCGTGGTCAACATGGCGCTGCTGTCCAGGACGCGCAGCGCACGCGAGCTGTCCATCCTGGGCGAGCAGGTGGTGGGCCGGCGGCTGCAGCGCGTCGAGGGCGTGGCGCGCGTGGACATCAGCGGCCTGACGGTGCGCGAGGTGCGCATCGACCTCGACCCGGCGCGGCTGCGCGCGTACGCCATCACGCCGGGCGAGATCTCGACCTCGCTGCGCGAGGCCAACCTCGACCAGCCGGTGGGCCTGCTGAGCGACAGGACGCAGGACGCGATATTGCGTGTCGAGGGCCGGGTGCGCGACCCGCGCCTGTTCGCCGAGCTGGTGGTGGCGCGCCGCAACGGCCTGGCGCTGACCCTGGGCGACCTGGGCACCCTGGTCGAACGCGAGCGCGAGGCCGACTCGACCGCGCGCATCAACGGCCAGCCGGCCATCAACTTCAACATCTTCAAGCAGCAGGACGCCAACATCGTCGCCACCGGCGACGCCGTCAAGGCCGCCATGGACGAGGTGCGCAAGACGCTGCCGGGCGACGTGGAGCTGCGCCTGATCTATGCCAGCAGCGACTGGGTCAAGGGCTCGCTGGACGGCCTGCTGCACACCCTGGTCGAAGGCGCGCTGCTGACGGTGGCCATCGTCTTCCTGTTCCTGCACAGCTGGCGCTCGACCATCATCACCGGGCTGACGCTGCCCATCGCCGTCATCTCCAGCTTCATCGCGGTCTACATGTGCGGCTTCACGCTCAACTTCATGACCATGATGGCGCTCTCGCTGTGCATCGGCCTGCTGATCGACGACGCCATCGTCGTGCGCGAGAACATCGTGCGCCACGTCAACATGGGCAAGGACCACCACCGCGCCGCCGAGGAAGGCACGAACGAGATCGGCCTGGCCGTCATGGCCACCACCTTCGCGCTGTGCGCGGTGTTCGTGCCGGTGGCCTTCATGGGCGGCATCATCGGCAAGTTCTTCTACCCCTTCGGCATCACCGTGGTGGTGGCGGTGCTGGTCAGCCTGTTCGTGAGCTTCACGCTCGACCCGATGCTGTCCAGCATCTGGAAGGACCCGCCCTCGGCCTACCTGCACAAGGTGCCGCTGATCGGCCACGCCATCCGCGCCACCGACCGGCTGCTGGATGTGCTGCACGGCGTGTACGAGCGACTCATCCGCTGGGCCTTCTCGGGCCGGCGCTACCGCGTGTGGCTGCCGGCGTTCGGCCGCGGCTTCGATGAGCAAGGCGTGCGCGACCAGGCGAGCCGGCGGCGCTGGCGCATCGCCACCATCACGCCGCGCGGCGTGGTGATGATGGTGGGCGCGGCCAGCTTCGTGGGCGCCATCATGCTGGCGCCGCTGGTGGGCAGCGAATTCGTGCCGCAGACCGACCAGGGCTACACCCAGCTGGCGCTGCGCATGCCGGTGGGTTCCAGCCTGGCGCGCACCGACGCCAAGGTGCGTCAGGTCGAGGCCGTGGTCGCTGCGCTGCCCGAGGTCGACAGCGTCTCGACCTGGGTCGGCGGCGAGGGCCAGCGCAACCTGGCCTGGCTCAACATCGGCCTGAAGGACCGCAAGCTGCGCGAGCGCAGCCAGAAGCAGGTGGAGGACGCCATCCGCGACGGCATCGCCAGGATCCCGGGCGTGGATGCGGCGCTGGGCTTCAACCGGCCGATCTACGTCGCCATCCTGGGCAACGACGCCGACGGCCTGGTCAAGGTGGCGGGCGAGTTCGCCGAGAAGGTGAAGAAGATCCCCGGCATCGTCGACGTCGAGCTCTCGGCCAAGCCCGGCGTGCCGGCCTATGCCGTGCGCCTGAAGCCCGGCGCGGTGCGCGAGCTGGGTCTGACGGCGCCGCAGCTGGCTGCCTCGCTGCGCGCCTACGTGAACGGCGAGGCCGCCACCACCTGGACCACCGGCGACGGCAACCAGGTCGACGTGGTGCTGCGCCTGAACGAGGGCCAGCGCCAGCGCATCGACCAGCTGCGCGGCCTGCCCGTGGCCTTCGCCAGGGACGGCACACCCATCACGCTGGACAGCGTGGCGACGATCGAGCAGGTGTTCAACCCCGACATCATCCGGCGCCAGAACCTGCAGCGCCGCGAGGCCGTGTTTGCCGGCGTGAAGGACCGCCCGGCCGGCGACGTCGGCAACGACGTGCAGAAGCTGGTCAAGGAGACCAACCTGCCCCCCGGCTTCACTTTCGACGTGGGTGGCGAGGCCCAGCAGCAGCAGGAGGCCTTCGCCGGCCTGCTCGGTGCCATGGCGCTGGCGGTGATCTTCATCTACATCGTGCTGGCCAGCCAGTTCGGCAGCTTCCTGCAGCCCATCGCCATCATGGCCAGCCTGCCGCTGGCGCTGATCGGCGTGATGCTGGCGCTGCTGCTGTGGCGCAGCACGCTCAACGTGTTCAGCATGATCGGCCTGGTGATGCTGATGGGGCTGGTGACCAAGAACGCCATCCTGCTGGTCGACTTCGCCAACCACGCGCGCAAGGCCGGCGCCACGGTGCCCGAGGCCCTGCTGCAGGCCGGCCTGATCCGCATGCGGCCCATCCTGATGACGACGGCCGCCATGGTCTTCGGCATGCTGCCGCTGGCCCTGGCGCTCAACGACGGCGGCGAGATCCAGGCGCCCATGGGCCGCGCCATCATCGGCGGCGTGATCACCTCGACGCTGCTCACGCTGGTGGTGGTGCCGGTGCTGTACAGCTATCTGGTGCGTGACAGGCGGGTCCAGGCCGCGTTGGAGCAGGATCCCGCGGGCACGGCCATCGAGTCGGATACCGCTGCGCCCCCTGGTCATGTGCCCGGTCTTGGTGGTGGCACGCTGGGCACCCGTCCGGCTGACCGTGACCGCGGCATGTAGACGCAGCAGTCTGCGCATGCATCCGGGTGCACGCGGGTAATCCCCTTGGAATACCTGGCCGGGCGGGTGCTAGATTCTTGACGGGTTGCGGGTGGTTTTTCGCAAACTCCTCTAGAAACAATCCGGAGCGCATGTTGAAATTTCGCTGGTTATTACTTGTCGGTATCATGATTGGTTTGCTGGGGGGGTGCGCTGCACCACCGATCAAACCCATCGAGTTGTCCGATTCGGTCTATGCAGCCAAGTCCGCCAGGGTAGGCGTGGTGCTGGGGCAGTTGCCGAAGGTGGATACGCAATTCCCGGGGGCAGGCTGCCTGCTGTGTCTGGCGGCAGCCTCGGTTGCGAATTCGAAGCTTACGGCCCATGTTCAGACGCTGGGTGCGGAGGATCTTCCCAAGGTCAAGGATGATTTGGTCAAGCGATTGCGCGCCAGGGGACTCGACGCGGTTGCGATCGACACGCCGATCGATATCGAGAAACTCGCTGCGCCGCCGACTTCGGGCGATGCCATCGCGCGACGCGACTTTTCCGCACTCAAGGCCACACTGCACGTGGACAAGTTGCTGGTGATCGAGGTCAACGCGCTGGGGGTATGGCGCAATTATTCGGCATATATTCCGACGGGTGATCCGAAAGCTGTCTTGCTGGGTGCAGGTTATCTCGTGAATCTGACCGGCAATACACTCGAGTGGTATCGGCCGGTCAACATCATGAAAAGTGCGGATCAGCAATGGGACGAGCCACCGAATTTCCCTGGCTTGACCAATGCCTACTTCCAGGCACTCGAACTGGGCAAGGATGAGTTCACCAGTGCTTTTGCCCGGTAGCACACGGGCAGGCGGGTGCGGCATGTCGCGGAACTTCAAGTCGACGGTCATGCGGGCGTGCTGGGTGTTGCTGGGGGGGCTGACCTGCTCGGCTGCAGCTTGGGCAACCACGCCGCCAACACCCCCCTTGCAGCCGGTTGATCTGGTTTCAACCGGCTTCGTGGTCTCGGTCCACGGTCCGCAGGAGGTGCAGTTTCGCGGCATGGTGAACCACGACAAGGCCGGCATGGCGGGTGGTGCCATGATTTATCCGGCCTTTGGTGTGGTCGGATTCCTTGCTGCCATCGCCACCCACGGCGTGTTAGTGGAGTCTTCCCGCAGCAGCGAGAAGTCCCGCCTCCAGCTGGAGGCCGACAGGGTGCTGGAGCCTTATTCGAAGGTGCTTGCCGGCCTGACGAATCACCAGCTTTATTCGCGCGTGGTGGCCGCCATGGACCTGAAACAGGTATCCATCAGCACGCCGGCTGCGGATATCACGCCGGCCGGCTGGGTGGTGCAAAGCACCCCGTTGTTCGTGCTCAGCCAAGATCGTCGTGCGCTGGTGTTGGAAAATGCGGTCGTGGTATTCGAAGCTCGCAAACCGGCAGAGCCCGTTTTCCGGAATATCGTGCGAGTCGTCTCCCGGTCGCGTGTGCTCGAACCGGATATCGATACTTCGAGGCTTGCTGTCATTGCATCCGCAGCCTCCGCCGCCAGTGTGCCCGGCGCCGTGCCGGAGCCAGGGGTGGCGCCGAACGGGGATGCGCTGGCGGCCAGCGATGTTGCGCCTGTCGTGGCGGATGACCCGGCGGAAGTTGAGCAGCTCGTGCTTGACAGCGTGGACCTGTTGGCCAGATCGGTGCGCATCGTTCTGGATGAACTTGCTGCAGGCGGATTGCCGCGCGAGGCCAAGGCCAGGACCTTCCGGTACCCGGAAGGTCGGGAAGAGAAGATCGAGCGGGGGCAATTGGTGCGCCACCAATGCGACCGCATGGTGATCCAGACACTGCGTGGCTGGCTCATGTCGGTGCCCGTGCAATCCACCGACACGGATTCAAGTGCGGCGCAGTGTGCTGCGGCTGGTGTCAACTAGCAGGCTTGGCTTTGCACGCCAATGCTTGGTGGTGCGGCCATCAACATTCCACGATATTCACCGCCAACCCCCCGCGCGCCGTTTCCTTGTACTTGCTCATCATGTCCGCGCCCGTCTCGCGCATGGTCTTGATGACCTTGTCCAGGCTGACGTAGTGGGTGCCGTCGCCGCGCAGGGCCATGCGTGCGGCGTTGATGGCTTTCACCGACGCGATGGCGTTGCGTTCGATGCAAGGGATCTGCACCAGGCCGCCGACCGGGTCGCAGGTCAGGCCCAGGTGGTGCTCCATGCCGATCTCGGCGGCGTTCTCGACCTGTTCGGGGCTGCCGCCCATGACGGCGCACAGGGCGCCGGCGGCCATCGAGCAGGCCACGCCGACCTCGCCCTGGCAGCCGACCTCGGCGCCGCTGATGCTGGCGTTTTCCTTGTAGAGCAGGCCGATGGCGGCGGCGGTCAGCAGGAAATCGACCACGTCGGCGTCGCTGGCGCCATGCACGAATCTTGAGTAGTAGTGCAGCACGGCGGGCACGATGCCGGCCGCGCCGTTGGTGGGCGCGGTGACGACGCGCCCGCCAGCAGCGTTCTCCTCGTTCACCGCCAGGGCGTAGAGGTTGACCCAGTCCAGCACCTGCAGCGGGTCGCGCAGCGCTTGCTCCGGGTGCGCCGTCAGGCTGCGGTGCAGCGCGGCGGCGCGGCGTTTCACCTTGAAGCCGCCGGGCAGCTCGCCTTCGGTGCGCATGCCGCGCGCGACGCAGTCCTGCATCACCTGCCAGATGGCGAGCAGGCCGGCGCGGACCTCGGGCTCGGGGCGCCAGTGCAGCTCGTTCCTCAGCATCACGCCGGCGATGGGCAGACCTTCGCGCTGGCAGAGCGCCAGCAGCTCGGCGCCGCTGCGGAAGGGCAGGGGCAGCACGGTGGCGTCGGGCACGATGGCCTGGGCACGGTGGCCGTCGGCCGCGAGCTCGTCGCTGATGACGAAGCCGCCGCCGACCGAGTAGTAGCAGCGGCTGTCGATCAGCCCGCCGGCCGCGTCGAAGGCCTCGAAGCGCATGCCGTCGCCGGCCGCGTCGAAGGCCTCGAAGCGCATGCCGTTGGCGTGCAGCGGCAGGCTGGCGCGGCGCTGGAAGACGAGGTCGGTCTTCTCGTTGAAGGCGATGGTGTGCGGGCCGAGCAAGGCGATGCGCTTGTCTTCGCGCACCCGGGCGAGCAGGGCCGGGATCTGGTCGACCTCGACCAGGTGAGGCTCCTCGCCCAGCAGCCCGAGCAGCACGGCCTTGTCGCTGCCGTGGCCCTTGCCTGTGGCGCCCAGCGAGCCGTAGAGCTGGCAGCACACCCGCGCCACCTCGCCCAGCCGGCCGGCCTGCTGCAGGCGCAGCACGAACAGCCGCGCCGCCCGCATGGGCCCCACGGTGTGCGAGCTGCTGGGGCCGATGCCGATCTTGAACAGGTCGAAGGCGGAGACGGCCATGGCGGGCTCCCGGTGGATGGAAGAACGAATGAAGCGGCGCCCGCGTGGCGCCGTCGCCGCCCGGCGATCGCCGACTCAGCTGCCGTTCAGCGCGGCGGCGCAGGCGCTGCGGATGTCGGCGGCGAAGGCGTCGACCGCCGACTCGGGCGTGTCCCAGGCGCACATGAAGCGGCAGCCGCCGCCGGCGATGAACTCGTAGAAACGCCAGCCCGAGGCGCGCAGGGCGGTGGCGGCAGCGGCGGGCAGGCGGGCGAACACGGCGTTGGCCTCGGGCGGGTGCAGCACCTCCACGCCCGGCGTGTCGGCCAGGGCGGCATGCAGGCGCAGCGCCATGGTGTTGGCGTGGCGGGCGTTGACCAGCCAGGTGTCGTCTTCCAGCAGGCCCAGCCAGGGCGCGGAGATGAAGCGCATCTTCGACGCCAGTTGGCCGGCCTGCTTGACGCGGTAGGCGAAGTCCTCGCTCAGGTCGCGGTCGAAGAAGACCACCGCCTCGCCCACCGGCAGGCCGTTCTTGGTGCCGCCGAAACACAGCACGTCCACGCCGGCGCGCCAGGTGATGTCGCTGGGGTGGCAGCCCAGGTGGGCCACGGCGTTGGCAAAACGCGCGCCGTCCATGTGCAGCTTGAGGTGGCGGCGCTTGGCGATGGCGGCAATGGCGCG
>JBJOKY010000279.1:0-6340 GCA_046045865.1 Pseudomonadota bacterium | reverse complement strand
GTCCTCGGCCTTCTCGATGGCGTGTTCGTTGGCGCCGATCATCTCCACCCCGTATTTGGCCAGCACGCCGTGCTTGTGCAGGTCCAGCGCGCAATTCAGCGCGGTCTGGCCGCCCATGGTGGGCAGGATGGCGTCCGGGCGCTCCTTGGCGATGATCTTCTCGACCACCTGCCAGGTGATGGGCTCGATGTAGGTGACATCGGCCGTGGCCGGGTCGGTCATGATGGTCGCCGGATTGCTGTTGACTAGGATGACCTTGTAGCCCTCCTCGCGCAGGGCCTTGCAGGCCTGGGCGCCCGAGTAGTCGAACTCGCAGGCCTGGCCGATGATGATGGGGCCGGCGCCGATGATGAGGATGCTCTTGAGATCAGTACGTTTTGGCATGGTGGTCAGGTCACAGCGTTGCCGAGGCCAGCTTGGCCCCGAAGCCGACGAAGAGGGCGCCGACGCCGGCACTGGCCGCGCTGCTCAGGCGGCGGCGGGCACGGAAGGCGGCGGCCAGGCGGGCGCCCATGAAGATGAGGGTCGACAGGTAGAGCACGCTCGCGGTCTGGACAATGGTGCCCAGGATGAGAAAGCTCAGGCCCGGGTGCGGGTAGGCCGGGTCGACGAACTGGATGAAGAAGGACAGCAGGAAGAGGATGGCCTTGGGGTTGAGCACGCTGATCACGAAGGCCTTGCGCAGCGGCTGGGTCACGTCCACCTTCGCCGCACCGGCCTGGCCCGTGGCCGGCGTGCCGCGCCAGGTGGCCAGCGCGGCCCCCAGCAGTTGCAGCCCCATCCAGCCCAGGTAGGCCGCGCCGATGATCTTCACACCCAGGAAGACCTGCGGGCTGGCCTTGAGCAGCGAAGCCCCGCCCAGCGCCGCCAGCGTCATCAGCACCGTGTCGCCGATGAACACGCCCGCAGCCGCCATGTAGCCCGCACGTACACCGCGCTGGGCCGCGACCGAGAGCACGAACAGCGAGTTCGGCCCGGGCAGCAGGATGATGACGACGACCGCAGCCAGGTAGGTCCACAGGTCGGTGATGCCGAACATGGCGTCCACCTCAGTCCTTCCTCATCAGGCCGATGAAGCGGTCGAACAGGTAGGCGATGTCGTGCGGGCCGGGCGAGGCTTCCGGGTGGCCCTGGAAGCCGAAGGCCGGCTTGTCGGTGCGCGCCAGGCCCTGCAGCGTGCCGTCGAACAGGCTCACGTGGGTGGGGCGCACGGTGGCCGGCAGCGTGGCAGCGTCGACCGCGAAGCCGTGGTTCTGGCTGGTGATGGAGACGCGGCCGTTGTCCAGGTCCTTCACCGGGTGGTTCGCACCGTGGTGACCGAACTTCATCTTGAAGGTCTTCGCGCCTGACGCGAGCGCCAGGATCTGGTGGCCCAGGCAGATGCCGAAGGTGGGGATGCCCGTCTCGACCAGGGTACGCGTGGCGGCGATGGCGTAGTCGCAGGGCTCGGGGTCGCCGGGGCCGTTGCTCAGGAAGATGCCGTCGGGCTGGTAGGCCAGCACCTCGGCGGCCGACGTCCTGGCCGGCACCACGGTGACCTTGCAGCCGCGCTCGGCCAGCATGCGCAGGATGTTGCGCTTGACCCCGAAGTCGTAAGCCACCACGTGGAAGGCCGGCCTGTCGACGCGGCCGAAACCCGGCTGGCCGTCGGCACCGGCCAGGCGCCATTCGGTCTCGGTCCAGACCTCGGTGGCCTGGCGGGTCACGACCTGGGCCAGGTCCAGACCGGCCATGCTGGGCGCCGAGCGCGCCAGGGCCACGGCCTCGTCCTTCAGACCCTGGGTGATGGCCGTGCCGGCTGGATAGGCGACGATGGCGCCGTTCTGCGCGCCGCTGGTGCGCAGCAGGCGGGTCAGGCGGCGCGTGTCGATGTCGGCGATGGCGACCGTGCCTTCGCGCTGCAGATACTGCGGCAGCGTGGCGGTCCCGCGGAAGTTGGATGAGCGAAGCGGCAGGTCCTTGATGATGAGGCCGGCAGCAAACACCTGGGTCGCTTCGCAATCCTGCTCGTTGACACCGTAGTTGCCGATGTGCGGATACGTCAGGGTGACGATCTGCCGGCAGTAGCTGGGGTCGGTGAGGATTTCCTGGTAGCCGGTGAGTGCGGTGTTGAACACCACTTCACCCACGGTCTGACCTGGGGCGCCGATGGATGTGCCGACGAAGACCGTGCCGTCTGCGAGTGCGAGGAGGGCGGGGGGCAGGACGGGCAGCACGTGAACTCCGGATGTGTGGCTCGCCCGGCGTTGCTGCTGACAGGCCCCTGAAGCGCGTGTGGCGCAGGGGCTGCAGAACCGAATCCGGTAGGGATCGACAGCGGGTTCGCTAGGCGGCTATGTTGATTGGGCAAACCTGTGGAGTATAGCCGACCCTGGGGTTTCCCTCTATCCGTGACAGCCCTGGGCAGGGTCATGCACCGTCATCGGGCGCGCCGATTGCAGTGAACTGGCGGCCAGGGCAGCGGGCAGTTCAGAGCGCCGCGATGCCTGCGCGGGCGATCTGGGCGTCCTCGCTGGACTTCACGCCACTCACCCCCACGGCGCCGACACACTGGCCATCCACCAGGATGGGCACGCCGCCTTCGAGCATGCCTTCGATCGCGGGCGCGCTCAGGAAGGAATAGCGCCCCTGGTTGATGGTGTCCTCGTACACCTTGGACTCGCGCCGGCCCAGCGCTGCCGTGCGCGCCTTGGCCGGGCCGATGTGTGATGAGACGGGCGCTGCGCCGTCCAGGCGCTGCAGCCACAGCAGGTGGCCGCCGTCGTCGACGATGGCGATGGTCACGGCCCAGGCGTGCGCCAGGGCCTCGGCTTCAGCAGCGGCAGCTATGCGCTTGACATCGTCCAGGGTCAGGAATTTCTTGCTCAGCATGGAAGAGCCTGTCGGAGGCGGTGGATAGGAGCGACACCTTAGCAGGCCGGCTGACGCCCATTGCCGCTGCCAAAGTGCACACAGATCCACCTTGAACATGGACGCGATGCCTCCATATAGCCCTGACTGCCGCAGCGGCAAGGGCAGACCCGGGTGCCCGGCGCTTCAGGCGGGGAACTAGAATTTGCGGCAATAGTCAGAAACATTCCCTTTCTGTCACCTCAGGAGATCACATGAACGAAGGCATGCAAACCTATACCGCCTATGGATCGGCAGCGGCGTATGCCGACAACCAGCAGCGCGTGCTGCGCAACACCTACTGGCTGCTGGCGCTGTCGATGATCCCGACCGTGCTGGGCGCCTGGGTAGGCGTGAGCACCGGCATCATGGCCATGATGGGCACGGGGCTGTCGCTCATCGTGTTCCTCGCCGGCGCGTTCGGCTTCATGTACGCCATCGAGAAAACCAAGGAAAGCTCGACCGGCGTTTTCGTGCTGCTGGGCTTCACCTTCTTCATGGGCCTGATGCTGTCGCGCATGCTGGCGGCAGTGCTGGGCTTCAGGAATGGTGGCTCGCTCATCATGATGGCCTTCGGCGGCACGGCCGGCGTGTTCTTCGCCATGGCCAGCCTGGCCACCGTGATCAAGCGTGACCTGTCGGCGATGAACAAGTTCCTGTTTGTCGGCGTGATCCTGCTGCTGGTGGCGGGCATCATCAACGTGTTCGTGCAGTCCAGCGCCTTGATGATCACGCTGTCGGTGCTGGCCATCGGCATCTTCTCGGCCTTCCTGCTGGTGGACATCAAGCGCATCATCGACGGCGGCGAGACCAACTACATCAGCGCCACGCTGGCCATCTATCTGGACTTATACAACATCTTCCAGAACCTGCTGGCCCTGTTGGGCATCTTCGGCGGCGAGCGCGACTGACACCGCGCTTCAACACCCGGTAAGCGCCCATCCAGGCGCCGGCAAGGAGGGGCCCGACGGGCCCCTTTTTCATGCCGTTGTCGCGCGCAGCGGGGAGGGGATCAGTGGTCCGAGCCCGTGCCGTAGCTGCCCGGCGCCAGGTTCTCGAACTTGGTGTGGGCCCGCACGAAGGCCAGCTTGACCGTGCCGACCGGTCCGTTGCGCTGCTTGCCGATGATGATCTCGGCCACGCCCGGTTCCTTGCTTTCCTTGTTGTAGTACTCGTCGCGGTAGATGAACATGATGACGTCGGCGTCCTGTTCGATGGCGCCCGATTCGCGCAGGTCACTCATCATGGGTCGCTTGTCGGTGCGTGTCTCGACCGAGCGGTTGAGCTGCGACAACGCGATCACCGGGCACTGCAATTCCTTGGCCAGCGCCTTCAGCCCGCGCGAGATCTCGCTGATCTCGGTGGCGCGGTTCTCGCTCGCGCTGCCACCCGAACCGCTCATCAGCTGCAGGTAGTCGACGATGATGAGGCCGAGCTTGCCGCACATGCGTGCCTGCCGGCGCGCGCGCGCGCGCAGTTCGGCTGGAGTGAGCGCTGGCGTCTCGTCGATGAACAGGCTGACGTTGCGCAGCTGGTCGACCGCCTCGGACAGCCGCCCCCACTCGTCATCGCGCAGCGCGCCGGTGCGCAGGTGCTGCTGGTCGATGCGCCCGAGCGAACCGACCATGCGCAGCGCCAGCTGCGAGGCGCCCATTTCCATCGAGAACACGCAAACCGGCAGGCCTTCCTTGACGGCTACGTGTTCGCCGATGTTGAGCGCGAACGCCGTCTTGCCCATGGACGGGCGTGCCGCCAGGATGATGAGGTCGCCGGCCTGCAGACCGGCCGTCATCTTGTCCAGATCGATGAAGCCGCTGGGCACGCCGGTCACGTCGCCGGCGCCGTTCTCGGCCAGTTCCTGCACGCGGTCGATCAGCTGCACGACCAGCGCATCCATCGAGTGGAAGCCCTGCTTGGTGCGCGAACCTTCCTCGCCGATCTTGAAGATCTTGCTCTCGGCCTCGTCCAGGATCTGCGGCACCGGCCGGCCCTGCGGGTTGAACGCTGCGGTGGCGATCTCGTCGCTGGCGGCCACGAGCTTGCGCAGGATGGCGCGCTCGCGCACGATCTCGGCGTAGCGCCGCATGTTGGCCGCACTGGGCACGCTCTGTGCCATGGCGTTCAGATAGGCCAGCCCCCCCACCTCCTCGGACTTGCCCAGGCTTTGCAGCTGCTCGTAGACCGTGATGACATCGGCCGGCTTGCTGGTGCCGATCAGGCTGCCCACCGCCGTGAAGATGAGCTTGTGTTCGTAGCGGTAGAAATCGCTCTCGGTCAGCAGGTCACCGGCACGGTCCCAGGCGCTGTTGTCCAGCAGCAGGCCGCCCAGCACGCTTTGTTCCGCCTCGACCGAATGTGGCGGGATGCGCAGGCGGGCGACCTCATCGTCGCCGTTGGAGGAAATCGGGAAGCTCGGGGACAGGATTGCGGACATCCGGAAATCATAGGTGCGCCCCACCGGCCCGCCTGTGCACAGCGCTGTGGATATCCGGGGGATGTCCGGGGGACAGTGCAGATATCGATGCAGATGGCTCCGGAAACGAAAAAGCCGGCAAAGGCCGGCTTCTCGCGCATCGCCAGACGCCCGGCGCCAGGGCCGGACGTTGTAGGCGGTCAGGTATCAGTTCAGTCGGCTTCGGCGACCACGGCCACGCGGATCTCGATCACGACGTCGGTGTGCAGGGCAACGGCGACGTCCTGTTCACCCACATGCTTGATCGGGCCGGAGGGCATGCGCACCTGGGCCTTGACCACGTCGTGACCCAGCGCCTTGATGGCGTCGGCCACGTCGGCATTGGTGACGGAGCCGAACAGGCGGCCGTCGACGCCGGCCTTCTGTGCGACCTTGACGGTCTTGCCAGCCAGCTTCTCGCCCAGGGCCTGGGCAGCGGCGAGCTTGCCGGCCTGGATCTTCTCGATCTCGGCGCGCTTGGCTTCGAATTCCTTGATGGCCTTTTCAGTGGCACGGCGGGCCGCACCCTTGGGGATCAGGAAGTTGCGCGCGTAACCGTCGCGCACCTTGACGACTTCACCGAGGTTGCCGAGGTTGGCCACCTTTTCGAGCAGGATGATTTGCATGGGGGACTCCTCAGACCTTGTGCTGGTCGCTGTAGGGCAGCAGCGCCAGGAAGCGCGCACGCTTGATGGCAACCGTCAGCTGGCGCTGGAAGATCGCGCGGGTGCCGGTCAGGCGGGCCGGGGTGATCTTGCCGTTCTCGCCGACGAAGTCGCGCAGCACGTCGAGATCCTTGTAGTCGATCTCCTTGACGCCGGCCACGGTGAAGCGGCAGAAGCGCTTGCGCTTGAACAGCAGCGACTGCTGGTTGCGCTTGGTCTTGCGATCCTTGGAGAACCTGGAACGGGGGGGTGCCATGATGAATGTCCTAATTCGTTACGTGCAGGTCGGGGCCTGCGGGTCCGGTATCGGGCTGTAGCTCTCGATCTGCAGCAT
>JBJOKY010000278.1:0-6592 GCA_046045865.1 Pseudomonadota bacterium | reverse complement strand
CGCTGGTACTGGCTGGACGAGGGTCACTCGGCGGCGCTGATCGACACGCCGGGTTTCCAGGAATTCGGCCTGCACCACATCGAGCTGGCCAACCTGGCGCTGCACATGCCCGACCTGGCCAGGCACGCCGCGCACTGCCGCTTCGCCAACTGCACGCACGACCACGAGCCGGGCTGCGGCGTGCTGGCGGCGCTGGGTCGTGGCGAGATCGCCGCCAGCCGGCACCGCATCTACCTGTGCGCGAGGAGCTGGGCCGCACGAAGTGGTGAGGCGCGCCGGGCGACGCGCCAGCGTGCCGGTCAGCGGTCAGCACTCGCTTGCACCGGCTGCCTGCCGGCGATCGGGGGCGGATCAGCCGAGCAGGTTGGCCAGGGTGAGCAGGGCCAGCAGCAGCATCCACAGCACGACCGAGCGCCACACCAGGCCGACGACCGAGCGCAGGTGGCCCAGTTGCGGCGCGGCGCCGGGCGTGGAGCCCTGGGCGTCGAAGCCGGGCGGGGCGCCGGCGGCCTCGAAGGAGCGGCCGGCGTCGAAGGCGGACATGGGGCCGTAGTCCGGCGCCTGCTGCCCGCCCAGGGCGATGCCGGTGGCACCGGCGGCGGCAGCCAGCAGCACCCCGTCGTTGCCCTGGGTCCACAGGCCGGCGTGCTGGCGCCAGCAGCCCACGGCTTCCTCGAAGTTGCCCACCACGGCGAAACCGGCGGCGGTCAGGCGGGCCGGCACATGGTCGATGAGCTGGAAGCCCAGCTGCGAGCGCTGCGCCAGGCCTTCATGCGTGGGGGCGTCCAGCGAGGGGTTCTTGCGGCCCCAGTGGCGCGCGCAGAACTCGGCCATGCGATAGAACACCGCGCCCATGGGGCCCACGCCCATGGCCGAGCCGAGCACGAACCAGAAGAAGACGCCGAAGACATGGCGGTGCGCCGCCAGCAGGGCGTGCTCGATGACGTGGCGCAGCAGCTCCTCGCGCGGCAGCTCGCTGGCGTCGAGATGGCGCCATTCGCGCAGCAGCTCGCGCGCCTCGTCCTCGCGGCCACGGTCCAGGGCGTCGCGGATGTCGGTGTAGTAGTGGCTGAACTGGCGAAAGCCCAGCGAGAGGTAGAGCACCGCCAGATCCCAGGCCAGGGCCAGCAGGATGCTGTAGTGGTGCAGTGCCACGAAGACGAGACCCACCAGGGTGGCCGGCACGAACACGGCCACGCACCACACCACCCAGGCATGGTGTTCACGTCCGGCGTCGAAATTGCGTGCTGTCCAGCGTGCCCAGTTCACCAGGGCCTCGTGCACCGGATTGCCCTGGGGCAACGGGCGCAGTTGTTCGATCACCAGAGCCAGCAAGACCGCGAAAAAGCTCATGGATGAATGATAGCCGTGGCCTTGCCGTTCGCCCCTGGTGATGGCCTGGGGCAGGCCACCTGGTTGGACACAAGCCGGTCCGCCGGGCTGGTCAGGCGGCCAGCAGCCGGTAGACGTTGCGCAGCATGGCGGCCGTTGCGCCCCAGATGTAGTACTCGCGCTGCACGCCGTCGCAGCCGCGTCCGTGCCACGGCATGGAGAGGAACTGGCGCTTGACATCTCCAGCCTCAAGGGCATGACGACGATGGTTGGCCGGGTTCATCAGGAAGGCCAGCGGCACCTCGAAGGCCTCGGCCACCTCGAAGGCATCGAGCGTGATGTCGAACGGCGGGTGAACCAAGGCAACCACCGGCGTCACCACGAAGGCAGTCACCGTGGTGTAGCTGGGCAGTTCGGCCAGCACCTGCACGTGGCGCGCGGCCAGGCCGATCTCCTCCTCGGCCTCGCGCAGGGCGGTGGCGATGGCGTCGGCATCGCTGTCCTCGCGGCGGCCGCCGGCAAAGCTGATCTGGCCGGCGTGGTCGCGCAGGTGGTCGGTGCGGCGGGTCAGCAGCACGTGCAGGCCGTCGGGCCGGTCGACCAGGGCAATCAGCACCGAGGCCGCGGCAGGCGGGCGTTCGTTGAAGCGGTGGCCGTCGCCGCCGAATTCGGGCTCCCAGGGCGGCGGCGACAGCACCCGCTGGCGCACGGCAGCAAGGGTGAGGCGCTCGGGCGCAATGGCGGGCAGATGGCTGTCGATGCCGGTCACGGGCACCACGCGCGGGTCGCGGATCAACGCAGGTTTCATGCTTTCAGCATAGGTGGAAAGCAAAAAGGCCGCCCATGAGGCGGCCTTCCTGACGGGGAAAACGGCCGGTGATCAGGCCAGCTTTTCCTTGATGCGTGCGCTCTTGCCGCTGCGCTGACGCAGGTAGTACAGCTTGGCGCGACGCACGTCGCCACGGCGCTTGACCTCGATCGAGGCGATCAGCGGGCTGTAGATCTGGAAGGTGCGTTCCACGCCTTCGCCGCTGGAGATCTTGCGCACGATGACGCTGGAGTTCAGGCCGCGGTTGCGCTTGGCGATGACCACACCTTCGTAGGCCTGCACGCGCTTGCGCGTGCCTTCGACCACGTTGATGTTCACGATCACGGTGTCGCCAGGCGCGTATTCCGGGATGGTCTTGTTCAGACGAGCAATTTCTTCTTGCTCGAGTTGCTGGATCAGGTTCATGTGGGCTCCATGTGATCGTGCCGGCGTGGGCGGAGTGCCCGGGCTGCGCGCGACGGCATGCGCGTTCAACACGTCATCCGCATGCGGACGACTCAATCCCGGCAGAGGATCGGAACCGAGGATTATAGCCCGAGGGCGGCGAGGATCTTCTCGTCCGCCTTGCTCAGCAGACCTTGAGCACGCGCCGCAGCCAGCAGGTCGGGGCGGCGCCGGGCCGTGAGTTCGAGCTTGCGGGCACGCCGCCAGCGCGCGATCTCGGCATGGTTGCCGCCCAGCAGCAGCGCCGGCACGGCGGCGTCGCCCAGCCGCTCGGGGCGGCTGTAGTGCGGGCAGTCGAGCAGGCCGTCGGAGTGGCTGTCCTGCTCGTGCGAGGCGGCGTCGTTGAGCACGCCGGGTTGCAGGCGTGCCACGGCGTCCAGCAGCGTGAGCGCAGGCAGTTCGCCACCCGAGAGCACGAAGTCGCCCAGGCTGATCTCCTCGTCGACATGGCGGTCGATGAAGCGCTGGTCGATGCCTTCGTAGCGGCCGCAGACGAGCACCGCACCATCGCCGGCGGCCAGTTGCTGCACGCGGCGCTGGGTAAGCGCGACACCGGTCGGGCTGAAGAGGATGACGGGCGCGCGGCCGGGCAGTTCGGCCTCGCGGTCCGCCCGGGCTGCGGCCAGGGCACGCTCGAGCGGCTCGACCAGCATCACCATGCCCGGGCCGCCGCCATAGGGGCGGTCGTCGACGCGCCGATAGGTGTCGGTGGCGTGGTCGCGCACCTGCCAGCAGCGCAGGTCGACCAGACGCTCGGCATAGGCACGCCGGGTCACGCCCACGGTGGTGAAGGGCGTGAACAGTTCGGGAAAGAGTGTGAGGACGTCAAAGCGCATGGGCGGATTGCCTGGCGGCTGCTCGCGGCTGGCTGGCGACCTGTCGGTGCCGCCGGCCGGGTCAGTAGTCCAGGCCCCAGTCGACCACGATGCGCCGCGCGGCGAGGTCGACGCTGTCGACGAAGGCGTCGACGAAGGGGATCAGGCGCTCATGCGGCTTGCCACTCGCCGGTGCACCGGCGGGTGCGTCCGTACCGACCGGCAAGACGCACAGGATGCTCTGCGCACCGTTGTCCATCAGACGCTCGACCCTCCCCAGGGCCAGCCCCTCGCGGTTGACCACGTCCAGGCCGATCAGGTCGATCCAGTAGTACTCGCCGTCACCCGCGGTCGGGAAGCTGGACCGCGACACGAAGATGCGTGCACCCTTGAACGCCTCGGCCGCGAGGCGGTCACCGATGTCCTGCGCTGCGGCGACGATGCCGTCGCCCTGCTCTCGCGCATCGGTGATGCGCAGCAGTGCGGGGTAACGAACCGGCACGGCCGCTGCGCCGACACCGGCCGGCAGCACCTTGTCGGGCGCCTGCAGGAACCAGCGGCGCGACGAGAACAGCGCCTGTGGATCGGCGGCATATGGCTGCACGCGCAGCCAGCCCTTGATGCCGTAGGCATCGATGATGCGGCCGACCTCGATCGCGTCGGCGGGCCAATCTGGCTGGTCAGTGGCGTTCACGCTGGGCACTCGCTCGGCAGATGGCCTGCCATCGGAACAAAGGGGCCGTGAGGCCCCCTGTGGTGGTGCAGGTCGTGGCGACCTGCGTGCTGTGGCCGGCCGTGCCTGTGCCGGGACACAGGCCGGCGGCGCAAGTCGATCAGGCCGCGGCGGCGACCTTCTTCTGGGCCTGCTTGACCAGGCGTGCCACGGTGGGCGACATCTGGGCGCCGTTGCCGGTCCAGTGGCTCAGGCGGTCGAACGCGACGCGCAGACCTTCCTCGGTGGCGGCAGCCATCGGGTTGTAGAAGCCGACGCGCTCGAGGAAGCGGCCGTCACGGCGTTCACGCTTGTCGGCGGCGACGATGTTGTAGAAAGGGCGCTTCTTGGAGCCGCCGCGTGCGAGTCGAATCACGACCATGATGTTTCCTTGATCCGTACAAACAGGATCCACCGCGCCAGGAGACACGCAGGCAAGCGGATCACGAGCATGGGTGCTGTATGAAGGCACCCCAGGGTCGGCCCCGTGAGATACGCGCTGCGTGAGCCCGAAAGCCGATCAGCCGTCACCGAAACCGCACATTATAAACTTGGCCGGCGCAACTGCATCGACTCTTATTGATCGCGACCATGTCCCAGTTCCTCATCCGCCCCTGTCTTCCTGCCGATCTGCCTGCCGTGACGTCGATCTACGCGATCAACGTGAACACCGGTACCGGTACGTTCGAGATCGACGCGCCCAGCGAGGCCGACATGCGGGCACGCCACACCGACGTCACCGGCAAGGGCCTGCCCTGGCTGGTGGGCGAACAGGGCGGCCGCGTCGTGGGTTATGCCTATGCCAACCACTTCCGCCTGCGCCCGGCCTACCGCTACACGCTGGAAGACTCGATCTACCTCGACCCCGCCGTGCACGGCCGCGGCCTGGGCCGCTTGCTGCTGGCCGAACTGATGGCACGCTGCTCCGCGCTGGGCGTGCGCCAGTTGCTCGCGGTGATCGGCGATTCTGCCAACCAGGGCTCGATCGGCGTGCACCGCGCCTGCGGCTTCAGCCACCTGGGCGTGATGCCATCGGTGGGCTGGAAGTTCGACCGCTGGCTCGACGTCGTGCTGATGCAGCGCGCCCTCGGCCAGGGCGACACCACGCCGCCGCAAGGCACGCCTGGCCTGGCCACCTGAGACGCGAGGTACTCGATGAAGTCCAAGACCCTCACCACCTGGCTGGGCCTGGTCGGCGGCAGCGTCGGCCTGGACCGGATCTACCTCAGCGGCGGCGTGCGCGATCTGGCAATCTGGCTGCACGCCGGCTGCACGGCCGCCGGTGCGGCCGGCGTGCGGCGCGTGCAGACCCTGGGCATGGACGACACGCTGGCATGGGTGCTCATCCCCATCGGCGGCCTGTCGATCGCGCTGGCCATGATCGGAGCCATCCGCCACGGCCTGACGGCCGACGAGGTCTGGAACGAGCGCCACAACCCCGGCGTGGCCGAGCCGGCCGCCAGCGGCTGGGCCAACGTGATCGGCGTGATCCTGTCGCTGCTGATCGGCGCCGTGGTGCTGATGAGCAGCATCACGGTGGCCGTGCAGCACTACTTCGAGGCCTGACGCCCGTCAGAACAGCCTGGTGCTCAACGCGTAGGACACCGCAGCCACCGCGGCCGACGCGGGGATGGTGAAGATCCAGGCCCACACGATGTTGCTGGCGATGCCCCAGCGTACCGAGCTGGCACGCTGCGTCGAGCCCACGCCGACGATGGCGCCGGTGATGGTGTGGGTGGTCGACACCGGCACGCCCAGTGCCGTGGCGGTGAACAGCGTGATGGCGCCGCCGGTCTCGGCGCAGAAGCCGCCCACGGGCTTGAGCTTGGTGATCTTCTGGCCCATGGTCTTGACGATGCGCCAGCCGCCGAACATGGTGCCCATGCCGATGGCCGCGTAGCAGCTCCACACCACCCAGTTGGGTGGACGGGTGTCGGTGGCGGCGACGAAGCCCGAGGCGACCAGCATCATCCAGATGATGCCGATGGTCTTCTGCGCATCGTTGCCACCGTGGCCCAGGCTGTACAGCCCCGCCGAGACCAGCTGCAGGCGCCGGAACCAGCGGTCGATGCGCAGCGGCGAGGCGCGCCGGCAGATCCAGGCCACCGCCACCATGAGCAGCGAGCCCAGCACGAAGCCCAGCCCAGGCGAGACAAAGATGAAGATCACCGTCTTCCAGATGCCCGAGGCGATCAGCGCGCTGCCGCCCGACTTGGCCAGCACCGCACCGACGATGCCGCCGATGAGCGCATGCGACGAGCTCGACGGGATGCCGTACCACCAGGTGATGAGATTCCAGACGATGGCGCCGATCAGCGCACCGAACACCACGTGCTGGTCCACCACGTCGGCCACCACGATGCCCTTGCCCACGGTGGCGGCCACCTTGAGCTGGAAGAACAGGATGGCGATGACGTTGAAGAAGGCCGCGAACAGGATGGCCTGCTGCGGCTTGAGCAC
>JBJOKY010000277.1:0-6357 GCA_046045865.1 Pseudomonadota bacterium | reverse complement strand
CGTGCGCCCGCGCGGCGGCGCTGGCGGCAGGTGCGGCGCCAGCGTGTCGGCCGGCAGGGCGCGGCTCACGGCCACGTCGTACAGCGCACGCAGGAACTCGCGCGGCTGGCTGGCGCCGCTCATCGGGCCACCCCGGCCAGTTCGCTGCGCGCCACGCCGTCCAGCCAGCCCAGGCCGTCCTCGGTCAGGCCGGCGGGCTTGTATTCGCAGCCTATCCAGCCGGTGTAGCCGGCCGCGTCGATGTGACGCAGCAGGAAGGGGTAGTTCATCTCGCCCGTGCCCGGCTCGTGGCGCCCGGGCGTGTCGGCGATCTGCATGTGGCCGATGCGCGGCAGCAGCCGGGTGATGGTGTTGGCGATCTCGCCTTCCGTGCGCTGCATGTGGTAGAGGTCGTACTGCAGCAGCGCGTTGTCGGCGCCGACCTCGTCGAGCAGGGCGATGCCGTCGGCGCTGCTGGACAGGAAGTAGCCCGGCATGTCGTGGCGGTTGAGCGGCTCGACCAGCAGCGTCAGACCGGCCTGGGCGAACTCGGCCGCGGCCAGCCGCATGCTGGCCACCAGGGTGCGGCGCGCCAGGGCGCGGCTGTCGGCGTCCAGCTGCGCGGGCAGCTTGCCCGACATCACGTGCAGGCGCGGCACGCCCAGCACCCGGGCGTATTCGATGCCCTGGGCCAGGCTGGCACGGAATTCGGCCTCGCGCCCGGGCAGGCCGGCCAGGCCGCGCTCGCCGCCGTCCCAGTCACCCGGGGCCAGGTTGTGCAGCACCAGCTGCAGGCCGTGGCGGTCGAGCAGCGCGCGGATCTGCGCCGCCGGCCAGGCGTAGGGGAAGAGGAACTCCACCGCCGTGAACCCCGCCGCCGCGGCGCGTTCGAAGCGGTCGAGGAAGGGCACCTCGTTGAACATCAGGCTGAGGTTGGCGGCAAGTCGCGGCAAGGTCGGTCTCCGGTGGTGGCCCGGCATCGTGGCACCGAGTCGGCAGGGCGTCCATCGTGGTCAGCCACATCGGGCCACGCGATCGGGCCGCAGGATCGGGCCGGCCGGCATGGCACGGCCCGATGCCGCAGCCCCGGTTACAAGACGCGCCCCGCACGCTGCTACAACTGCAACCGGGTGACATGCAGGACCGGGCCAGGCCGGCAGATCGGTCACCCGGAACAAGGAATCGACCATGCGCGAGCAGGAGCTGCCACTGCCAGACCGCATCACCGAGACCCGGCGCGAGGCCGGCAAGCCCGCCGACGTCGACTCCCTGCTGGGGTCGGACGAGGCGGCCCTGGCCGCCGTCGCGGCCTGGCAACGCCAGAACGACCCGCTGCGGCTGCTGGAACACGGCGCGCTCGAGGAGGCCGTGCCCGTCACCGTGGTGCCCGATGCCGGTGCGCCGGCGCCCGCGACCGTGCCGGGCACGCGCCTGCCCCGGCCGCTGCAGGCCGTCTTCAGCCACGTCGACGCGGCCCTGGGCAGCCTGGCCCGGGCGGTGGAGCACACCGTCGAGCGCCTGTTCGGCACGCCGGTCGAACACAGCCTCATCCCGCAGGCGCTGGCCATCGCCCTGGTGCTGGCCCTGGGCGTGGGCACCGGCTGGTTCGGCCACCGTGCCTGGGCCAGCCGCGCCGAGCCGGCCCGCAGCGCCGGCGAAGGCCCGGACCAGGCCGCCGGCGCCGGCCCGGGTGCGGCCACGGCCGACACCCTGGCGCCGGCCAGCGTCGCCCGCGGCCTGATGCGCGAGGCCATGACCGCCCACGGCGTGTACGGCGGCGAGCCGCGCCACAACGTCGAGGTCACGGCGGCCGAGCAGGAGGAGCTGCTGCGCTGGCTGGGCCGCCAGCTGGGCCGCACCGTGCAGCCGCCCGCGCTGGCCGACCTGGGCTGGAAACTTGCCGGCGGGCGCCTGCTGCCCGGCCAGACCAGCGGTGCCGGTCCGGCGCGCGCCCAGTTCACCTACCTGAACAAGGCCGGCCAGCGCCTGACGCTGTACCTGGGCGTGCTCGACCCCGGCGTGGCCGCCCGGGCCCGGCAGCGCAGCGCCGCGCCGGCCCAGCCGGCCTCGACCGGCCCGGCCAGGGCCGCGGGCAGCGGCGACGGCGGCAACACCACCTTCAGCTACACCAGCCAGGCCCAGCTGCACGCCAGCCACTGGACCGTCGGCCAGTTCGGCTGCACCCTGGTCGGCGAGCTGCCGCGCGCCGCGCTGGAAAAGATCGGCGTGGAGGTCTACCTGCAGATGGTCGGGCTGGGGGGCATGGACGGCAAGCGTTGAGGCCACGCCACCGTCCGGGCCGCTTCAGGTTCAGTTCAGGGCAGCTTGACGGGGTGGGTGTACACCCAGTCGCGGTCCTTGACCGGGGTGTGGCAGCCGACGCATTCCTGCACGAAGTTCACGTCCTTGCCGTAAGGCTTCTGGTCCATGCCCAGCCAGCGCGCATAACCCCAGCCGCCGGTGGCGGCAAACCGGGCCGGGTGGCCTCACGCATGCCCGTCCTGCGCCTTGGCCGCCGCCACCGCCTCGGCCTCGTCGCCACCTTTCAGCCCGTTGAAGTACAGGTTCAGCAGCACGGCCGACAGCGCCGCGAGCAGGATGCCGCTTTCCATCAGCGGGTGCAGGCTCTTGGCCATCTGCTGGGTCCAGCGCGGTGCGACCAGGGGCAGCAGGCCGAAGCCGATCGAGATGGCGACGATGTAGAGCTCGTGGCGGCGCGCCTTGAAGTCCACGCCCGACAGGATGCGCACACCCGTGGCGGCCACCATGCCGAACATCACCAGGCCGGCGCCGCCCAGCACCACCTGGGGCACGGACTCCACCAGCGCCGCCATCTTGGGCAGCAGGCCCAGCACGACCATGATGAGGCCGGCGGCCACACACACGAAGCGGCTCTTCACGCCCGTCACGCCGACCAGGCCGACGTTCTGGCTGAAGCTGGTGTAGGGGAAGGTGTTGAAGATGCCGCCGATGAGCGTGCCCAGGCCGTCGGTGCGCAGGCCCGCGGCCAGCTCGGTGCGGCTGATGCGTTTGCCGGTGATGTCGCCCAGGGCCAGGAACATGCCGGTCGACTCGATCATCACCACGATCATGACCAGCACCATGGTGAGGATCATCACCCCATCAAACGTCGGCATGCCGAAGGCAAAGGGCGTGACGACGTCGAACCAGCCGGCCTTGGCCACCTTGTCGAAGTTCATGCGGCCCATGAAGCTGGCCAGCACGCAGCCCGCCACGATGCCCAGCAGCACGGCGATGTTGGCCACGAAACCGCGCGCGTAGCGGGTGATGAGCAGGATGGCCACCAGCACGAAGGCGGCGATGGCCAGGCCGTCCAGCGCGGCGTAGCCCGGGTTGTCGACCATGGGCACCGGGCCGGGCAGCTTCATGGCCGGCGCGGACGCACCCGGCGCGGCGCTCGCGGCAGCGACGGCCGCGTCCGCCTTGGCCTTGTCGACCATGGCGACGAGCTTGGGCACATCCACGTTCTGGGCCTGGAAAGGCTGGCCGTTCATGGCCCAGCCCACGCCCACGCGCATCAGGCTGATGCCGATGACCAGGATGATGGTGCCGGTGACGACCGGCGGAAACAGCTTGAGCAGCCGGCTCACCACCGGCGCGATCAGGATGCTGATCACCCCCGCGCCGATGATGGCGCCGAAGATGGCGCGCGCGCCGTCCGGCCCCGGCGTGGCGTTGGCCATGGCGACCATGGGGCCGACGGCAGCGAAGGTGACACCCATCATGACCGGCAGGCGGATGCCGAACAGGCCACCCAGGCCGAGCGACTGGATGATGGTGACGATGCCGCAGCAGAACAGGTCGGCCGAGATCAGCAGGGCCACCTGCTCGGGGCTGAGCTTGAGCGCCCGCCCCACGATGAGCGGCACGGCCACGGCGCCGGCGTACATGACCAGCACATGCTGCAGGCCCAGCGCCGCCAGGCGCGGGGTGGGGAGTTTTTCATCGACCGGGTGGACGGCCGCAGTGGACACGGTGGTGGACATGGTGAGAGGTCTCCAGATGTAGTTCTGACGTGACGTGACGCCGGTGCGAGCCGGCCGGCCTTGATGGCCGTCTTCTTATTGGGCAGTGGCGCCGGCGACGAACCAGCGGCCGATGAGGGCGCGTTCGTCCTCGGTGATGCCGGTTGCGTTGTTCAGCGGCATGAGGCGCTGCAGCACCACCATCTGCTGGATCTGGGCGGCATGCTTGAGGATGAGTTCAGGCTGGTGCAGGGCCACGCCCTTCTGCTGCACCTGGTCGTTGTGGCACAACACGCAGCGCTGGACCACGATGGCCTGCACCTGGGCGAAGCCCGCCGGCGTCTGGGCCGCGGCAGCCGGGCGCGGTGCCGGCGCCAGCCACACCACCAGCAGCGCCAGGATGGCCACGGCAGCAGCCACCAGCGGCCACATCTGCCTGCCCTTGTGGCGCGCCACGAAGAACTGGCGGATGAGCGCGCCCACCAGCATCAGCGCCGCCAGCACGGCCCAGTTGTGCGGATGCTGGTAGAGCATGCCGTAGTGGTTGCTCAGCATGGCGATCAGCACCGGCAGCGTGAAATAGGTGTTGTGCACGCTGCGCTGCTTGCCGCGCTGGCCGTAGATGGCGGTGGGCGGCTGGCCGGCTTCGAGCTCCTTCACGACGATCTTCTGGCCCGGGATGATCCAGAAGAAGACGTTGGCGCTCATGATGGTGGCCAGCATGGCGCCCATGAGCAGGAAGGCCGCGCGCCCGGCGAAGAGCTGGCAGGCCAGCCAGGTGGCCGCCACGGTGTAGACGAAGAGCAGGCCCAGCACCAGGCTGTCGTTGCCGGTGGCGAGTTGGCCGTCAGGCAGCTTCTTCTGGCCGACGACGCGGCAGATGGCGTCGTACACCACCCAGCCCGCCACCAGGAAACCCAGCGCCGCCGCACCCGCCGCGACCGGCGACCAGTTCAGCACGCTCTTGTCGACCAGGAAGCTGCCCGCGTTCCACAGGTAGAGCATGGTGAACAGGCCGAAGCCGGACAGCCAGGTGGAATAGCTCTCCCAGTAGAACCAGTGCAGGTTGGGCGGCATCTTCTGCGGCCCGACCGGGTACTTCTGCGCGTTGTAGAAGCCGCCGCCGTGCACCGACCACAACTCGCCGCCCACGCCGCGCGCCTTGGCGGCGTCGTCGGTGGGCGGCACGAGCGAGTTGTCGAGCCAGACGAAGTAGAAGGATGAGCCGATCCAGGCGATGGCGGTGATGACGTGCAGCCAGCGCAGCAGCAGGTTGGCCCAGTCGAGCAGGTAGGTCGTGTCCATGACGATCGTTCGCGTGTTCCGTGGTGGGTGCTCAGGGGTGAGTACTCCCGCGCCGGGTCGCGACGAAAGCGACCTGGCGCGGTTCACGGCTCACCACAGCGGGCGCTGTGAGCGCGGGGGGATGTCATGCCGGTCGCGACCTGTGCGAGGAATTCAACCTCGCGTGTTTGCCCACGGCGACCGGGCTTGTTGCGGCGTCAATTCATGGCGCAGAAGGCAGCAGGAAGCCGCTGGTTCAAGCACCCCCTCGGGGGGCGCGAGCAAAGCGAGCTGGGGGTGGTCACTTCAAGTCGGCCTTCTTGATCGCGGGCGCCCACTCGGCCACCTGGCGCGAGACGTAGGCGCCGTACTCCACCGAGCCGAGCTTGAGCGGCGTGATGCCCTGCTCCTTGAAGCGGTCGATCACGTTGGGCTGGGCCAGCACCTCGGCGATGGCCTTGGCGAGCTTGTCCACCACGTCCTTGGGCATGCCGGCCGGGCCGGACACGCCGAAGTAGTTCTCGTGCTCCAGCTTGGGCAGGCCGAGTTCGCCGACCGTCGGCACGTCGGGCGCCAGGGCCGAGCGTGTCTTGCTCGTCACCGCCAGGCCCTTGATCTGGCCGCTCTTGAGCATGGGCACGTAGGCGGTGATCACGTCGATGCCCACGGGAATGGTGCCGGCGATCAGGTCGGTCGTCATGGGTGCACCGCCGCGGTAGGGCACGTGCACCATCTGGAAGCCCAGCGTGTCCTTGAGCATCTCGCCCATGATGTGGCCGATCGAGCCCGGGCCGCCTGAGCCGAAGGTGTAGCCCGGCGTGGCGGTGGCGGCCTTGGCCACGTCCTTCAGGCTGGCCGGCCCGGTCTTGGGGTTGGCCATGAACAGCACCGGCGCCGTGCCCAGCATGCTCACGTGAGTGAAGCTGGTGATCGGGTCGTAGGGCAGCTTGGGCACGGTGTAGGGCCCGATCGACAGCGGCGTGGAATTGGCCAGCATCAGCGTGTAACCGTCCGGCGCCGAGCGCACCACCTCGGCCCCGCCGATGGTGCCGCCTGCGCCGGGCTTGTTGTCCACCACCACCGGCTGGCCGAGCAGCTTGCCCAGCGG
>JBJOKY010000045.1:0-17754 GCA_046045865.1 Pseudomonadota bacterium | reverse complement strand
GAGATCGATGGCGCCACCCGCGGCCAGGACGGCCTGGCCCTGCTGCAGGCCGCGCAGGCCGCCGGCCGCGCAGCGACCGCTTCCTCATCCTCAAGAAGCCCTTCGACAACATCGAGGTGCAGCAGCTCGCCGCTACCCTGTGCGCGCGCCACCGCACCGAGCAGGCGCTGGTCGAGCGGGCCCGCAGGAGCCGCACGGCATCGTCTTCGTCAACGAGGCCTTCGAGCGCCAGACCAGCTACCGCCGCGCCGAGCTGGCCGGCCCGCAGACCGACCGGGCCGAGCTGCCGCGCATCGCCGCGGCGATCGAGGCGGGCCGACCGGTGCGCAGCGAGATCGTCGTGCACGCGCGCGACGGGCGTGCCTTCTGGGTCGACGCCGACATCGCCCAGGTGCCCGGCCACGACGGCCAGGCCAGCCACTGGGTCGGCGTGCTGCGCGACATCAGCGCGCACAAGGCCGAGCAGGCGCGCATCGAGCACCTGGCCTACCACGACGCCCTGACCGGCCTGCCCAACCGCCGCCTGCTGATCGACCGGCAGCAGCAGCAGCTGGCCGCCTGCGCACGCAACCCGCAGTACTGCGGCCTGACGCCCACCACGGCCGACGACCTGCTCAGGAATGCCGACGTGGCCATGTACCAGGCCAAGACCGGCGGCAAGAACAAGCACGCCTTCTTCGAGCCCGACTGCCAGCTCGCCCCCGGCGAGGCCGGCTTCCTCACCCAGCAGCTGCGCCACGCGGTCGAACGCGGTCAGCTCAGGCTCAAGTTCCAGCCCCAGTTCGACCGCCAGGCCCGCCTGACCGGCGCCGAGGCGCTGCTGCGCTGGGACTGCCCGGGCCGTGGCCAGGTGCCGCCGGCCATCTTCCTGCCGCTGGCGCAGGACAGCGGCGTCCTGGCCCGCATCGGCAGCTGGGTGCTGCAGGCGGCCTGCCAGGAACTGGCGCACTGGGCCGCCCAGCCCGGGCTGCAGGACCTGACGCTGGCGGTGAACGTGGGCGTCGACCAGATCCTGCACGAGGACTTCGCGGACGACCTGCAGCAGGCCCTGCAGGACAGCGGCGCGGTGCCCGGGCGCCTGGTCATCGAGGTCGGCTCGCGGCTGACCGAGCATGACCCGGCCGGGCTGCTGGCCTGCGCACGCCGGGTCGCCGACCTGGGCTGCGACCAGCTGCAGGGTTACCTGTACAGCCGCCCGCTGCCGGTCGCCGAACTGCTGGGCAGTGCGGTGCGGGTGCATGCCGAGCTGGTCGAGCTGGCCAGCCTGGCCACCTGACGCGCCCGGCGCCGGCCGTTCAGCCCGTCGGGTAGGGGATGAAGCCGGTCTCGCCCGGCACGGCCGGAAAACGTTGCGCGACCCAGTCGTCGCGCGCCTGCACGATGCGCTCGCGCGTGCTGGCCACGAAGTTCCACACGATGTGGCGCCGCCCCAGCGCTGCGCCGCCGATCAGCATCACCCGCGTGGCGCGCGGTGCGTGCAGCTGCACTGGCCCGGCCGCGGGCGCCGGCAGCACGGCCAGGCGGTGGGCGGGCAGGGCCTGGCCGTCCACCTCGAAGCCGTCGTCCACGCCGTACACCGCGCGTTCGAAGGCGCCCATGCCTGCGTCGGCTGCGTCGTCGGGGGCTGGCAGGGTCAGCGTCGCGCCGGCCGGCAGGTCGAGTTCGAGGTAGAGCGTGGGCGACAGCACCTGCACCGGCGAGTGGTGCCCCCAGGCCCGGCCGACCAGCACGGCCACGCCGACCTCGCCCACCCGCAGGCGCGGGATCGCGTCGGCCGCCACGTGCTGGAAGCCGGGCTCGTCCTCCTCGTGCGCCTCGGGCAGGGCGATCCACAGCTGCAGGCCGTGGCTGCGGCGCGCGCGGCCGCGCAGGTCGTCGGGCGTGCGCTCGGAATGCACCACGCCGCGCCCGGCTGTCATCCAGTTGACCGCGCCGGGCTCGATGCGCTGCACCGCGCCGGTGGAGTCGCGGTGCAGCATCGAGCCCTCGAACAGCCAGGTCAGCGTGGCCAGGCCGATGTGCGGGTGCGGGCGCACGTCATGGTCGTCGCCCGGCGCGGCGTCGACCGGGCCGAAATGGTCGAAGAAGACGAAGGGCCCGACCGCCTGGCGCGCGGCCGAAGGCAGCAGGCGCTTGACCGTGAAGCCGCCGCCCAGGTCGTGGCTGCGGGGGGCGATGAGTTCGAGCGCTGGCATCGTGCAGGTCTCCGGCAGGGGCGGGCCGCCGCGGCGCCGCCAGGCGCTTTATACGGCGCGGCGCGATCCGGCGTGGCCGGCCGGGTTGGCCGACGCCCGGGCCGTGGGGGCCGTGCCGCTCTCGGCCTCGGGCGCCGTCAGCGTGAGCAGGATGTCGGCATACCAGGCGCAGTTCAGGCCCAGGGTCTCGTCCAGGCGCAGGTCGCGCGTGCCCATGTCCATGCCGGCCGAGTGCACGCCCAGCAGCTTCCAGGGCAAGTGCTGGCCGTGGCTGGAGCCGATCGCGCCCTGGCCGGCCGGCACCCGCATCACCACCGGCGCGCCGCTGGTGCCGCGGTGCGTGCGCGCATCGGTCAGGAAATAGCCCTGGCCCTGGAAACGCAGGCCGAAGGACGAGGCGATCACCGCCTGGCGCACCACCGGCAGGTGGTGCACCGTGTCGTGGAAGCCGAGCGGAAAACCCACCACCAGCAGCGAGCTGCCCACCTCCACCTCGCTGAGCGAACGCTGCAGGTGCGCGGGCGTGAAGCAGCGCAGCTCCACCGTGGGCGGCAGCAGGGCGCGGTCCAGCTCCAGCGCCGCCACGTCGATCTCGCCGCCGGCGTCGCTGCCCTGGCGCCACAGGCTCCTGCCATCGCGGTACAGGAAGACCGACAGCCGGTGCGACAGCGTCAGGTTGACCGCGTCGGTGTGCAGCTCGATCTCGATGCGGTTGGGCCGGTGCTCGCTCGGCGTGTCGATGTAGACATGCCGGCTGGTGACGAGGAAGAGCCGGCCGTCGCGTTCGAAGAAGAAGCCGCTGGCGGTGGTCAGCGCCCGTTCGTTGTCGAAGGTGGCGATGCGGGTGGAGGTGAGCAGCAGCGGTTCGATCATGCGGGCCTTGTGGTGCGGTGCGGTGCAGGGCGGTGCCGTGCAGGGCGGTATGGACGGGCGGGGGTCAGGGCGGCGTGGCCAGGCGCAGGCGGCGGTCCTGCTCCTCCAGGCGCGCGTCCTCGATCTCGCGCATCACGCCGGCCAGGTCGACTTCGCCCTGGCGGCGTTCGTAACGGCCGGTCAGCACCACCTCGGGGTGCAGCTCGCCGCGTTCGAACAGGCCCCAGATCTCCGGGCCGTAGTCGGTGGCCAGCAGTTCGGGGGCGTAACGGCTGAAGTAGCCCCGCAGGTTGGCCACGTCTCGAAGCAGCATGCGTGCCGCGTGGTTGTTGCCGGCCGCGTCGACCGCCTGCGGCAGGTCGATGATGACCGGCCCGTCAGCGCCGAGCAGGATGTTGAATTCCGACAGGTCGCCGTGCACCACGCCCGCGCACAACATGCGCACCACTTCCTGCAGCAAGGTGGCGTGGTGGGTGCGTGCGTCGTCGGGCGTGAAGTCCACGTCGTTCAGGCGCGGCGCGGCGGCGCCCTCGGCGTCGGTCACCAGCTCCATCAGCAGCACGCCTTCGTGGAAGTTGTACGGCACGGGCACGCGCACGCCGGCGCCGGCCAGGCGGTACAGGGCGTCGACCTCGGCGCTCTGCCAGGCCGCCTCCTGCGCCTGGCGGCCGAACTTCGTGCCCTTGGCCATGGCGCGCGCCTGGCGGCTGTTCTTGACCTTGCGGTTCTCGGTGTAGTCGACCGCCTGGCGGAAGCTGCGGTGCGTGGCTTCCTTGTAGACCTTGGCGCAGCGCGTCTCGTCACCACAGCGCACGACGAAGACCAGGGCCTCCGTGCCGCTCATGAGCTGACGCACCACGCTGTCGATCAGGCCTTCGGACATCAGCGCCTGCAGGCGCGGGGGGGCTTTCATCGACGCATTCTGCGCCGCACCTGCCGGCAGGTGCGGCGCGGCCGGCGCTTCGCGCCTACACGGTGGTGTGGTCCGGCAGCGCCTGCAGCGTGGCCAGCAGCTGCGCCGCGCAGGCCGGCGTGGCCGCGGTCATGGGCGCGCGCAGGCTGGCGCCCAGGCCCAGCGTGTGCGCCAGCGCAGCCTTCACCGGCGCCGGGTTGGGCTCGCCGAACAGCTGCTGCGTGAGCGGCCACAAGGCGCGCCACAGCCGCCGCGCGGCCGCCAGCTCGCCGCGGTCGACGAGCGCCTGCAGCGCCACGAACAGCTCGGGCCGCACATGGGCCGAGGCGGCGATGGCGCCCGCGCCGCCCAGGCACAGGGTGGAGAAGATGCGCGCGTCGTCGCCCGCCAGCAGCTGCAGCCGGCCGTCGGCGATCACGGCGTGGGTGTGGGCCTCGTCGCCGGCGCAGTCCTTCACCGCGACGATGGCCGGGTGCCCGGCCAGGGCCAGCAGCGTGTCGGTGTGGATGCGCACGCCGGTGCGCGCCGGGATGTCGTACACGATCAGCGGCGCCGGTGCGGCGTCGGCCACGCGGCGGAAGAAGTCCGCCAGGCCGGCCTGCGACGGCCGCACATACGTAGGGGCAGGCACCAGGAAGCCGGCGATCGCTGCATGACCGGTGGCGGCGTCGGCCGTGCACAACGACTGGAAGTCCGCCAGGCGCGCGATCACCTCGGCCGGTGTCACGCCGGACACGCCCATGACGACGCGCACCGGCTCGTGGACAGGCGCCACCGCCCTGTCGGTCAGCGTGGCGCGGACGGTGGCCAGCACGGCCTGCTGCTCGGCGTGACTCAGCGCCGCAGCTTCGCCGGTGGTGCCGCACACGACCAGGCCGGCCACACCGCCACGCGCCAGATGGCGCACCAGGCGGGCCAGGCCGGCGTGGTCGACGCCTTGCGCGGCGTCGTCCAGGAAGGGTGTGACGAGCGGCACCCAGATGCCCGAGAAATCAGGGCGCTCGGCAGTGCCGGGCAGGGTGGTGCGAGCAGTGGAAAGTGAGGAAACAGAGGAAGGCGCAGCAGGCTGCATCGGAAATCTCCAGCATCGACGACGAGACCGGTCGAAGGGTGAAAACCGTCGCGGGGCGGGCTGCGGAGGGGGAGGCTGCGGCCCGCGGGAGGGGCCGGGCGCCTGGCATGCTGATCCGGGGGACGACCACCACGGCCGGGTGGTGCCGGGCTGCACCTCGTTCCGTCGCTCATCCGACGACGGAACGGCTGCCCCGGTCAGACGAGCAACTGTTTTTGTTGGGGTTTGGACTGTTGCACCGCCACCACGCCTGCGCGATCAGCACGCACGGCCGCACGGACCGGGTGGTCACCCGATCGGTCGGTCATGTGGTGGAGGCCAGGGGGGCGGTGCATGGTCGGAAGTATATGCCGGTGGTCGTGTGCCGGCCGCCCGAGGGTGTGGCGTGCCCGCGACTCAGGCCTGGCGGCGGCGACGCCGTGCCAGCGCGCCGACCACGCCCAGGCCGGCCATCAGCATGGTGTAGCTCCCGGGTTCCGGCACGGCCGCGGTGATGGCGGTGACGCTGATGTTGTCGAGCTGGGGGTAGCTGGCGTCAAAGGACGGGTTGCTGCTTGTGAAGGTCAACCTCGTCGTCGTGTCGGTCGCCGTGAAGTCCAGGGTGTGAGCGGCAAACACGTTGGTGGACGATGTGGTGTTGTCCGTGACGTTGCCGACGGTGACCGACAGGTCACCCACACGCGGGTAGGCCGGCCCGCAACAGGCTGACAGCGAATAGGTCAGCCGATAGGCCTGACCGATCGTGGTGCTGAATTCCTGCCACAGGTTGTCCGCCGGATACTCGAACTGGACCGCATTGATGCCGTCCGCCACCGGTTGGTAGTTGCCGTTGAAAAGAACGAAGCCGCGCCAGTTCGAGGTGCCGTTCCAGCCGGTAAGCGAGCCCACGTACTGGTAGTACGGTGTGACATTTGGAATGGTCTGCGCCTCGAAGCTGCCATTGACGATGAGGTTGGGGTTGGCAGCATTGGCCGCTCCGGTGCCGAAGGCGGCCACGAGGGCGACCAGGATCCAGATCTTCTTCATGTGTCTTTTCCCGAGAGTTGATTTTTTGATCAGGCCTGCGCTCGGCCGGTTGGGGATGTCTTGACGCGCGATGCATTCCAACTGCGCTGGCGCGGTCAGGACATTCCCTGAACGCGGGGAATTGGCCGGATTCCTGCCGTTGGCGGCCGGAAGTGGTGCGATTGCCACGTGCGCGGCCCAAGCGGTGACCTGAGGGGTCCGGGGCGCGCTTATCGCGCCTTCACCCGGCAGCGCCTGCCTGCACAGTGCGGGGCTACACAGGGCCGGCGCTTGCCGGCCGACGGCAACAGGTGGCGCCCATGGGGATCACGGCACAGGCAGGTGGTGCAACGGCCAGGCCCGCTCCGCATGGCAGCGGCGACCGGGACGCGCCGACGCTGGGGCGTTTCCGCCTGCTGCGCCGCCTGGGCGAGGGCGCGCAGGCCACCGTCTGGCTGGCCCACGACCCGCGGCTGGACCGCGAGGTGGCCCTGAAGCTGCTGCGCCCGGACGCCGACGCCGTGGCGGTGGACGAATGGCTGCACGAGGCGCGCGCCGTCAGCCGCCTGACCCATCCCAACATCGTGCCGGTGTTCGAGGCCGACATGCACGACGGCCAGTGCTGCATGGTGTTCGAGTACGTGCCGGGCCGCACCCTGGCCGACCGCCCGCCCGGCGGCGGATCGGTCTGGCCGGCGCGCCTGGCGGTGGAACTGGTGGCCGGCGTGCTGGCCGGCCTGCAGGCCGCGCACGAGGCCGGCGTGGTGCACCGCGACCTGAAACCCTCCAACGTGCTGGTCGACGCCAGCGGGCGCGCGCGCGTGATGGATTTCGGCATCGCCGCGCGGCTGAACGAGCACGCCGTCCAGGGGGCGACCGAGCCGACCATCGTCGGCACGCCCGGCTACCTCTCGCCCGAGGCGGCGCGCGGCGAGCCGCCGGCCGCCAGCATGGACGTGTTCGCCACCGCCGTGCTGCTGGCCGAGATGCTGGGCGGGCGGCGCCTGAACCACGACCCCGATCCCTGGCGCGCCGTGCAGCGTGTCATCGGCACCGACCTGGCGCTGCCGGCCGAGCTGGGCGCCGACGTGGACGACGCGCTGCGCGCCATCGTGCAGCGCGGCCTGGCGCGCGAGCGCACGCAGCGCTGGCCCAGCGCGCAGGCCATGCTCGATGCGCTGGTGCACTGGCTGCATCCTGCCGCCACGCCGGTGGCCGAGGGTGGCCGGGACGGCGGCGCGGCGCTCGAGTTCCTGCTGCGCCGCATGCGCAGCCGCAGCGACTTCCCGGCCATGTCCGATTCGGTCGGGCGCATCCAGCGGCTGACGTATTCCGAGCTGGCCAGCCTGTCGGGCCTGTCCAACGAGATCCTCAAGGACGTGGCCCTGACGCAGAAGCTGCTGCGCCTGGTCAACACCGTGCACTTCAGGCACGCCGGCGGCGGCAGCATCACCACGGTGTCGCGCGCCGTGGCGCTGGTGGGTTTTGCCGGCATCCGCAACATGGCGCTGTCGCTCATCCTGCTCGAGCACATGGAGAACAAGGCGCACGCGCAGCGCCTGCGCGTGGAGTTTTTGCGCTCGCTCATGGCCGCCAACCTGGCGCGCGAGCTGTGCACCAACCCGCGCGAGGACGAGGAGGTCTTCCTGTGCGCCATGTTCCACAACCTGGGCCGCACGCTGACCGAGTTCTACTTCCCCGAGGAGGCCGAGCAGATCCGCCGCATCACCCGGCCCGACCACCGGCCCGGCCAGGCCGGCGACCTGGCCCCGGCGGTGAGCGAGCAGGCCGCCGCGACCCAGGTGCTGGGCATGAGCTTCGAGCAGCTCGGCCTGGGCGTGGCGCGCCAGTGGGGCCTGCCCAGACCGCTGCAGCAGGCCATGCACCACCCGCAGGGCGAGCCGCCGCCGCATCTGGACGAGCAGCCCGCCGAGCGCCAGCGCTGGCTGGCCCACGCCGCCAACCAGGTGGCCGACACCGTGCTGCACAGCGAGCCGGTCGAGGCCCGCGCCCGCGTGCACGCGCTGGCGCAGCGCTACGCCCGCGCGCTGGGCACGAGCCCCGAGCGCTTCGACCATGCCGCCGACGCCGCGCGCCACGAGGTGGCGCAGATGGCGCTGGCCATGAACATCGCGCTGCCCAAACACTCGCCCGGCCAGCGCCTGCTGGCGCCGCTCACACCGGTGCAGACGACCCGGGCGGCCGGCGGCGACCCGGCGGTGGACGACTCGCTCACCCCGCACCAGCTGCAGGCCACCCAGGCGCTGGAACGCACCCAGGTCGTGGCGCGCAGCGGGGAGGCAGTCGAGCGCACCCAGGTGCTCGACCGCGCCCCTGCCACTGCTGCCACTGCTGCTGCCGCAGGCCAGCACCACGACGCCACGCAGGTGCCGGCGCCGCGGCCCGCCCTGCCGCGGCGGCTGGACGGTGCGGCGCGCGAGGCCGTGCTGGCCGCGGGCATCGAGGACGTGAGCAACGAGATGGTCGGCGACGTGCGGCTCAACGACCTGCTGCGCACCGTGCTGGAAACCATCTACCGCGGCCTGGAGCTGCAGCGCGTGGTGTTCTGCCTGCGTGACCCGCGTTGTGGCAGCCTGACCGGGCGCTTCGGCCTGGGCGCCGGGGTCGAGCCCGCGGCCGGCCTGGTGCAGGCCTTCCGCATCCCGCTGCACGCCGTGCCGGGCCGTGCGGTCGACCTGTTCGGCGCGGTCTGCCAGCGCGGCGTCGACACCCTGATCGCCGACGCGACCGACCTGAAGATCGCCACGCGCCTGCCCGCCTGGTACCAGGCCCGCGTCGGCGCGCCCAGCTTCGTGCTGCTGCCCCTGGTGATGAAGGGCGCGACCTTCGCGCTCATCTACGCCGACCACGCCCGCCCCGGTGCCATCGAGCTCAGCGAGCGCGAGCTCGGCCTGCTGCGCACGCTGCGCAACCAGGCGGTGATGGCGTTCAAGCAGCAGGGCTGAACGGCAGCCTTGCGTGTGGCACGCGGCCAGGCTGGTCGCGGCGGCGCCGGCACGCCTTACTGCGCTGCATCAATGGGCCGGTGCGGGGGTGGTTCATACACTGCCCATGGCGTCCTGGTTGTCTGGTGGACGCTATATCTAGTGTCCCAGCCGGAAGCCGCCATGACCCGACCCGACCTTGCCGCAGCGCCCCTGGCCGCCCTCGCCACCCCGGTGGCCGTGATCAAGCGCGAAGGCGGCACGGTGGGTTACGACGTCGCCAAGATCGCCTCGGCCCTGGCCCGGGCCGGCGCAGCCACAGGCGAGTTCGACGCCGCACGCGCCGCCGCGCTAGCCGAGGCGGTGAGCGCCCGCCTGCGCTGGCGCGTCACCAGCGTCGAGCAGATCCAGGACGAGGTGGAGCGTGTGCTCAACGCGGCGGGCTGCTTCGCCACGGCGCGCGCCTACATCGTCTACCGCGAACAGCACCGCCTGCTGCGGCAGGGCCGGGCCGTGGCGGTGGACGTGGAGCGTTCGGTCAACGAATACCTGGGCAGGCAGGACTGGCGCGTCAACGCCAATGCCAACCAGGGCTATTCGCTCGGCGGGCTGATCCTCAACGTGTCGGGCAAGGTGATCGCCAACTACTGGCTGGAGCATGTCTACCCGCCCGAGGTGGGGCTGGCGCACCGCGAGGCCGAGATCCACATCCATGACCTGGACATGCTCTCGGGCTACTGCGCCGGCTGGTCGCTGCGCACGCTGCTGCACGAGGGCCTGAACGGCGTGCCGGGCAAGGTGGAGGCGAAGCCGCCGAAGCACCTGTCGGCGGCGGTGGGGCAGATCGTCAACTTCCTGGGCACGCTGCAGAACGAATGGGCCGGCGCCCAGGCCTTCAGCAGCTTCGACACCTACCTCGCACCCTTCGTGCGTGCCGACCAGCTGAGCTACACGCAGGTGCGGCAGTGCCTGCAGGAGCTGATCTACAACCTCAACGTGCCCTCGCGCTGGGGCACGCAGACGCCCTTCACCAACCTCACCTTCGACTGGACCTGCCCGGCCGACCTGCGCGAGCAGGTGCCGGTGATCGCGGGCGTGGAATGCCCGTTCACCTACGGCGACTTGCAGGCCGAGATGGACCTGATCAACCAGGCGTACATCGACGTGATGATGGAGGGCGACGCCAAGGGCCGCGCCTTCACCTTCCCCATCCCGACCTACAACATCACCAGGGATTTCGACTGGGCCCACCCCAACACCGAGCGCCTGTTCGAGATGACGGCCAAGTACGGCCTGCCCTACTTCCAGAACTTCCTGAACAGCGACCTGGAGCCGCAGATGGTGCGTTCGATGTGCTGCCGGCTGCAGCTGGACCTGCGCGAACTGCTCAAGCGCGGCAACGGCCTGTTCGGCTCGGCCGAGCAGACCGGCTCGGTGGGTGTGGTGACGCTCAACTGCGCCCGCCTGGGTTATCTGCACGCGGGTGACGAGGCCGCGCTGCTGGCGCACACCGACCGCCTGATCGAGCTGGCCAGGACGAGCCTGGAGATCAAGCGCAAGACCATCCAGGGCCACATCGACAACGGCCTGTTCCCGTACACGAAGCGCTACCTGGGCACGCTGCGCAACCACTTCTCGACCATAGGCGTGAACGGCATCAACGAGCTGATCCGCAACTTCACGGCCGACGGGGACGACATCACCACCCCGGCCGGCGAGGCCCTGGCGCTGCGTTACCTGGACCACATCCGCAGCCGCATCGTCGCCCTGCAGGAAGACACCGGCCACCTCTACAACCTGGAGGCCACGCCCGCCGAGGGCACGACCTACCGCTTCGCCAAGGAAGACAGGAAGCGCTTCCCCGCCATCCTGCAGGCCGGCACGTCCGCGCAGCCCTACTACACCAACAGCTCGCAGCTGCCGGTCGGGTTCACGGCGGACCCCTTCGAGGCCCTGCAGCGCCAGGAGCCGCTGCAGCGCAAGTACACCGGCGGCACGGTGCTGCACCTGTACCTGGGCGAACGCATGGGCTCGGCTGCCGCCTGCCGCGAACTGGTGAGGCGTGCGCTCACCCGCTTCCGCCTGCCCTACATCACCGTCACGCCGACCTTCTCGATCTGCCCCACGCACGGCTACCTGGCCGGCGAACACGCCTTCTGCCCCAGGTGCGACGACGAGGCGCTGGCGCGCAAGCGCGCCAGACCGACCGACCTTCGCACGCCATACAGGATCACCCCCCCATGAGCCACAGCCTCACGCCCCTCGTCCACCCCCTGCTCGAAGAGCACGAACGCCAGCGCTGCGAGGTCTGGACGCGCGTGATGGGCTACCACCGCCCCCGGGCCTCGTTCAACATCGGCAAGCAGGGCGAGTTCGCCGAGCGGCGCTATTTCGAGCTGGCCGGCGCGTCGGCCGCCAGCGGCGCCAGCCCGCAGCCGCAGCCGCAGCCGGCCGGGCGCATCAGCAAGGCCTGCGTCTGAGCGCCGGCCACCCGCACATGCTCGACGTCGGCGGCTTCGTGTCCTTCAGCACCACCGACTGGCCGGGCCAGCTGGTGGCCGTGGTGTTCGTGCAGGGCTGCCCCTGGCGCTGCGTCTACTGCCACAACCCGCAGCTGCAGCCGCGTCGGCGCTGCGCCCAGCCCTTCGACGTCCCGCCCGGCCAGACCGGCGCCGGCCCCGGCGACCAGAGCTGGCAGGCCGTGCACGAGGTGCTGGCCGCGCGCGTGGGCCTGCTCGACGGCGTGGTCTTCAGCGGCGGCGAGCCCACGCTCGACCCCGCACTGCCGGCCGCCATTGCCCAGGTGCGTGCGCTGGGCTACCGCGTCGGCCTGCACACCGCCGGCATCGCGCCCGAGCGGCTGCAGGCCCTGCTGCCCGGGCTCGACTGGGTCGGCCTGGACGTGAAGACCAGTCTGGACGACTACGCCGACCTCACCGGTGCGTCGCGCAGCGGCCGGGCCGCGCGGCGCAGCCTGGCGCTGCTGCTGGCCAGCGGCGTGGCGCACGAGCTGCGCACCACCTACCACCCTGCGCTGCAGGACGACCGCTGCCTGCTCGACCTGGCGGCCGAGCTGCAGGCCCTGGGCGCACGCCACTGGGTGCTGCAGCAGTGGCAGGCGCAGCCGCGCCACGACCAGGCAGGCGCCGCCGGCCTGGACGCCTGCTGGCGCTGGCCGGCCGAGGTCGTGCTGCAGCAGCTGCGCGCCTGCCTGCCTGGACTGGCCCTGCGCTGAAAACGCGTGCCGCATGCCCTGGCCCGGCCTGAGCGGCGGCCGTACAGTCCCGGGCAACCGCCGCCCGCATCGAGGCCGGCCACGGCCACCAGGAAGCTGACCATGATGAAGTGCCCGGCCCCCGCCCCCGCCCCCGCCCCCGCCCCCGTGCCCGTGCCCGCCTCTGCCGCCGCCGCCGCCGCCTGGTGCTGCCGCCGGCTGCTGCTGCCCGCCCTGGTGCTGGCGCTGAGCTGCACCTGGCCCGCCCTGGCCGGCGCGCGCGAGCTGGTCGTCTTCAGCGCCGGGGCCGTCAAGCCCGCGCTGGCCGAGATCGCGCCGCGCTGGCAGGCCGCCAGCGGCCACACCCTGCGCATCAGCTACATGACGGCCGGCGAGCTGCGCCGTCACCTGGCCGAAGGCGGCCGGGCCGACGTCGTCATCCTGCCGCTGGAGAATTTCGCCGCCGTCGAGGCCGCCGGCCTGACCCGCGCCGCGACGCGCCGCGACCTGGGCACCGTGGGCATAGGCGTGGCGGTGCGCGCGGACGCCCCGGCGCTGGACATCGCCACTGAAGAAGGCCTGCGGCGCGCCCTGCTGCAGGCGAAATCGGTCACCTACATGGACCCCGCGCGCGGCACCAGCGGCAAGCACATGGACGAGGTCGTGCTGCCACGCCTGGGCCTGCGCGACCAGGTGCGCACCAAGGCGGTGCTGGGCGAGGGCGGCATGATTGCCGAGAAGGTGGCGCGCGGCGAGGTCGAGATCGCCTTCCAGCAGATGACCGAGCTGCTGCCCGTGGCGGGCGTGCGCATCGCCGGCTCGCTGCCCGCCACGCTGCAGAAGGTGACGGTCTACAGCGCAGCGGTCATGGGCAGCGCCGCCGGCGCGGCCGAGGGCGCGGCGCTGATCGACTACCTGAGCACCGGCCCGGGCCGCGCGGTCTTCCTGGCGCGTGGCTTCGGCCCCCCCTGAGCGCGCTCCGCGCGCTGCGCGCCGGTGCTCACTCCAGCTTGCCGATCTGGCGCACCGCCTCGGTCATGAGGCGGGCGTCGGCGTCCCAGTAGGTCTGGAACTCGGGGGCGTCTAGGTAGTCGACCGGGCTGCCGGCCTTGCCGATGGTGGCCAGCACCTGCGGGTCGGCGGCGGCCTTGCGTGCGGCGGCGCGCAGCCGTTGCACCACGGCCTCGGGCGTGCCGGCCGGCACGAACAGCGCCGACCACTGGGCGAAGCGGGTGGCGTAGCCGGCCTGCTGCAGGCTGGGCAGCTCGGGCAGGGCGGCGAGCGGCTGCTCGCCCCAGTGCGCCAGGGCGCGCAGCTTGCCGGCCCTGATGTGCTGCACCACGGTGCTCGGGCCGCTGGCCACGGCGTCGACCTGCCCGCCGATCAGCGCCAGCACCGCCGGCCCCGCGCCGGTGTAGGGGATGTGGGTGAGCTGCAGCCCGGCCGCGTGGCCCAGCATGGCCATGGGCACGTGCATGGTGCCGTAGTTGCCCGAGCTGCCGTAATTGATCGCGCCGGGGCGCTTCCTGGCGTCGGCGACGAAGTCGGCCAGCGTCTTCCACGGCGCTTCGGCCCGCACCACCAGCACGGTGGGGTCGGCGGTGAAACGCGCGATGGGCAGGAACTGGCCGAGGGTGTAGCCCGGTTTGCGCTGCAGCACGGCGTCCGCCTCGGGCAGGATGGAGATGGACGACAGGCTCAGCAGCACCGTGTAGCCGTCGGCCGGCGCGCGTGCCGCCAGGCCGATGCCCAGGGCACCACCGGCGCCGGCCTTGTTCTCCACCACCACCGGGCGGCCCAGCTCGCGCGCCAGCGCCTCGGCCACCGGGCGGGCCACGGTGTCGGCCACGCCGCCGGGCGGGAAGGGCACGATCATGGTGACGGGCCTGTCGGGCCAGGCAGCCGCGGCCTGCGCGCCGGCCAGGCCGGGCAGGGCGGCCAGTGCCGTGGCGGTGCACGCGCCTGCGAGCAGGCGGCGGCGGGTGGTGGCGGGCGTCATGCCTGCTGCTCCTCGAAGCGGTTGACCAGCACGCCCACGCCGTCGATCTCGATGCGCACCTCGTCGCCGTGGCGCAGCCAGCGCGGCGGGTCCATGCCCATGCCCACGCCGGCCGGCGTGCCGGTGGCGATGAGGTCGCCCGGGTGCAGGGTGATGCCGCGCGAGCAGGTCTCGATCAGCGTCGGGATGTCGAAGATCAGGTCGGTGGTGCGCGCGTCCTGGCGCAGCTCGTCGTTGACCCAGCAGCGCACGCGCGTGTCGTTGCCGTCCACCTCGTCGGCGCTCACCAGCCACGGGCCCATGGGGCAGAAGGTGTCGAAGCTCTTGCCCAGGTCCCACTGGGCGTGGCGGATCTGCACGTCGCGCGCCGTCACGTCGTTGACGATGGTGTAGCCCCAGACGTGGCCCATGGCCTCGGCGCGCGTGATGTTGCGCCCGCCGCGGCCGATCACCACGGTCAGCTCGGCCTCGTAGTCGATCTGGCTCGAGATGGCCGCGCCCGGCAGGCGCACCACGTCGGCCGGGCCGACCACGCATTCGGGCACCTTGGTGAAGACGATGGGCCAGGCGTCGACCGTCCTGGTGTTGTCCTTGAACACCGAGTCGCGCAGCTCCCTGGCGTGGGCGTGGTAGTTGCGCCCGACGCAGAACAGGTTGCGGCGCGGCAGCGGGATGGGCGCCTGCAGCCGCACCGCGGTGATCGAGACCGGCGCGCCGGCCGGCCCGGGCAGCGGCTGGCCGGCTGCAGCGGCCTCGACCAGCGCCAGCGCGCCGCGGCGCGCCTGCCCGGCGTCCAGCGCCAGCGGCGTCACGCTCAGCCCGTCGGCCGAGACCAGGCCGACCTGGCGGGTGCCGGCGTGGGTGTAGGTGGCAAGTCGCATCGTGTCGTCTCCTGGTGGGCGCAGCCGGTCAGGCTGCCGCGCGTGCGCCGAAGTGGTACGGTGATCCGACGACTATCGCCGCAAGCGCGCCGCCGTGCAGCCGGGTCTACCCAAGCCCGGGCGGGTGCGCCACCCGATTGACCGTCCCCGGGGCCGCGGCTAGATTGGCCGGCCCGGCCGTGATCCCTGTCACACCTGACGCCGGGCGCGCACCGGCGACAGGAACCAGGAGACCTGCATGACCCCGACCAACCTCCCGCTGCGGGCCGCGGCCCGGCTGCCGGCAGCACTGCTGGCCGGCCTGCTGCTGTGGCCGGCCGCCGCGCGTGCGCAGACCCCTCCTGCCCAGGCCGCGCCCGACTACCCCTCCAGGCCGGTGCGTGTGATCGTGCCCTTCGCGCCCGGCGGCTCGGCCGACGTGTTCGGGCGCTACGTCGCCCAGCGCCTGCAGGACAGCCTGGGTCAGAACTTCCTCATCGACAACCGCCCCGGTGCCGGCTCGGTGATCGGCACCGACGCCGTGGCCAAGAGCGCGCCCGACGGCTACACCCTGCTGCTGATGTCGAACACGCACACGGTGAACGAGTCGCTCATCGCGAACAAGCCCTTCCAGCTCATGCGCGACTTCGTGCCGGTCGCACCGATCAACTACTCCGACCTGGTGCTGGTCACCAAGGCCGCGCTGCCGGCCACCAGCCTGGCCGAGCTGCTCAAGGCGGCCAAGGCGCGGCCCGGGGCGCTGAGCTATGCCTCGTCCGGCCCCGGCACGCCCTACCACATGGCGGGCGAGCTGCTCAAGTTCATGGCCGGCGTGGACATCCTGCACGTGCCCTACAAGGGCAGCGCGGGTGCACGCACCGACGTGCTGGGCGGCCAGGTCGACATGATGTTCGACGCCATCCCGACCATGAGCGAACACATCCGCGCCGGCAAGGTCAAGGCCCTGGCCACCACCGGCAGGCAGCGCTCGGCCACCCTGCCCGACGTGCCCACCGTCGGCGAGGCCGGCGTGCCCGGCTACGAGGCCACCATCTGGCTGGGCCTGATGGCGCCGCGGGGCACGCCCGCGGCCATCGTCGGCAAGCTCAACGCCGAGCTGGCCAGGATCACCGCCAACCCCGAGGTGCGGCGCGCCTGGGCCGCCCAGGGCACGACGGCCATGAGCATGGGTGTCGACGAGTTCACCCGCTACATGCAGGGCGACATCGCCAAGTGGGCCGAGATCGTCAAGGTCTCGGGCGCCAAGGCGGAATGAGGCCCGGCGGCCGCTCTGCGTCGCGCGCCGGCCTGACAACTCCCGAACGACAGCCACCCCCACGATGAGCACCCCACCCCCCAAGCTGCACTTCCTGTGCGCCGGCGCCGCCAAGGGCCTGGTCGAGGCCTTGCGCGAGCCCTTCCTGGCCGCACCCGACGGCGGCGCGCTGCTCGAAGGCCGCTATGGCGCGGTCGGCGCCATGAAGGAGGCGCTGCAGGCCGGCGAGCCCTGCGACGTCATGATCGTGACCGACTCGATGATCGGCGAGCTGGTCGAGGCCGGTGCACTGGCCGGCCTGAGCCGCGCCCCGCTGGGGCGGGTGCGCACCGGCGTGGCCGTGCCGGCCGGTGCCGGGCGGCCGGACGTGAGCACGCCCGAGGGCCTGAAGACCGCCCTGCTGGGCGCCAGCGCGATCTACTTTCCCGACCCGGTGCGTGCCACCGCCGGCATCCATTTCGCCAACGTGATGCGCGAACTGGGCGTGCACGACGTGCTGGCGCCACGCCTGCGTACCTTTCCCAACGGCGCCACGGCCATGCGCGAGATGGCCGCCTGCGCCGAACCCGGCCTGATCGGCTGCACCCAGATCACCGAGATCAACTACAGCGCAGGCGTCACGCTGGTGGGTGCGCTGCCGGCGCGCTTCGAGCTGGCCACGGTCTACACCGCGGCGGTGAGCAGCCACACGGCGCAGGCGGCGCTGGCGCGGCGCTTCGTCGCCATGCTGTCGGGCGAGGCCTCGCGCGCGCTGCGCCTGGCCGGCGGCTTCGAGTTCTGAAGCGCCTGAAGCGCCGCGGGGCAGGGTGGCGGCCGCAGGCACGCCGCGTGCATGGCGGGCGGGGGACAGGCCGGATGGCCGTGTCACGCCCCGGGGCGCACAATCGCCGCCCCTAGTTTTCAAACGCCGCCTGCCCCGGGCGGCCAGGACGCCGCCCATGCGACAACTCACCCCGGCCGGCCAGGCTCTCATCGCCGGCGTGGCCCAGCGGCATGGCTTCGGCATCGACGCCACGCTGACCATGCTCGACGCCGTCATTGCCGGCAACGGCAGCATGGCCCAGTTCAACCACGACGAGTTCTCCGGCTCCGGCCAGTGGATGCGTGGTGGCATGACCATGGTGTCGGACATGTTCAACAACTACCTCAAGGGCCGCATCGACGGCCTGTGCAGCGAGCTGGCCGACATCGTCGCCAACCAGCCCGACCTGCTGCGCAGCGGCAGCTTCCAGTCGCAGAGCCAGGGCGGCGGTGGCCAGTTCACCGGGCAGAGCCAGGGCAGCTACGCTGGTGCGGGTGCGGGTGCGGGTGCGGGCGGCTCCGCCAGGGTCGGCCAGGCCAGCCTGTTCGTGCCGCCCCCGCCCGGCAGCTCGGGCGACTGGTGGCCGGCCGACCTGCGCTG
>JBJOKY010000276.1:0-6386 GCA_046045865.1 Pseudomonadota bacterium | reverse complement strand
CGCTCGGCCGAGCCCGGGCCATGCGCCGAGTAGCCGTGCTGGGCAGGCGCATTTCATTTCAGGTCGGATGGGCGCGCGTGCGGCTGCGCCCGCTCAGACCAGTGCGAGCAGGCGTTCGGCCGGCATGCGCACCCGCACGTCGTCGGCGCCCAGTGGTGCGGCGACCTCGCGGCCGGCCTGGCTGGTGTCGCGCAGGATGGGGTCGCTCAGCGGCGAGCCGCTGGCGCCCACCAGCACCGCCACGCGCGGGCGGTCGGCGCGTGTGCCGCTGGCGACGACCACGCCGATCTCGCCGCTGGCCAGGCGCACGTAGCTGCCGGGCGGGTACAGGCCCAGGGCCTTGAGCAGGGCGGCGGCCAGGGCATCGGGCTGACCCTGGCGGGGCAGGCAGGTATCCCGGGCCGCGGCCAGGGACGACATCGGCACACGTCCCTTGCGCCGGCTCATCTTGGCGGTATACCGGTCGACCAGCTGCAGCAGGCGGGCCAGGCGGGCCGCGGGTTCGGTGTGCTGGCGCCGTTCCAGGTCGTCGCTGTGGTGCAGGCGCACCACGTCCAGCCACAGCGGGTCTGTCACCCCCGCCTGTTCCAGCAGGCGGGCACCGACCTGCGGGTGCTCGTCAACGATGCGGCGCTGGTCCGGCCGCAGCGGGTCGCTCTGCTGGGCCAGCTGGTCCTGCAGCTGGCTCATGCCGACGTTCATGGTGACGGTGGCGCAGGTCAGGGCGTCGATCTCGGTGTCGGGCCAGCCCAGCAGGCGCGCTGCGCGTTCGACCAGCACCGTGCACAGGAAGGCGTGGTTGGCGGTGTAGCTGCTGTGGTGATGGGCACAGTGCTGCATGGGCAGGAACAGCGCGACCTCGGGGGCGCGGTGCGCCAGTTCGCGCACATAGGCCAGCGCGATGACACAGGCGGTGAGCCAGTCGACGTCGAGGCGGCCGCTGTCGCGCAGGGCGGCGGCCAGCGCGCCCGTGATGGCGCGGCCCTCGTCGCTGGCGCTGCCGGCGTCGAACCTGCTGGCGGGGCGGTCGAGCACGCCGCGCGCGTTCACGGCCGGGCCACCCTGGCCGGTGTCGACCACCGTGTCGGCGCCAGGCACGCTCAGGCCGGCCAGGCGCACCGGTGCGGGCATGCCGCCCGGGCGCGGCTTGCGCGCGAGCTGACGCAGCGTGTGCGTGATGACCTCGCGCCACGGCGCCACCTCGTCGGCATCGGCATAGATCGACTGGCCGTCGCCCAGGCGCTGGGCCAGCCCCTCGGTCAGTGGCAGGTCCGGGCCCAGCAGCAGGTGGCCTTGGGCGTCATAGGCGGAGAACGGCAGGCTGCGCTGACTCCGCACGTACAGGGACGGGAGGGCGATGAGTGGCATGGCGTTGGCGCGTAGGCAGGTGGGGCGGTTGGTCCTGTGCTCCTTATCGGTCGCCGGAGCTGAAAAAAAAGGGCCTGTGAATCACAGGCCCATCGAATGCATCACGAGGATGCCGGGAGGCGGCGTACTGAACACGAACCAGAAATGCCTCACTGCATCTGCAGCGCACCCTGGGCCTTGCCCTTGCCGGCGCGTGCAGGCGGGTTGCACAGGCCGCACACGAAGTGCTTAGCGATCTCGTGCGGGTGGGTGACGAAATGGCCGCCGCAGTGCGAGCAGGTGGTCATGGTCAGCATGCCGTTGTCGACGAACTTCACCAGGCGCCAGGCGCGCGTGACCGACAGCAGCGGCTCCAGGCTCTGCGCCTGGGTCTGTTCCAGGTAGAGCTGGTAGGCCTTGATGACGGTGTCGATCTCGTCCATCTCGGCCACCTTGTTCAGGTACTCGTGGATGTTGAGGAACAGCGAGGCGTGGATGTTGGGCTGCCAGGTCATGAACCAGTCGGTCGAGAAGGGCAGCTGGCCCTTGCTGGGCGACTTGCCGGCCACTTCCTTGTACAGGCGCAGCAGCCGCTCGTAGGACAGGTCGGTCTCCGACTCCAGCACCTGCAGGCGCGCGCCCAGCTTGATGAGCGTGACGGCTCGGTCGATCTGCTTGGCTTCGGTGAGGATGCTCTTGGCTCGCATGATGGGTCTCGCTCTGGTTTACCCGTTGCTCTGTGTCGTCTCGACGGTGCCGGGCAAGGCTTGGCCGATGTTCATCTTGATCCGCTCACGCCTGGCGTGGCTCAGGCTGCTTCCTGATGGCGTCCGGCCATGAGGATGTTGGCGTGCAGGCGCGACACGCCGTCGTTGGCCGAGGCCTTGCCGTGGTTGGTGAGCAGGCTCCAGACCAGGTCGTCGTCCACGCGCATGCGGCACAGCAAGGTGTTGCTGGAGGCGATCTTCATGATCTGCGCCGGCGACAGCGCGGCCAGCAGCGTGGCGGATTCCTCCGACATGCCCAGCCGGAACAGCGCCTGCTCGCGGTCGGCGCGGATCAGGGTCTGGGCGAGCATCAGATAGGAGAGGTTGGCTTCGCGGATCTCGGCGAGGATCTGTTCGGTGTTCATCTCGGTGCTCCTGGTGCGTTGGGCTTCGGTATCAACGTGAGATGAATTGTGAGCATCCGAACTGGGCCGGGATATCGGCCTAGATCTGCGACTTGAGTCCCTGTTTTTCTGCGCAGCGTGTCAGGCCAATTCCTACAAGCGGTCCGTGGGGCGGGGCGAGCGATGCGCGGGAAAACGAGGCGGCCAAAAAAAAGGGCCTGCAACTGCAGGCCCCGCAAAAGCACCCGAGTGGTGCTGGGAGGAGACGAACATGACACACGAGAACGGGCACGAAAAGCTGCCTGTGGTCAGTGGCAGCCCCCCGGATGACGGTTGACGGGCGCGCGCAGCAGGGGAACTGCGCGCGGGCGGATCGGGACGGTGCGGGGAATCGGGCCGGGCGGCGGTTCGAGGCTCAGGCGGCTTCCTGGTGCCTGCCGGCCATCAGGATGTTGGCGTGCAGGCGGCTCACGCCATCGTTGGCGGCACCCTTGCCGTGGTTGGTGAGCAGGCTCCAGACCAGGTCGTCGTCCACGCGCATGCGGCACAGCAGGGTGTTGCTGGAGGCGATCTTCATGATCTGCGCGGGCGACAGCGTGGCCAGCAGCGTGGCGGATTCCTCCGACATGCCCAGCCGGAACAGCGCCTGCTCGCGGTCGGCGCGGATCAGGGTCTGGGCGAGCATGAGATAGGAAAGATTGGCTTCGCGGATTTCGGCGAGGATCAGTTCGGTGTTCATCTCGGTGCTCCTGGTGCGTTCGGCTTCGGTATCAACGTGAGATGGATTGTGAGCAGATGAACTGGATGGGGATATCGGCCTGTTTCTGCGACTTGAGTCCGCTTTCTTCCATGCACCTTGTCAGGCAAATTCCTACAGGCTGACGGCTGGGCCGGTTCCTGCGTGCCGCTTGGTGCCCGGCTGGCCCCATCAGCATGGCCGCATGTGCGGTCGTGTCAGGCTGCGATGCGCAGCGCCTCGGCGCGCACGACGCCTTGCCCGGCGGCCGACAACAGCTGCTTGATCTGGGTGCTGGACACGCCGTCGGTGCGCGGCAGGTAGATCACGTCGCACCAGGCGCGCAGTTCGTCGAACTTGCCGGCCCAGTCCGAGCCCATGCCGAACAGGTCGACCTGGTGCTGCTGGATGTCGGTGACCTTCTGGCCCCAGTGGCGCTCGGCGATGACGAGGTCCACGCCGCGGATGGCGCGCACGATCTCGCAGCGGTCCTCGTAGGGGATGGTGGTCTTCTTGCCCTTGACGGCATTGAACTCGTCGGTCGAGACCGCCACGATGAGCCGGTCGCCCAGCGCACGCAGGCGCTGCAGCAGGCGCAGGTGGCCGACGTGGAACAGGTCGAAGGTGCCGTAGGTGATGACGGTGCGGGGCATGGCGGTTCCTCGGGCGGTGCCTGGCCGTGTGCTCAGCGGTACAGGCGCGGGGCCAGGGCGCGCTCGAGTTCGGTGCCGACCAGCTCGCACACCTTGCGTGCCGAGCTGCCGTCGCGCACGCTGAACAGGCGCTCGTACAGCGTGTGGCGCACCACACGCTCGGCCGGGCGGTCGAGCTCGCCGGGGCAGCGCAGCAGGGCGATCAGCTCGTCGGCCTGCGTCACGACCGGGGCGGGCAGCTCGGCCAGCTTGGCGTCGAACAGCCGGCGCGAGTGCTCCTGGTAGTCGGCGTGATCGGGGCGGAACAGCACCATGGGACGGTCCAGGTGCAGGTAGTCGAACATCAGCGACGAGTAGTCGGTGATGAGGGCGGTGCTGGCGGTCAGCAGCGGGTACAGGTCGCTGTCCGGACGCACGAAGCTCACGCCCGGCAAGGCCTGGGCCAGCCTGGCCTGCAGCGGCTGCTCGACCGGGTGCAGGTTGACGACCAGCAGGCCGCCCAGGGCATCGACCGCGGCGGCGACCCGCTCCAGGCCGACCTCCAGCAGCCAGCTGCCGCGGGCGCCGTCGCGGAAGGTCGGTGCGTAGACATAGACAGGTTTTGCGCGCGCGCGCGTTTCCATCATGCGTTCGTAGGTGGCGATGTCGGCGTTGATCAGGTCGTCTGGCGTGGGTGTGCGGTGCAGCACGTCGTTGCGCGGGTAGCCGGCGTCGCTGTAGCGGTCGAAGCCGAACCAGCGCCGCCAGTCGCTTTCCAGTGCCGGCGAGGTGCCCACCAGGCTGGCGAAGTGCCCGCTGGTGCGCAGCACCCGCGCGGTGTGCGGAGTGAACCTGGCCAGGCCGGGCAGGTTGCGGTAGCCGATCTCCTTGATCGACACGCCGTGCCACAGCTGCACGTGGCGCGCGCCGGCCAGCAGGGCGCCGGCGTATGGGTTGGCGCACAGCAGGTGGTCGCTCGTCACGAGCACGGCGGTCGACAGGGCGCGTGTCACGTCGTCGCCGCTCCAGTCGGTCCAGGTGTGCGGCAGGCAGTCGCCGCCGAGTCCGCGCACGGTGGCCTCGACCTCGGCGTTGAAGGGCAGGTACAGCAGCTCGACGTCGTTGGCCAGGGCGTAGTCGCGGCAGGCCAGGTAGGTGTACTTGACGTTGTCGCCGAAGAAGCGCCCGCCCATGAACAGCACGCTGCGGCTCTTGGGGTGCGAGCGCGAGACCTCGGCCAGGTCGCGGCAGGCACGTTCCAGGTGAACCTGCTGCTCCAGCTCGTGCACGCGCCTGTTGAGCGCGGTGAGCGCCTCGGTGATGCCGGCCACGGGTTCGGCCAGCAGGCCGCCGACCTGGGCGCTGACCTGCGGGGCGACGCTCTCGCGCGTTTCGAGCAGGGCGCCGACGATGTCCTCCACCGCCTGGCCGAGCTGGCTGCTGAAGCCTTCCAGCGAACTCAGGCGGGCGGCCAGGTCCGCCTGGGCCGGTTCGTGCGGCGGGTCGTCAGGCAGCGCTGCAGGGGGATGGTTCACGGGGGTGGCATACATCGGCGGCATCCTCGACAGGTTCAGGCCAGTCTAGGAAGCCGGCCCGCCCCCTGGTGCGCGGAACAAGGCCGCCTTCTTCGGGCAGTTCGCCGGCAGTTTCAACCGGTCACCGTGGTGGTGGCGGCCAGGGGCGCCGGCGCCAGGCCACGCAGTTCGCGCTCGACCATGCGCTCGATCAGCGCCTGCAGGTCGCGGGCGAAGCGCCGGCCGTCGAACAGCGGCGAGCTGTGCCGGGCGTCGGCCACGCGCTGGCGCAGCGCCGCCAGGGCGGCGGTGTCGCCGGCCAGGGCGATGGCGCGCTCCATGTAGCTGTCCAGGTCGTGGCAGACCAGTTCGGGCACGCCCAGCGTGGTCAGCAGGCTGGCCGCCACGCGCGAGGCGAAGCCCTGACCTTGCAGCGCCAGCACGGGCACGCCGGCCCACAGGGCGTCGCTGGCGGTGGTGTGGCCGCCGCAGGGAAAGGTGTCCAGCGCGAGGTCGACGTTGGGCAGGCGCGCTCGGTGCTGGTCGATCTGCATGAAGGGCGCGAAGATCAGCCGCTCGGGCGCCAGGCCGTGGCCGGCCGCGGCGGCGCGCAGGCGTGCCTGGGCCGGTGCGTCGGTCACCATGAGCCACAGCACCGCGTCGGCGCGGCTGGTGGTGATCCGGCACCAGGCGGCGAAGACCTCGGGCACGATCTTGTAGGCCTGGTTGAAGCTGGCGAAGACGAAGGCCTCGTCCGGCAGGCCGCAAGCGGCCCGGCCCAGCGCCGGCGGGCAGGAGCGCTGGCTGTCGTTGGGCTGGTAGCAGTGCGGCATCTGCGCGATCTGCTCGCTGAAATGGGGCTGGTGCTCGATCGGCGTGACGACCGGGTCGCCCACGATGTAGTCGATGAAGTCCGCGCCGCTGGTGCCCGGGTAGCCCAGCCAGGCCACCTGGATGGGCGCGGGCAGGCGCGCCAGCACGCCCATCTTCGAACCCATGGTGAAACCCTTGAGGTCGAACAGCACGCCGATCTGGTCGGCGCGGAT
>JBJOKY010000275.1:0-6681 GCA_046045865.1 Pseudomonadota bacterium | reverse complement strand
AGGTCGATGGCATGCACCGTCATGCCGCGGTGCAGGTGGGCGTAGAAGGCCGGCGCGTACAGCGCCATCGGGTCGCCGCTGGGCGGCTCGACCTTGGTGCAGGCCGCGCCCATGGCCGCCAGGCGCATCAGCGCCGCCGGGCCGGGCAGGTTGGGCGCCAAGCTGAGCACGCGCACGCCGCGCAGCACCTGCGGCACGTCGGCCGCCCTCGTTCCACCCCAGGCCATGGCGCTCAACCGCAGCTGCGCCCGCCGCTCACGTCGAGCAGGGCGCCGGTGGAATAGCTGGCCGCGTCGCTGAGCAGCCAGGCCACCGCGTTGGCGGTCTCCTCGGCCGTGCCGCCGCGCTGCATGGGCACGAGGTGGGCCAGGCGCGCCACGCGGTCGGGCTGGCCGCCGCTGGCGTGGATGTCGGTGTCGATGATGCCGGGGCGCACGGCATTGACGCGCACGCCTTCGGTGGCGACCTCGCGCGCCAGGCCGATGGTGAAGGTGTCGATCGCGCCCTTGGCGGCGGCGTAGTCGACGTACTGCCCGCTGCCACCCAGCCGCGCCGCGGCCGACGACAGGTTGACGATGGCACCGCCGCGCCCGCGCGTGCTGCCCGGCGCGGCGTGCCTGGTGCTCATGCGCAGCAGCGCCTGGCGGGTGGCGTGGAAGCTGCCGAACACGTTGATGGCGAACATGCGCTGCAGGCGCTCGGCCGTCATGTCCTCGACCCGCGTGGCCACGTCGACCACGCCGGCGTTGTTGACCAGGCCGGCCAGCACGCTGTGGCGGCCCAGGCCGGCGTCGAGCTGCTCGTACATGGCGATCACGGCCGCCTCGTCGGACACGTCGGCCTGCACGGCCACCGCGTGCCGGCCCAGGGCCTGCACCTGCTCGACCACGCGGCGCGCGGCGGCGGCGTCGCGGGTGTAGTTCACCGCCACGTCCCAGCCCTGGCGGGCGCAGACCAGGGCGCAGGCCGCGCCGATGCCCCGGCTGGCGCCGGTGATGAGGACGTAGCGGGGTTCAGGTAAGGGCATGGCTGACGTGCTGGTGTAGATGGGTGTAGTGGATGGGCAACAGGTGCGGGCAGGCGCGTCCAGTGTCGCGCAATCGTCCGCGCGCCGGCAGGCGGGATTGCGACAGGGCGTTGCCCGGCCAGCGCGGTCTGGCGGCTACGGCCCGGCCGGCGCTCAACCCGCTGTCTCGTCGTAGCGGCAGATCTGGTGGCGCCCGCGCTGCTTGGCGCGGTACATGGCCTGGTCGGCGCAGCGCAGCAGGCGGTCGGGCTCCTCGCCGTCCTGCGGGAACAGGGCCACGCCCATGCTGGCCGAGACATGGCCGAGCAGACCCTGGCCCAGCTCGATGGGCTTGGCGATCCCGGCGCCCACGCGGCCCAGCACGGCCTCGTAGTGCAGCACCTGGTCGAGGTGGGTGAGCACGAGCACGAACTCGTCGCCGCCGACGCGGCAGACCGTGTCGTTGACACGCAGCGCCGCCTGCAGCCGGCGCGCCACGGTCTGCAGCAGCAGATCGCCCGCCGCGTGGCCGTGCGCGTCGTTGACGGCCTTGAAGCCGTCCAGATCGAGGTAGCACACCACGATGGCACGCTGGTGGCGCCGCGCCAGCGCGACCGACTGGTTCAGCCGGTCGGACAGCAGCAGCCGGTTGGGCAGGCCGGTCAGGCCGTCGTGATAGGCCAGGTACTCGATCTGTTCCTGGTACTGGCGCAGTTCGGTGAGGTCGGTCAGCAGCCACAGGGTGTCGGCATCCTCGCCGCCCAGCGCCAGGCCGCTGACGTCGACCCAGATCGTGCTGCCGTCTTGCCTGAGCATGCTGACCTGGGTGTGGAAGCGCCCTGGCGCCGTCCCCGGCGCATGCTCGGCGCCGGTGAGCTGGCGGAAGCTGCGGTCGTCGGCGAAGAAGGCGCGCACGGACAGGCCGAGCATCTCGTCGTCCTGGTAGCCGAAGATGCGGTCCATGCCGCGGTTCTTCCAGACCACGCGCCGGCCGGCGAGCTTGACCATGCCGATCACGTCGTTGTCCAGCATGGCCTGCTGCTGCGCGGTCAGGCGCGCCAGGGCCTCGCGCGCCTGGTGCAGCTCGGTGATGTCGTAGGCGACCGAGCGGGTCATGACGAAGCACCCGGCCTGGTCGTACACGGCGCTGGCGCTCACGCTGATATGACGGGGCGGCCGCCCGGGCGGCGCCAGGTCGACCTCGACGCCGGTGATGCGCCCCTGCGCCTTGAGCACCGGGAACAGCCGCGCGAACGCCTCCCGGCCCTCGGGGGTGAGGAAGTCGGCCCAGCCGCGCCGGCCCAGCAGTTCGTCGCGCTCGCAGCCCAGCCAGTCGAGCTCGGTCTGGTTGACGAGCAGGTAGCGGCCTTCGGCGTCGAGCGAGTGGTAGCCGCAGGGCGCGTGGTTGTAGAGGTCGCCGAGCTGGCGCGTCAGGCTCTGCTGCTGCTCGCGCAGCTCGCGCTGGGCGGTCACGTCGATGCAGGCCCCCACCAGCAGGCCGCTGTCACCACCCAGCGCGGTGCAGTGGATGCGGTAGCTGCCCAGGCTGCCGTCCTTGCGGCGCAGGCACGATTCCGCCATGAACACCTCGCCGGCCTGCACCGCTTGCGTGACCTGGCGGCTGAATTCGTCGTGCGCATCGGCATCGGCAAAGAGCAGGCGGGTGTCCTGGCCGAGCAGCTCGTCGGCGCCGTGGCCGAACATGGCCGCGAAGGCCGGGTTGACCCAGGTGATGCTGCCAGCCCGGATCTTGACCAGGCCGAACAGCGGGCTGCCGATGATGGCCGCCTGCTCGCCCAGCACGCGTTCGAGTTCGGCCGTCACCTGCTCGCGTTCGGTGATGTCGTGGATGATGGAGATGAGCAGCGGCGCGCCGTCGATCTCGACCGGGGTGGAATGCACCTCGACGCGCCGCACCTCGCCGCTGGCAAGCCGGTGCGAGAAGACGAAGCCGTTGTGCAACTCGCCCAGCGCGCGGGCACGCTCAGGCGCCTCGTCCTGGGCGCCGGGCAGGTTGATGGCGTCGATGTTCATGCCGCACAGCTGGGTGCGGCTCCAGCCGTAGTAGCGGCTGGCGGCGTGGTTGGCGTCGATGATGCGGCCGCTGTGCACGTCGATGAGCAGGATGACGGCGCGGTTGCGCTCGATCAGCGCGCGGAAGCGGTGCTCGCTGTCGCGCAGCCGGCGCTCGACCTCGTTGCGCCGGCTCTCGGTGCGGCGCAGGTGGTGGAAGGTGGCCAGCAGCACCAGCAGCAGCAGGGCCGACACGCCCAGCAGGCTGCCGGCATCGTCCGCCCAGGCGGCCAGGTACTCGCTTTGCGCCAGGCCGACGGTCAGGAAGAACGGATGCGTCCCCACCGTGCGGTAGCCGAGCAGGCGGCGCTGTCCGTCCAGGGGCGACACGGCCTCGATCACGCCGTCCGGGTTGCCGGCCAGCACCGCCCGGCGCACCGGCATGTCCGGCATGGGCTGGCCGTCGCGTGCGTCGGCCACCGGCAGGCGCAGCAGCACGGCACCGGTCTCGCGCCGGTGCAGGGTGACGATGCCGTGTTCGCCCAGGTCGAGGGTACCGAGCGACTGCTTCAGTGCCGCCAGATCGAGCACGGCCAGCGCGGCACCGGCGAAGCGCCCCTGGTGGTCCTGCAGGCGGTGGGCCACGTACAGCCCCGGGCGCTGGGTGACCCGCCCGACCAGCACGTCGCTGTAGACGATCTCTGCCGCGGCGTCGCCACTGCTGCTGCGCAACTGGTGGAAGAACCCGCGGTCGGCGATGTTGATGCGAGGTTCGCCCGGCACGCTGCTGTAGACGGTGTCGCCCGCAGCGTCGAAGTAGCGCAGCGCCGAGCCGGCGCCGATCAGCTGCAGCTGGGCGCGCAGCATCTCGGGCTCCAGCACCCGCCCGCCGCGCGCGGTCACGGGCAGGGCAGCTGCAGGCACGGCCTGGCGGCGGTCGACCTGCTCGGCCATGTTGCGCACCACCTGCACGGCGGCGTCGAACTCGTGCACCAGCCGGGCTTCGAGCACGACGGCAAGATTGCGCGCCTGGGTCGCGGCCGCGGCCTTGGCACGCGCATGCGAGGTCTGCAGGTGATAGGCCAGCTGACCGACAAAGACCAGCAGGATGATCAGCATCGTCCAGCGCAGGCGCGGCGGCGTATGCCGCAGGCCGGACTGGCCACGCAGCGTCAGTGGCGGTTGGGGCAGCTGTGGCAGCGCTGACATGAGCCTGGGCCGCAGGAATCGGTAGGTGCTGGCAAGTGGAGCTGACCGTGGGTTCTTCCAGGGGGCCGGACGGAGCGCAAGGCCGGGTGCGGCGAGCATAGGAAGGGCATCGCGCATAAAACTTGACTTGACTCAAGTTGTCCAGGCACGTCGGCAAAACGCGTCGCCACCGGCCCGCCATGCGTCAGGCCTGGCGCCAGCGCCCGCATCGGGCACCCAAAGCCCGCCGCCGCGCCCGGATCAGCCCTGCTGGGACAATGCCCGGCCTGCCTCCACACCTTGCCCTGCCGCCGATGTCCTCCACAGCCGTGATCGCCCCGCCTCGCCCCGTCAAGGCGCTGACCGCCTACCGGCCCTTCTGGGCCAAGCGCTTCGGGCCGGCGCCCTTCCTGCCCATGAGCCGGGCCGAGATGGACCAGCTCGGCTGGGACAGCTGCGACATCATCATCGTGACCGGCGACGCCTACGTCGACCACCCCAGCTTCGGCATGGCGGTGATCGGGCGCACGCTGGAGGCGCAGGGCTTTCGCGTCGGCATCATCGCCCAGCCGGACTGGCAGAGCGCCGAGCCCTTCATGGCGCTGGGCAAGCCCAACCTGTTCTACGGCGTGACGGCGGGCAACATGGACTCCATGATCAACCGCTACACGGCTGATCGCAAGATCCGCAGCGATGACGCCTACACGCCCGGCAACGTGGGCGGCAAGCGCCCCGACCGCGCCTCGCTGGTCTATGCCCAGCGCTGCAAGGAGGCCTATCCCGAGGTGCCCATCGTGATGGGCGGCATCGAGGCGTCCTTGCGCCGCATCGCCCACTACGACTACTGGCAGGACAAGGTGCGCCGCTCCATGGTGGTGGACGCCAAGTGCGACCTGCTGCTGTACGGCAACGCCGAGCGCGCCATCATCGAGATCGCCCACCGCCTGGCGGCCGGCGAGCCTGTGCGGCGCATCACCGACGTGCGCGGCACAGCATTCGTACGCCGCTCGGACGACCCGGACGCGCAGGGCTGGTTCGAGATCGATTCCAGCGAGGTCGACCTGCCCGGACGCATCGACGAGCACATCAACCCCTATCTGACGACGACCGAGGCGGCGGCGTCGCAAGGTGCGACCTGCTCGAAGGACGATGCCGCCGCCGGTGACGCCGCGCCGGGCTTGGCCGCCGCACCCGGCGTCGAGATCAGGCCGCTCACCTTCGTGCCTTCATCACATGCATCGCGCGCCACCGGCCGGGTCAAGATGCCGCCGCGCGAGCGCTCGGTCATCCGCCTGCCGAGCTACGAGCAGGTGAAGTCCGACCCGGTGCTGTATGCCCACGCCAGCCGCGTGCTGCACCTCGAGACCAACCCCGGCAACGCGCGCGCCCTGGTGCAGCGCCACGGCGAAGGCGCCACGGCGCGCGACGTGTGGATCAACCCGCCGCCCATCCCGCTCGCCACGGCCGAGATGGACCACGTCTTCGACCTGCCCTATGCGCGCAGCCCGCACCCGAGCTACGCCGACGCCAACGGCAGCCATGACGGCGAGACCAGGATCCCGGCCTGGGAGATGATCCGCTTCAGCGTCAACATCATGCGCGGCTGCTTCGGTGGCTGCACCTTCTGCTCCATCACCGAGCACGAGGGCCGCATCATCCAGAGCCGCTCGGAAGACTCGGTCATCCAGGAGATCGAGGCCATCCGCGACAAGGTGAAAGGCTACACCGGCGTCATCAGCGACCTGGGCGGCCCCACGGCCAACATGTACCGCATCGGCTGCAAGAGCCGCGAGATCGAGGCGGCCTGCCGCAAGCCCAGCTGTGTCTACCCCGGCATCTGCCCCAACCTCAACACCGACCACGGCCCGCTGATCAAGATGTACCGGCGCGCGCGAGCGCTCACCGGGGTCAAGAAGATCCTCATCGGCTCGGGCCTGCGCTACGATCTGGCGGTGCAGTCGCCGGAATACATCAAGGAGCTGGTGACCCACCATGTGGGCGGCTACCTCTTCAAGCAGCTGTTCGACAAGTTCAGCGCCGAGGCGGGCAAGAAGCAGTTCCTCATCCCCTACTTCATCGCCGCCCATCCAGGCACGAGCGACGAGGACATGATGAACCTGGCGATCTGGCTCAAGACCAATGGGTTCAGAGCCGACCAGGTGCAGACCTTCTACCCCAGCCCCATGGCCACGGCCACGGCCATGTACCACTCGGGCATGAACCCCCTGAAGGGCATCAGCCGCGACGAGAGCCGCGCCGAGAAGGTCGACATCGTGCGCGGCGAGAAAGGCCGCCGCCTGCACAAGGCCTTCCTGCGCTACCACGACGCCAACAACTGGCCGCTGCTGCGCGAGGCCTTGAAGGCCATGGGCCGCGCCGACCTCATCGGCAACGGCAAGCACCACCTCATCCCGACCTGGCAGCCAATCACGGATGGCGGCTACCAGAGCGCGCGACGCAGCAACTCCACGCCG
>JBJOKY010000044.1:0-17769 GCA_046045865.1 Pseudomonadota bacterium | reverse complement strand
CGACCCGCTGCAGCGCCGCGCCATCGGTTAAGGTGGCGCCATGCAGCCCAACGACAGCTCCGCCGCCGCCTCCGCCACGACCTTCTTCTGGCACGACTACGAGACCTTCGGCGTCAACCCGCGGCGTGACCGGCCCGCGCAGTTCGCCGGCGTGCGCACCAACGCGGCGCTGGAAGAGATCGAGCCGCCGGTGATGGTCTACTGCCGCCCGGCGCCCGACTTCCTGCCCTCGCCCGAGGCCTGCCTGCTCACCGGCATCGTGCCGCAGACCTGCCTGGAGCGCGGCGTGGCCGAGGCCGAGTTCGCCCGCCGCATCGAGGCCGAGCTGGCCCGCCCCGGCACCATCGGCACGGGCTACAACAGCCTGCGCTTCGACGACGAGGTGACGCGCCACCTGCTGTGGCGCAGCCTGCGCGACCCCTATGCGCGCGAATGGCAGAACGCCTGCGGCCGCTGGGACCTGCTCGACACCGTGCGCGCCGCCTGGGCGCTGCGCCCCGAAGGCATCCGGTGGCCCAGCCACCCCGACGGCAAGCCCTCGTTCAAGCTCGAGGACCTGGCCGCCGCCAACGGCCTGCTGCACGAGGCCGCGCACGATGCGCTCAGCGACGTGCGTGCCACCATTGCGCTGGCGCGCCTCGTCCGCCAGGCCCAGCCGCGCCTGTTCGACTTCTGCCTCAGGCTGCGCCAGAAGAACGCCGTACTGGCCGAGATCGGCGTGGGCCGGCCCTTCGTCCACATCTCCGGGCGCTATCCGACCGAGCGCGGCTGCCTGGCGGTGGTCTGGCCGCTGGCGCCACACCCGACCAACCGCAACGAGCTCGTCGTCTGGGACCTGGCGCACGACCCGGCCGAGCTGCTTACGCTCGACGCCGCCGCCATCCGCGCGCGCCTGTTCGTGTCGCGCGATGCCCTGCCCGAGGGCGTGAGCCGCCTGCCCATCAAGACCATCCACCTGAACCGCTCGCCGGTCGTCATCTCCAGCCTCAAGACCCTGGCCGGCGTGCCGGCCGAGCGCTGGGGTGTCGACCTGGCGACCTGCCTGCGTCACGCCGAGACCGCCGCGCGCGAGAGCGCCAAGCTGGCCGGCATCTGGCCCGAGGTCTACACCCGCCCGGCGCCGGCCGCGCCGGTCGACGTCGACGAGGACCTCTACGGCGGCCTGGTCGGCCCCAACGACCGCCGGCTGCTGGAGCGCCTGCGCGGCCTGGGCGCCACACGACTGGCCGCGCTGTGCCACGACCGCGCGCCGGCCTTCGACGACGAGCGGCTCGCCGAACTGCTGTTCCGCTACCGCGCGCGCAACCACGGCGAGCAGCTGAGCGCGCCCGAGCAGGCGCGCTGGCAGGCCCACTGCGCCGCACGCCTGCACCAGGGCCAGGGCGGCGGGCTGTCGCTGGCGGCCTACTTCGACCAGATCGACGAGCTGGCCCAGCAGCACGAGGACGAGCGCAGCGCCGCCATCCTGGAAGCGCTGTACGACTACGCCGAGGCGATCGCGCCTGAGCCATCCGCCGGGTGAGCGCTGGCCCGGCCGGTGGTGCACGCCGGCCGACCTCCTGACCCTGTCTGGCAACTAGGGCAAGCGGCGACAGCCGCTGCGGCGACCGCGCGCTAGCATGGCCGCCATGAAATGGATCCGATACCGCGACGCGGCAGGCCGCGCCACCTACGCCCATGTCGAAGGCGACATGGCCCAGCCCGTCGAGGGCACGCCCTGCGGTGACTGGCGCGACACCGGCGCGCCGGTCGCGCTGGACGGCGTCGACTGGCTGCCCCCGGTGCAGCCGTCCAAGGTCATCGCGCTGTGGAAGAACTTCCACGCCCTGGCCGCCAAGCAGAACCAGACCATCCCCGACGAGCCCCTCTGGGCGCTGCGCGCGCCCAGCAGCCTGGCCGCGCACCGCCAGCCGGTGCTCAAGCCGTCCAGCTACGACGGCGCGGTGTTCTACGAAGGTGAGCTCGCGCTGGTGGTCGGCAAGACCATGCGCGCCGTGCCGGCCCAGCAGGTGCGCGCCCACCTGCTGGGCTGCACCATCGCCAACGACGTGACGGCGATGGAACTCATCGGTCGCGACGCCAGCTTTGCGCAATGGTCACGCGCCAAGAGCTTCGACACCTTCGGCGTGCTGGGCCCCTGGATCGACACCGACTTCGACTGGACCGGCGCCAGCGTGCGCACGCGCGTGAACGGCCGCGAGCGGCAGAACTATCCGGTCGCCGACATGATCTTCGAGCCGCTCACGCTGCTGTCGCGCCTGTCGCACGACATGACGCTGGAGCCTGGCGACGTCATCCTCTGCGGCACCTCGGTCGGTGCGCTGCCGATGCGCCCGGGCACCGAGGTGGAGGTGGAGATCGACGGTCTGGGCGTGCTGGCGAATCGCTACGGTTGAACGCCCGTCGTGGCGGGCTGGCGATCCGCCACCCTGCCGGCATCTACCGGCGCCACGGCTGACCTTCAGCGCGCGAGCGTGCGTACGCGCTGCGCCAGCGGCGGCAGGAAGGAGCGGTCGAACACCTCGCGCACGGCGGGTGTGCGCGGCAGCGACTTGACCCGCACGATCTGCGCGATCAGGCGCGCCAGGCGTTCGTCGTCCATGTCGCCCACGCCGATGCGTGCGCCTTCGGGGTGGGCCATTTCCATCGCCAGCGTGCCCTGCAGGCGGCGCAGGTTCACGCCGCGGTCGCTGCCCGGGGCGTGGCGCAGCAGCGCGTCGATGGCGTCCTCGGGTGCACGCACCGTGTCCACCAGACCGCGGTTGACCGCGCGCACCAGGCCGTGCAGCGCCTGCGGCCGGCTGCGGTAGGCCTCGCGGGTGACGAAGAGCGTGTTGCCGTACATGTCCGGCAGCACCTCCGACCAGTTCAGGAAACGCAGCGCGGCCGCATCCACGCCCAGCGGGGCGGCCGAGGCGATGATCGTGTTGACGAAGCCGAACACGCCGGCCGCACCCTGGCCGCGCAACATGTCGACCACCGCCTCGCCCATGCCGCCCATCGAGCCGTCGACCTGCACCTGGCTGGCATCGATGCCGGCGGCGCTGGCGTACAGGTCGAAGGTGAGCAAGGCGGCGTCGCTAGCGTGGCCGACGACGCGCCGGCCCTGCAGGTCGCGCGGCTGCCGAATCGGCCCGCGGGCGTCGACGGCGATGGTGAAGGGCACCACGTTGAAGGTGGTGAACAGCGCCACGGGGCCCTCGCCGGGCGCGCCGCGGGCGATGCGTTCGATCAGCGCGCTGATGTCGCCGTAGCCGGCGTCGTAGGCGCCGTGGCGCACCATCGGCACCATGGCCGCGGCGCCCGGGCCGCTGGCGAACTGCAGCTCGAGTTGTTCCTCGCGCAGGTAGCCGCGGTCCTGCGCCAGCAGGAAGAAGGCCACCGGCCCCGACAGCGAGGTGTTGAGCAGCAGCCGCAGCGTGGCCGCCGATGGCCGGGGCTGCGCCGGAGCCGCGCCGGCCAGCGCCAGACCGAGGGCCGCGGTCAGTGCCGCCGTGCAGCGGCGCCGCCCAGCTTGCGCTTGGCCGGCGGCCTGGTGTGCGGCCTGGTGGGCAACGCCGGGTGTCTTCTCGGGGTTCATGGCCGGGATGCTGTGGCCTCAACCCGGCGGCCGGCGCGGAGCGGCGTCGGCGTCAGGCGGCAGGTGGGCGTGGGTGAACACCTCGTCCACCGCGGGCTGGCGGGGCAGGCGCCTGGCGCGTGTCATCAGCGCGATGGCGCGGGCGAGGCGGGCGTCGTCAACCTGGCCGACGGGCAGGCGGCGGCTGGCGGTGGGCAGGGCGGGGTTCATTTCCAGGTCCAGCGTGGCCTGCAGGCGCGCACGTTCGGCGCGGCGGTCCAGCCCCGGCGCCACCCGTGCCAGGGCGTCCATGCCGGCCTCGGGGTCGCGCAGCAGGTCGGCCACGCCCTGGTGCAGCGCCCGCACCAGGCGGGTCAGGAGCGCCGGCTCGTCGCGCAGCAGGCGGCGCGACGCCATCAGCACGCTGCCGTACAGGTCGGGTGCGAATTCGGCGTAGGTGAGGAAACGCACGCGCCGCAGCAGCGCCGGGTCGGCGCTGGTCAAGGCGCCGGTGAAGGTGCTCACATAACCGAAGGCGCCATCGGAGCGGCCGGCGAGCACGTCCTCGACCATGCCGGCCATGCCCGACCAGGTGCTGTCCACGTTCACCTGCGCGCCATCGATGCCCTGCTGCAGGCACAGCGCGCCGAAGGTGCGCAGCGCCACATCGCTGTCGTGACCGATCAGCCGGCGACCGACCAGTTGCCCGGGATGGCGCAGCGGCCCGTCGGCACGCACCGCCACACACGAGGGCGAGGCGTTGAACATCATGAACACGCCTCGCGGCGCCACCTCGGGGCGGGCGGCGACCTGCTCGATGAGGGAGTTCACGTCGCCATAGGCCAGGTCGTAGCCGCCTTCGATGAAACGCGGCGCGGCGGTGTAGGCGCCGACGCCGGGTGTCAGCTCTAGCTCGATGCCTTCGCGCTCCAGGTAGCCGCGCTGCTGCGCCAGCCACAACCAGGTCTGCGGGCTCGAGACACTGGTGTTGAGCAACATGCGCAACCGCACCGGCCGCGGCGTCTGCGCCCGCAGCGTCGGCGTGGCCAGCATGGCACCGCCGGCCAACGCAAGGCGCAGGCAGTGGCGGCGGGCGGCTCGGGGCGAGGCCGGGGTGGCAGGCTGTTTCATGGCCGGCAGTCTAGACGCCGGCCCCGGCCCCACCCCCGGGGCCTGATGAGCCCGCACTCAATCCCGCGCGATGCCCGCGTCGTCGGCCGTCCTGCGCCAGACCTCGAGCTGGTCCTTCACGTAGGCGCCCAGTTCCTGCGGTGTGCTGGACTGGCCCTCGAAGGCGTAGCGGCGCAGCTGCTCGCGGGTGTCTGCGCGGGCCAGCACGTCCTGCAGGGCGCGGGCGAGTCGGTCGACCACCTCGCGCGGCAGCTTCGCCGGTCCGAACAGGGCGGCCCAGGGCGTGATGTTCAGGCCGTCGATGCCGGCCTCGGGCATGGTCGGGGCGTCGGGCGCCAGCGTGCTGCGCGACGGCAGCAGGGTGGCCATGACACGCAGCTTGCCCTCGTTGGCCTGCGCCAGGGCGGCGCCGGGGGTGGCGAAGGCGAGCTGGATGCGCCCGCCGACCAGGTCGGTGGTCATGGGGGCGTCGCCCTTGTAGGGCACGTGCACCATGTCGAGCTTCTCCTGCCGGGCCATCTGCGCGGTGGCGATGATGCTCGACGAGTTGCCGCTGCCGTAGTTCAGCTTGCCGGGGTTGGCGCGTGCGTAGGCGACCAGCTCGCGCACGTTCTTCGCCGGCACGCTCGGGTGCACGAAGAGGAAGAAGCCGAAGCGGCCGAGCAGCGAGACGGGCGTGAAGTCGGCGAGCGGGTCGTAGGGCGGCGCCTTGCGCAGCGTCGGCACGGCCAGCATGGCGGTGTTGGTGGCGAACAGCAGGGTGTAGCCGTCGGCGGGTGAGCGGCTCACCGCCTCGGCGGCGATGGCGCCGTCGGCGCCGGCGCGGTTGTCGACGATGATGGCCTGGCCGAGTTCCTGTCCCAGCGGCTGGGCCACGGCGCGTGCCGCCAGGTCGGCCGAGCCACCCGCCGGGAAGGGCACGATGAGCCGGATCGGCCTGGCCGGGTAGCCCTGGGCGAGCGCGGTTCCGGCGGCGCTGGCCAGCACGAGCAGCAAGGCCGATGCGCAGAGGTGCTTGAGTGATTTCATCTTGCTTCCTTCCTTTCGATGGGCGGCGGGTCGGGGGGGCATCGGCGGTTCGACAGACTAGCCCTGGCGCGGCGCGTGTGGCAGATACCATGACCCTGCAAGGACGATGGAAGGCAGCCATGGAGAACACGCTCGCGCAGGGCCGGCGTACCGCTGGATCGGGTGTGATCCTGCAGGTCGGCTCCAGACACGCCTGCATGTCATCACGCACGGTCGGCGCCGTCCTGAAAGCAGGGCGCCGCAGGCCTGAAATTTCGCTGAAAGCCGCGCGCCACGGAATTGCCGGGCGCGTGCCTCAGCGGGTCGCGGGTGCTGCCTCATGACACCCACCGGCTTTGCCTTCGCGTCCTTCACGCTGGACCTGGCCCGGCACCGGTTGACCGGGCCGACCGGCGAGGTCGAGCTGCGGCCCAAGTCCTTCGACGTGCTGGCGCACCTGCTCGCCAACGCCGGCCGGCTGGTCGGCAAGGCCGAGCTGATCGAGGCTATCTGGCCCGACGTCGTCGTCACCGACGATTCCCTCACCCGCTGCATCAGCGACGTGCGCCTGGCGCTGCAGGACAGCGAGCACCGGCTGATCCGCACGGTGGCGCGGCGTGGCTACCTCATCGAGCTGCCGGTGGCGGCGCTGGACGATGCGCCGGCCATGCCCGCGCAGGCCATCGCAACGCCACTGGCGGCCTCCGGCGTGGTGTCAGCCGCCGCGCCGAGCGATGCAGGATCGGACGCAGGTGATGCGGCGCCCGCCACCGACGGTGGCAGCCGGCCGGCCACGGCCATCTACCTCGACCTGCGCGGCCCGCTCGAAGCGATCGCACGCCGCGATGCCGAGGCGGCGCTCGCCTGGTACGAGGGCGCGGTGACGCGGCTGTCGAGCATCCTGCGCCGCTATGGCGCCTCGGTGCAGCGGGCCGGCAGCGAGGGCCTGGCCGGGCTGTTCGGCGTGCCGCTGGCGCTGGAGGATCACGCGGTGCTGGCCAGCCAGGCCGCGCTGGACTGCCAGGCTGCGGCCGTCGCAGGTGAAGGACCGGGCATCGGCATCGCCTCCGGTCCGGTGGCCTTCCGGCCGCTGGCCGGGCTGGCGGACCAGCCCTGGACCGCGCTCGGGCCGACGATCGACGAGGCGCGGCGCCTGGGCCGTGCGGCCGACGCCGGCAGCACGCTGCTCGCTGATGCCACGCAGCGGCTGCTGCAGGGCCGGTTCGAGCTGGTGCCGGCGGCACTGTCGCGTGACGCTGTCGCACCCACCCCACCCACCGCCTGGGGCCTGGCCGCAGTGGCGGCGCCCGTGAGCCGCTTCAAGGCCTCCCTGGCGCGCGGCCTGACCCGGTTCGTCGGCCGGGACGCCGAACTCGGGCAACTGCACCGCGCCGCGCGCCTGGCCGAGACCGGGCGCGGCCAGGTGGTGGCGGTCATCGGCGAGGCCGGCGTCGGCAAGTCGCGCCTGGTGCACGAGCTGGTGGCCTCGCTCGACCCCGCGCAAGGCTGGCGGGTGCTCGAGGGCGCGGCGGTGTCCTATGGCCGGTCGACCAGCCACCTGCCGCTGATCGAGCTGCTCAGGCGCGCCTTCGGCCTCGGGCCGGTGGAGGGCGCGCCGGCCCTGGCCGCCAAGGTGCAGGCGCGCCTGGCCGCGCTCGACCCGGCCCTGCTGCCCAGCCTGCCCGCGCTGCTGGCGCTGCTCGACCTGCCGGCGGGTGACGCGGCCTGGGCCGCGCTCGACCCCGGCGAGCGGCGCTTTCGCATGCTGGCGGCCGTCGTGCAGCTGGTCGCCCGCGAGGCGGCGCTGCAGCCGCTGCTGCTGGTCGTCGAGGATCTGCACTGGCTCGACACCGAGACCCAGGCCGCACTCGACGCCCTGGTCGACCAGCTGTCGCAGTCCCGGCTGATGCTGGTCGTGACCTACCGGCCCGAGTACCAGCATCGCTGGGCCAACCGCTCGGCGTACACCCAGCTGCGGCTCGACGCGCTGGCACCCGACGACAGCGCGCGCCTGCTGGACGCCCTGCTCGGACCCGACCCGGCACTCGCCAGCCTCAAGGGTCAGCTGGTGCGGCGCGGCAACCCGCTCTTCCTCGAGGAGGCCGTGCGCACGCTGGCGGAGCAGGGCGCGCTGGTGGGCGCGCCGACGGCCTACGGCGTGGCGCGAGCGATCGACACCATCGGCATCCCCGCGACGGTGCAGGCGCTGGTGGCCGCGCGCATCGACCACCTGGCGCCGCATGAGCGGCGCGTGCTCGAGGTGGCCTCCGTCATCGGCAGGAGCGCCAGCCTGGTGCTGCTGCGCGCGGTGCTGGCGCAGCCCGAGGCGGCCTTGCGCGGCGCGGTCGAGCGCCTGCGGGCGGCCGAGTTCGTCTTGCTGTCCGGCCTGGGGGCGCAGGGCGACCTGGTGTTCCGCCACGCGCTCATCCACGAGGTGGCCTACGGCGGCCTGCTGAAGGCGCGCCGGCGCGAGCTGCACGCGCGCATCGTCGCGGCGATCGAGGCCTTGCAAGGCGATCGCCCGGCCGAGTGGATCGAGCGTCTGGCGCACCACGCGCGCCTGGGCGAACTCGGCGAGCGGGCAGTGCAGCTGCTGCGCCAGGCCGGGCTCAAGGCGGCGTCGCGGTCGGCGCTGGTCGAGGCCAGACAATGGTTCGAGCAGGCCATCGAGGTGCAGGCCGGCCTGCCCGACACGCCGGCCGGCCTGGCGCAGGGCTTCGAGATCCGCCTCGAGCTGCGCGGCGTGTTGTTCCAGCTCGGCGAAGCGCCCGCCCTGCTCGAACGCCTGAGCGAGGCCGAAGCCATCGCCGAGCGCCTGCGCGACGAGCGCCGCCGCAGCCGCGTGGCGGCCTTCAAGACCAGCGTGCACACCATGCTCGGCCAGCTCGACAGCGCCGTGGCCACCGGCGAGCAGGCGCTGCAGGCGGCGCAGGCGGTCCAGGAGGAGCAGGCCGGGGGCGAACTCGAACTGCGCATCAACGCCGCCAACTACCTGGTGCAGGCGCTCTACTACCGCGGTGACTACGACCGCGTGCTCGCCCTGGCGGCCGAGAGCCTGGCGCTCTGGCCCGACCACTGGGCCTACCGCTACCACGTCGGCAACCCGGCGCCCGCCTCGGTCTTCAACCGCGCCTTCATGGCGATGGCGCTGGCGCAGCAGGGTCGCTTCGACGAGGCCGCCCGCCATGAGGCCGAGGCGATCGCGCTGGCCGAGCCCAGCCACAACGCCTTTGCCATCGCCGTGGCCCACACGGCGGCGCCGACCCTGCACCCGCTGCGCGGCGACTGGGCGCTGGCGCATGAGCGCATCGAGCGCTACATCGCAGTCACCCGCACCGGCCACATCAGCGGGTTCCTCGCCAACGCGCTGGCGGCGTCGGCCTGGGTGCTGGCCGAGACCGGGGCCACCGCCGAGGCGGCGGCCCGCCTCACCGAGGCCCGTGCCCTGCTGGACGAACGCGCCGCCAAGGGCATCGGCAACCTCGCCTGGCCCTACACCTCGCTGGCCCGCGCCTGCCTGCGGCTGGGCCGCACCGACGAGGCCGGCCGCCTGGGCGAACAGGCGCTGGCGCAGGCCACCTGCCAGGCCGGCAGTGCCGCACATGCGCTGCTGCTGCTGGGTGATGTGGCGAGCCTGCAGGCCGGCCGCAGCGCCGAGGGTGAAGGCTGCTACCGCAGGGCCCTGGCGCTGGCCGAGCTGCGTGGCATGAGGCCGCTGCTGGCGGGATGTCATGCGGGCCTGGCGCTGGTTTGCCGGACCAAGGGCCGACTCGACGAGGCTGGCGCCCACGCCGAGAAGGCGGCTGCGCTGCGGGGCGGTGACTGATCGGCCTTGATGCCTGCGGACCTGCAGGGCGTGCGCTCGATCCCGCCCAGGGGCCAACGCATCGGCCTTGGCTGCCCGAACGGCCAGGCTCTGGCAAGCACGGCGGCTTCGTCACCCGCAAGGGCGTGGCGCATGTGCTCGCCCGAACGTGCGTGAATTCGCTAAGCTGGACCCTGCCCGCGACAGGCATCGCCGCGATCCGTTGGAGGAGACACCGTGAACCTTTTTCGCCGTGCGGCCGTGCTGGCCCTGAGCCTGACCTGCCTGCTGCCATGGTGCAACGCACAGCCAGCAGCCTTCCAGCCCGGGCCGATCTTTCCGCCCGATGCGCGGCTGGAGTCGGTCTTCTCGGGCGGCTATTTCCTCGAAGGGCCAGCCGTCGCGGCCGACGGCACGGTCTACGTCAGCGACATCACCATCACCACGCAGACCGGCGGGCAGGCGGGCCATGTCTGGCGCCATGACCCGCGCACCGGCGTGACGCGCATCTTCCGGTCGCCCAGCGGCATGAACAACGGCAACCGCTTCGACGCCGACGGCAGCCTGGTGAGTGCCCTGGGTGCCGACTTCGGCTGCCGCTGCGTGATCCGCACCGACATGGTCAGCGGCAAGGCCACCATCCTGGCGGGCCAGTTCAACGGCCGGGCGCTCAACGCGCCCAACGACCTGGTGATCGACCAGCAGCGGCGCATCTATTTCACGGACCCGCGCTACTACGGCAACGAGTCGATCGAGCAGCCGATCGCCGGTGTCTACCGCATCGACCCCGGCAGCACGGCGCCGGTGCTGCTGATCGCCGACGCCGGCAAGCCCAACGGCATCATGATCTCGCCCGACCAGCACACCCTCTACGTGTCGAGCATCGGGCCACCGGCGACGGCACCGATGGACGGCAAGCTGCCCGCCGCGATGAACTGGAATGCGGTCTACGCCTACCCGCTGGGCGCCGACGGCAAGGTGGGGCCGCGCAGCACGCTGGTCGACTACGCGGGCCGGCGCACCGGCATCGACGGCATGGCGGTGGACGTCGAGGGGCATCTCTACACCGCACGGGTCAGTGCCGTGCCGCAGGACCGTGGCGTGGCGGTGTTTTCACCCACCGGGCAGGAACTCGCCTTCGTGCCGACGCCGGACAACCCGACCAACCTCACCTTCGGCCGCGGCGAGGAACGCCGCACCCTGTACGTGACGGCACGGGCCCACCTCTACCGCATCAAGGTGCTGAAGGACGGCTTCCATCCCTTCGACAGGTGATCGCCGCCAGGTGCCCGGCGCCTGCCCGGCGCGGCCGGATCAGCCCGGGCGGCGTTCGAAGGCCGGCAGATCCTCGGGGATGTGGTGGAAGGGCTGCTTGTCGATCGTGAAGATCGCCAGGCGCGGCCTGAACACCGACGGGTCGTCCAGGGTGCCGACCTTGACGATGAATGAGCCTGGGCGTGCGGGCGACCGTGTGCCCAGTCCGGTGCCGCAGCGCGGGCAGAAATAGCGCGTCACCGGCCGTTCCAGGTCGTTGCGCGCAAAGGCCGCGGGCTGGCCCTGCGTGAACTGGAAACCGGATTCCGGCACCACCATCACCACGTTCGGGCTGCCGCCGGTGATGTACTGGCACTCACGGCAATGGCACTGCAGGGCGCCCTGCACCTCGCCGTCGAAGGTGTACTGGATGTCGCCGCAGTAGCAGCGTCCGGTGAGTTTCATCGCGGTCTCCTTGGGGGTGGCGCGGGCATGATAGGGCGCCACGCGGCGATCGAAGGCGCCGGCAGGCTCAGGCCGCCTGCACCACCAGCTTGCCGCGCTGCTCGGCCAGCGTCTTGTTGAGCAGCGAGGTGACGGCGTAGATCGCGTCGATGGTGGGCGTGGGCGTGTCGGTGATGCGGCCGAGTTCGACCACGCTGCCCACCAACGCTTCGAGTTCCAGGGCACGGCCGTTCTCGACGTCGACCAGCATCGAGGTCTTGTGCGCGCCCACCGCCTCGGCGCCGGTAATGCGCTGTTCGAGGCTGACCTTGAACTCGACGCCGAGCTTCTCGCCCACGGCCTTGCCCTCGCTCATCATGCGCATGGCCAGCTCGCGGGTGAGCGGGTAGCGGCAGATGTCCTCGAGCGTGGCGTGGCTCAGCGCGCTCACCGGGTTGAAGGTGAGGTTGCCCCAGAGCTTGATCCAGATCTCCGAGCGGATGTCGCGCGAGACCGGGGCCTTGAAGCCCGCCGCCATCATGGACTTGCTGAGCGCCTCGATGCGCGGCGTGCGCTGGTTGTCCAGCTCGCCCAGGGTGAAGCGGTTGCCCTCGATGAGCTTGACCACGCCGGGCTCGAGCAGTTCGGCCGCCGGATAGACGATGCTGCCGATGATGCGTTCGGGCTCGATGCCCTTGGCCAGCGTGCCGTCGGGGTCCACGCTGGCCAGCTGCCGGCCCTCGTAGGCGCCGCCCAGCTTGTGGAAGTACCACCAGGGCACGCCGTTGATCATCGTGACGACCAGGGTCTCGGGGCCGAACAGGCCGCGCAGCCCGGGCAGCAGCTCGCGCACCTGGTGGGCCTTGGTGGTGAGCAGCACCACGTCCTGCGGGCCGGCCTCGGCCGGATCCTGCACGGCGCGGACCTGGTGGGTCTCGGGGCTGGCCACCTGCTCGCTGCCGTCGGGCCCGATCAGCTTCATGCCGCGGGCGTTGATGGCCGCCAGGTTCCTGTTGCGGGCGATGAAGGTGACCTCTTCACCGGCCAGGGCGAGCCTGGCACCGAGGTAGCCGCCGATGGCACCGGCGCCGACGATGGCGTATCTCATGGCTCAGAACTCGCCCGAGACGTAGGAGCCGAAGCCCAGGCCGATGCGCTGGGCCAGGCCGATGCGCTGCAGCTTGCCGGTGGCGCCCTTGGGCAGCTCCTCGACGAAGAGGATCTTCTTCGGCACCTTGAAGCCCGCCACGCGCGCGGCGACGAACTGCTGCAGCTCGCGCTCGGTGCATTCATGGCCCTCGTGCAGCACGACCATGGCGGCCACCTCTTCGCCCAGGCGCTTGTGCGGTGCGCCGAAGACGATGACCTGGGCCACCGAGACGTGGTCGAGCAGGATCTCGTCGATCTCGCGCGGGCTGATCTTCTCGCCGCCGCGGTTGATGATCTCCTTGAGGCGGCCGGTGATGCTGAGGTAGCCGTCGGCATCGAGCATGCCCTGGTCGCCGGTGCGGAACCAGCCATCGACGAAGGCCTCGGCATTGGCCTTGTCGTTGTTCTCGTAGCCGGGCGTCACGTTGGGGCCGCGGATGACCACCTCGCCGACCTCGCCGGGGGCGAGGAAGCTGCCGTCCTCGCCGCGGATGCGGATCTCCGGGCCGGCAGCCGGGCCCACCGTGCCGGGCTTGCGCTGCGCGGGCGGCAGCGGGTTGGCGGCCATCTGGTGGGTGGCCTCGGTCATGCCGTAGGACTCGACCAGCGGGGCCTTGAAGAGGCCCTCGATCTGCTCGATCAGCTGCGGCGGGATGGACGAGGACGAGGAGCGGATGAAGCGCAGCGGGTGCCTGGCGATGGTCTCGGCGTTGTGCTTGGCGCGTGTGGCAATCGCCAGGTGCATGGTGGGCACGGCGGTGTACCAGGTGGGCTTGGCCTCGTCCATCCACTTGAAGAAGCGCAGGGCGTTGAAGCCCGGCGTGCAGAACACGCGCGAGCCCGCCGAGATGGGCGCCAGCACCCCGGCGATGAGGCCGTGGATGTGGAACAGCGGCATGATGTTCAGGCCGGCGTCCGCGGCCGTGAAGCGCAGCGTGGTCGAGATGTGGCGCGCCGACGCGCACAGGTTGGCCACCGTGATCGGCACGCGCTTGGGCTTGGAGGTGGTGCCCGAGGTGTGCAGGATCATGGCCACGTCGTCCGCCAGGCTGGGGCCGCCGTGATCGCAGGCCGCCGCAGCGCCGGCCACCAGGCTGAACTGGCCGGCCGGTGCGCCCTCGGCGACGACCAGCTCGATCACCTGGATGCCCTGCTTGCGCGCGGCGTCCACCGCCGGTGAGCTGCTGCCCTGGTCGACGATCAGGGCCTTGGCCTGCAGGTCGTCCAGGTAGAACTCGAACTCGTCCGCGCGGTAGGCGGGGTTGAGCGGCGCGCTGGTGGCGGCCGAGGCCACGGCCAGGAAGCAGGTCGCCATCTCGGGCCCGTTGGGCAGCACGATGGCCACGCGGTCGTTGCGGCCGATGCCGGCGGCGTTGAGCGAGGCCGTGGTGGCCGCCACAAGGGCGCGCAGGCCGCGGTAGTCCAGCGGTGCGCGGCCCGGAGCCGAGATGGCGATGGCGTCGTCGGCGCCGGTCTGCAGGAGGTCGTGGAGGGTCATGGTCGTCTCGTGGTGCGGTTGCCCGGCGGGCCGTGGCGGGGGTGCAGGCGGCGATTCTTGCTGATCTTTGCGCCCCGGCCATGCGGAGATGCACCGGCGCCACGAGTGCCGGCGTCGCCGCTGGCCCCCGCGACGACCCTGAGGCGCACACCGCGGCGGGCTGCCTACACTTCCCCGAGGCGGCGCCGGGCCCCGCCAGGAGTGCACCCGCATGTCAGCCGCCGATCCGCATGCCGACCCCACCGCGCTGGCCATCGCCAGGGCGCTGCTCGAAGGCTTCGACCGCCACTACCGCGCCTTCAGCGAGACCAACCGCGCCGCCCAGCAGCGCTTCGAGCAGGCCGACTGGCACGGCCAGCAGCGCGCGGTGCGCGAACGCATCGAGTTCTACGACCAGCGTGTGGGCGAGACCGCGGCGCTGCTGCGTGCCGAGTTCCGCGACGCCGGCCAACCCGCCACGATCTGGCCCGAGGTCAAGCGGCTGTACGTCGGCCTGCTGGTCGAGCACCGCCAGCCCGAGCTGGCCGAGACCTTCTTCAACTCGGTCACGACCAAGATCCTGCACCGCAGCTACTTCCACAACGACTTCATCTTCGTGCGCCCGGCGGTGTCGACCGAATACATCGAGCTTGACGAGCAGGCCGGGCCGACCACCTACCGCGTCTACTACCCCACGCGCGAGACCTGGCAGGCCACCTGGATGCAGCTGGTGCGCGACTTCGGCCTGCGGCTGGAGTTCGAGGATCTGGCGCGTGACGCCGCCGACGTCGTGGCCGAGCTGCGACGCCGCGTGGGCGAGCACGTGCCGCGCGCCAACTTCCAGATCCAGGTGCTGGGCAGCCTGTTCTTCCGCAACAAGGGCGCCTATGTGGTGGGCAAGATCATCAATGGCTACCAGCTTACGCCCGTCGCGCTGCCGCTGCTGCGCACGCCGGCCGGCCAGCTGGTGATCGACACCGTGCTGCACACCGAGGACGACATGCAGATGCTGTTCAGCTATGCGCGCGCCTACTTCATGGTGGACATGCCGATCCCGAGCGCCTACGTGCAGTTCCTGCGCTCGCTCATGCCGCGCAAGCCGCGCGCCGAGATCTACAGCGCCATCGGCCTGCAGAAGCAGGGCAAGAACAGCTACTACCGCGACCTGCTGCACCACCTGCGCCACAGCACCGACCGCTTCCGCATCGCTCCGGGCATCCGCGGCATGGTGATGCTGGTGTTCGACCTGCCGTCCTTCCCCTACGTGTTCAAGATCATCAAGGACCACTTCCCGAAGCAGAAGGCGACCACGCGCGAGCAGATCAAGGCCAAGTACCTGCTGGTCAAGCGCCACGACCGCGTCGGGCGCATGGCTGACACGCTGGAGTACAGCAAGGTCGCGCTGCCGCTGGCGCGCTTCGAGCCCGAGCTGGTCGAGGAGATGCGCAGCCACTGCGCCAGCCTGCTGGAGTTCACCGAGAACTACGGCCAGCGCGAGCTCATCATCGACCACGTCTACATCGAGCGGCGCATGATCCCGCTCAACCTCTACCTCAAGGAGGCCGACGCGGCCGGCGACACTGCGGCGATCGACAGCGCGGTGCTCGAGTACGGCAACGCGATCAAGGATCTGGTCGCGGCCAACATCTTTCCCGGCGACATGATGTGGAAGAACTTCGGCATCACGCGCCAGGGCAAGGTGGTGTTCTACGACTACGACGAGATCGAGTACATCAGCGACTGCACCTTCCGCCGCGTGCCGCCGCGCGAGGAGGACAACGCCCGTGCCGGCGACGCGGTGTGGTTCGACGTCGGGCCCAAGGACGTCTTTCCCGAGACCTTCGGTCCCTTCCTGCTGGGCAACGCCCGGGTGCGCCAGGCCTTCATGACCCACCACGCCGACCTGCTCGACCCGGCCTACTGGAACCGCCACAAGCAGCGCATCCAGGCCGGCGAGATGCACGACGTCTACCCCTACGACGTGCAGCGCCGTTTCGCGCTGCAGCGCCTGCAGGCCGGCGCGCCGGGGCCATGACGCCCCTGGCGCGCCAGTTCAACGCTGCGTGCAAGTGCGGCGAACGGCGCCGGGCGTGCACCGTGCTGCAATAACGGGCATGAACAGTCTGCCTACGCTCTACCTCTCGCACGGTTCGCCCATGATCGCCGTGGAGCGATCGCCTGCCGCCCTGTTCCTCGACCGGCTCGGCCCGGTGATCGAGGCCACCTTCGGACGGCCGCGCGCCGTGCTCATCGTCTCGCCGCACAGCGCCACGCGCACGCCCTACACGCTGGCGGCCAGGCGCCACGAGGCGGTGTACGACTTCGGCGGCTTCCCGGACGAGCTCTACCGCCTGCGCTACGACGCCCCCGGCGATCCGGCCCTGGCCGCCGACGTGGCGCGCCGCCTGAGCGCGGCCGGCATCGCCACCCAGGTGACCGACCACGCCGGCATCGACCACGGCATCTGGACGCTGATGCGCCGGGCCTGGCCGGGCGCCGACCTGCCGGTCGTGCCGCTCACCCTGGTGCCCAGCTGGTCGCCCGACAAGCAGTGGGCCATCGGTGCGGCGCTGGCGCCGCTGGCCGAAGAGGGCGTGCTCATCATCGGCAGCGGCTCGACCACGCACAACCTGCGTCGCTACTTCGGCGAGCCGCGCGTGCCCGATGCGCGGGTGCTGCCCGACGTGGCCGGCTTCCAGGCCTGGGTCGAGGAGCGTGTGCGCACGGCCGACTGGGCCGGCCTGCGCGCCTACCGCAGCGGCGAGCCCTCGGCCGCGCTTCAGCACCCCACCGACGAGCACTGGCTGCCGATCTACATCGCCGGCGGCGCGGGCGGCGAGAGCACGCCCGGTGCACGCATCCACGCCAGCGTGGACGGCGGCATGCTGGCCATGGACGGCTACGCCTTCGGGCCGCAGGCGGCCAGGCTGGCGGCGGCGCTGCAGTAGCAGCGCGGGACGCGGCCTCCGCTGGCGCAGACGCGAGGTGTCTGCGGCGTGGGGCCGGTCACCCCACCGGGGCGCCCGGCCTCACGCCGGGTTGTCGATGTCGACGTGCTCGTGGCGCAGGCCGAACTGCTGCGCCAGGTGGGCGCCCAGCGCCGCGGCGCCGTAGCGCTCGCTAGCATGGTGGCCCAGCGCCAGGTAGGCCACGCCGCATTCGTGCGCGTGGTGCGCCTGGGGTTCGGAAATCTCGCCGGTCAGGTAGGCGTCCACGCCTGCGGCGATGGCAGCCTCGAAATAGCCCTGCGCGCCGCCGGTGCACCAGGCCACGCGCCTGAGCGGCCGGCCGTCGCCCGGCACCAGCACGGGCGTGCGCGCCAGGCACCGGCCGACGTGTACGCCGAGTTCGGCCAGCGTCATCGGGGCGGCCAGCGTGCCGGTCCAGCCCAGGCCCCTGTCGCCGAAGCGGCCGTCCTCGACCAGGCCGAGCACCCGGCCCAGCTGGGCGTTGTTGCCCAGCGTCGGGTGGGCATCGAGCGGCAGGTGGTAGGCGTACAGGTTGATGTCGTGGCGCAGCAGCGCGGCCAGGCGCTGCTTCATCCAGCCGGTCACCCGGCCGTCCTGGCCGCGCCAGAACAGACCGTGGTGCACGAGCAGGGCGTCGGCGCCGCGCTCGATCGCCTCCTCGATCAGCGCCAGGCTGGCGGTCACGCCGCTCACGATCAGACCCACCTCGGCGCGGCCCTCGACCTGCAGACCGTTCGGCCCATAATCGGCGAAGCGGTCCACCTCGAGCAGCTGTGCGAGGGTGCGGGCGAGTTCATCACGGCTGATCTTGTGGGTGGTCATTCGTTTCCCTATGCGCAGGTTCTGGCTGATTTTCTCGCAGTCGGTCACGGTCGCCGTCGCCCTGGTCTTCGTGCTCGAGACCTTCAAGCCCGAATGGCTCAGCCCGCGAGCCACCGTCACTGTCATCGGCGGTGGCAGCGGCAGTGCGGCG
>JBJOKY010000274.1:0-6405 GCA_046045865.1 Pseudomonadota bacterium | reverse complement strand
AAGAAGGGCCCGTCGTACAAGAAGATTTCCGCCAAGTACAAGGGCAAGGCCGATGGCGAGGAGAAGGTCCTCAAGAACATGACCACCGGCCCGAAGGTCAAGCTCGACGACGGCACCGAAGAAGAACACAAGATCATCAACTCCAAGGACGCCGCCGCGCTGAAGAACCTGGCCGGCTGGATCCTGTCGCAGTAGTCCTGGCCAGGACACCAGGCCGCGGGCGGCGCGGCCCGCCGACGCGGGCCCGACGCTCGGCCCGCGGCAGCACGTCGCCCCACGGGCGACTCCAACTAGAAATCCGATCATGCGAGTGAAGCATCTGGCCCGCAGGCTGTGGGCCTGCGGTGTCGCGGCCATCCTGGGCGCCGCCGTGGCCCTGTCCACCCCCACGCCCGCGCGCGCCGTCGAGACTGCCAAGCTCGACAACGCTGCCTGCCTCGAGTGTCACGACGCCAAGGCGCACAAGATCGAGGCACCAGGGCAGGATGGCAAGACCAGGGCCTTGCTCGCACTCGCCCCTGACCAGTACGCCAAGGGCGTGCACGCCAGGCTGAGCTGCGTGTCCTGCCACAGCGGCATCAGCGACAAGCCAGCAGCAGGCGCCAGGCATCAGCGTGACGCATCCAGGCCGGCGACGTCGACCAGCTGCGCCGCTTGCCACGAACAGCTCTGGAAGGCCGCACAGGCCGACGGCAGCGCCGCCAGCAAGCCACGCCTGGGCGTGGTGGCACGCAATGTCGAGGCCTATGCCAAGTCCTTCCACGCCCGCCCCGGCAAGCAGGACAAGAACCAGCCGCTGGCCTCGTGCGACAACTGCCACGACACGCACAGCTTCGACATCCCGCCGCTGGACAGTCCGGCCCACGCGCAGTGGCGGCTCAACAGCCCGGGCATGTGCGGCACGAGCTGCCACACCGACGCGCTGGATGAATACGCCGGTTCGGTGCACGGCAAGGCCGTGCTCGAGAAGAAGGACAGCAAGGCCGCCGTGTGCGCCGACTGCCACACCTCGCACGACATCAGCAATACCTCGGCACCTGCGGTCAAGCTGGCCATCACGGCCAGCTGCGGCAGCTGCCACGAGGCCAACTACAAGTCCTACAAGGCAACCTACCACGGCCAGATCACGACGCTGGGCTACGCCCACACGGCCAAGTGCTTCGACTGCCACGGCAGCCACACCGTGCTCGCGCCCGAGGATCCCGACTCCAAGGTGCACCCCGCCAACCGGCTGGAGACCTGCCAGTCCTGCCACGGCAAGAAGGGCGTGAGCGAGGCCTCGGCCGGCTTCGCCTCGTTCCAGCCGCACGGCACGACGGACAACTTCGAGCGCTACCCGCAGATGTGGGTGGCCTGGCAGATCATGCTGCAACTGCTGGTAGGCACCTTCGGCTTCTTCTGGCTGCACACCCTGCTGTGGTTCTACCGCGAGTGGAAGGACCGCAGCAACGCCGTGCCGCGTCCGCACATCAACTTCGCCAGCCTGCCGGCCGAGTTCAAGGGCAAGCACTTCCAGCGCTTCAGCCGCACCTGGCGCATCGCCCACATCACCTTCGCGCTCAGCCTGATGATCCTCACGCTGACCGGCATGCCGCTGTTCTACCCCGACGTGGCCTGGGCACCGATCGTGATGAAGGCGCTGGGTGGCCCGCACGTCGCCGGGCTGATCCACCGTGTCAACGCGGTGATCTTCGCCGGCGTGTTCTTCTGGCACCTGGCCTACATGGTGCTGCTGATCTGGCGCAAGCGCGCCACCTGGCAGTGGTTCGGCCCCGATTCGATGATCCCCAACCTGCAGGACGGCAAGGACATGCTGGCCATGTTCAAGTGGTTCTTCGGCCGTGGCCCGCGCCCGGTGTTCGACCGCTGGACCTACTGGGAGAAGTTCGACTACTGGGCGCCTTTCTGGGGCGTGACCATCATCGGCGTGAGCGGCCTGGTCATGTGGCTGCCCACCCTGTTCGGCTCCTTCCTGCCAGGCTGGGTGTTCAACGTGGCCGCGATCTTCCATAGCGAGGAAGCCTTCCTGGCGGTGGTCTTCCTGTTCACGGTGCACTTCTTCAACAACCACTTCCGGCCCGACAAGTTCCCGGTCGACGTGGTGATGTTCACCGGCACCATGAGCCTGGAGCACTTCAGGCGCGAGCACGCCAACCACTACCAGCGCCTGGCCGCCAGTGGCGAACTGGCCAAGCACCTGGTCGATGCGCCGTCCGCCCCGCTGAGCCTGGGTGCCAAGCTGCTGGGCTTCACCCTGATCGCCATCGGCTTGACCCTGCTCACGGGTGTGGCCATCGGCTTCTTCACCGGGGGCGCCGCTTGATGGCGCGCAAGGGACAAAACGAAACAGAGCGATAAAAACCGCACATCGCACAGCCCCCGGCCCGGCCGCACACAAGACAGGCGCCAGGCCCAGGGCAAGCCGGTGCACGGCGCGCCAAGTCCTGTTTCCTGTGTCTGTCGTTGAAAAGACGGAGAAACGTATGAAGATGACCAGAATCCGCTGGGGCTTCGCAGCCCTGGCCCTCGCAGCCCTCGCGGGCTGCGGCGGTGGTGGAGGCGGTGACACCACCCCTGCGCCTGCGCCGGCGCCCGAGATCCCGGTCCCGGTGCCCACGGGCACCTCGCCCGTGACACTCAGCGCCAGCACGCCGGCAGCGACGTTCGCGGCCCTGAACCTCAAGGTCAACGTCGGCAAGGTGGTGATCAACAGCCCGCCGGTGGTGCACTTCTCCATCACCGACGCCGACGGCAACCCCGTCATCGGCTACGGCAGCAAGGCCCAGGCCGCCACGGCGCCGGTGGCCAGCTACCCCAATCTGTCGTTCTCGCTGGCCAAGCTGGTGCCCGGCACCAATGGCAGCCCGAGCAAGTGGGTGAGCTACATCGTCACCACCGTGCCCAAGGTGGACGCCACGACCAAGGCCGAGACGACGCCGTCCGCGCCGACCGGCCCGAGCACCGACAGCACCGGCACGCTGGTCGACAACGGCAACGGCACCTACGCCTATACCTTCTACCGCGACATCACCCAGGCCCAGGCAAAGCTGAACGCCATGACCTACACCGGCAACAACCGGCGCGAGGATCTGGGCGACGTGAGCTTCGAGCCCAACCTGGTGCACCGGCTGACCATCCAGCTGTCGGGCAACGCCCCAGGAACCGGCACGAACACGCCCACAGCCGTGGCGGTCACAGCCGGTGTGCCCCTGGCCAAGCCGCTGGACGTGATCTACGACTTCATCCCGGCCACCGGCAAGGCCGTCGCCGCGACCGATGCCAGCCGCGAGGTCGTGGCCGTGGCCAAGTGCAACGAGTGCCACCGCCAGCTCGGCGGCTTCCCGGGCGCCGATCCGCAAAGCGCGGGCGCGGCCTTCCATGGCGGCAGCCGCAACGAGACGCGCTACTGCGTGGTCTGCCACACCGAGCAGCGCAAGTACGGCAAGGCCGAGGCCAACGCCACGATCAACGCCACCACCAACAGCTTCACGGTGTCGACCGGCATGGTGAACGGGCGCGCGGTCGGCAACCTGCCCAACCTGATCCACAAGACCCACATGGGTGCCCTGCTGGCCAAGAAGAACTACAACTTCGGTGGCGTGCTGTTCAACGAGGTGCTGTATCCGCAGGACATCCGCAACTGCACCAAGTGCCACGATGCGTCGGACACCTCCACCGCCAAGACCGCCCAGGGCGACAACTGGAAGAACGCGCCCAGTGCCCTGGCCTGTGGTGCCTGCCACGACGGCATCGACTTCGCCACCGGCAAGGGAGTGACGCTGGCCGACGCCGCCAAGGGCCTCGTGTCGACCGACATCCTCGGTACCGGTCGTGCCCACCCGGCCCCGGCCGACCTGACGGCCGACGACAGCAAGTGCGCGCTGTGCCACAACGCCCAGTCCATCGACGTGGCCCACCTGCCGGTGACGCCGCCGAACAAGGACAACGCCCTGCTGGCCGGCGGCACCAACAACAACACCAACGCAGCCTGGATCGCCTCCAACACCAGCCGCCTGCCCGCAGGCGCGATCAAGGTGAGCTACGAGATCCAGTCCGTCGACACCGTCGTTGACACCAGCGTCACGCCCAACGTCAAGCGCCCGCGCATGACCTTCCGCCTGCTGCAGAACGGCGTCGTCAAGCCGCTCAACACCTTCGCCACGGCGGCTGTCAACGCGACCACGGGCACCAAGGAGATCTGGGACAACTTCATGGGTGCGCCCAGCGTCTACTTCGTCTACGCCTTGCCGCAGGACGACGTCACCGCACCGGCGGACTTCAACGCCTCGGCCTCGGCCTACCTGCGCAGCCTGTGGAACGGCACGATCACCTCGACCAACCCCGCCCTGCCGCCGCTGTCGGGTCCGGACGCCAACGGCTGGTACACCGCCGTGCTGCCTGGCGCGGTCATCCCTGACACCGCCGTCATGCTGACCGGTGGCCTGGGCTTCTCGTACGGCGTGAAGGCCACCCTGCCGCTGACCCAGACGAATGTTGACGGCTACCCGGTGACGCCCTCGCCCGTGGTCGGGCTGACTCCCGGCATGCCCAATGCCTCGGGTGGCCTGATCGTGATCGCGCCGAACGTGACCAAGGTCGGCACCGGCTACACCGGTCGCCGCCCCATCGTCGAGGACGCACGCTGCAACGCCTGCCACCAGGAACTGGGCACCTTCACCGAAGACGCCTTCCACGCAGGTCAGCGCAACGACGGCACGACCTGCTCGTGGTGCCACACGCCCAACCGCAACAGCAGCGGCTGGTCGGCCGACTCGACGAGCTTCGTGCACGCCATCCACGGCGGTGCCAAGCGCAGCGTGAAGTTCAACTGGCACGCCGGTGCGGCGGGCGAGGACTTCTCCGCGGTCAAGTACCCCGGCATCCTGGCCCAGTGCGAGACCTGCCACCTGCCCGGCACCTACGACTTCAGCGCCACGGCATCCGCCTCGGCGGTGGCCAATCGCCTGTACCGCACGGTGGCATCGGGCACCCTGGCCAGTGCGGCAACCAATACCTTCACGTATTCGCCCTACATCACGATGGACCTGAACTACGGCGCAGGCTACGCCGTGAACGCCGCCACCGGTGCCATCACCCTGCCAGCAGCGACGACGCTGGTGAACTCGCCGATCGCGACCGCCTGCTTCGCCTGCCACGACGACGACACCAACGCCAAGCCGCTGATCGGCGAGACCCCGGTCGCGCACATGAAGCGCGAAGGTGCCTCGATCTACGCCCCTCGCACCGGTGCGCTGGCCAAGCCCGAGCTGTGCCTGACCTGCCATGGTCAGGGACGTGTCGCCGACATCAAGGTGATGCACCAGTAAGCCGCCTCGCAGGGCCTGCGCTGCCGCTGCTGCAGCCGGGCACTGCCCCCGGCGGGGCCCCCGGTCCTCGCCCCTCATCCCGGCCCGGCAGCAGCAACGCTGTCGGGTCTTTTCGATTTCAGGCCAGGGCGTCGACACAGGGCGACCCGGCCACCCGACGGTCCACCATGCCTGCATCGACGCTGAAAAGGCCCTGCCCCGCCATCTTCGAGCCTCGCCCTCGCCCGGACGGCTACACCGGCCACCTGCCGGCTGCGGCCAGCCGCGCCGCCGCAGTGCTGCTGCTGGCCGCGCTCGGGACCGTGTGGCCGGTGGCGGCCAGCCAGGCGGCCACGCGGGTGACCGAACCGGCAGGCTCTGCAGCATCCGGGGAGGCCAGGGCCGCCAGCGGTGCACACCGCGCCGTGAAGCGCCAGGCAGCGCCTGCGGCCCCGCTGGTCGACATCAACCGCGCCAGCCGCGCCGACCTGATGAAGCTGCCCGGCATCGGCGCGGCGCAGGCCGACGCCATCGTGGCCGGGCGCCCCTACATGACCAAGGCCGACCTGGCGACCCGCAAGGTGCTGCCGACCGGCGTGTACCTGTCGCTGCGCCGCGCCATCGTGGCCATGCCCGCAGCCAGCCCGGGCATGCCGGCGCCCGGCAAGTCCGGCCAGGGCAAGCCCGCCGCGGCCGCGCCCGGCGCCAGCGGCAAGCCATGAGCAACCCTGCCCACTTTCCCCCGGTCCGGCCGCCTGGCGGCGCCGACCTGCAGACCACCGGCCGGGCACCCGATCCGGCCAGCCATGCCGCGCGGCAACGCGTGGCCGACGAGGACATGGTGATGAAGATCCAGAAAACAGCCCTGAGCCTGGCCCCGCGTGCCTGGGCGCGCTGGCTGGCCGTCGGCCTGACCACCGCCGTGCTGAGCAGCTGCGGCGGCGGTGGCGGCGGCAACGCCGGTGGCGCCGATACCCCGCCCGTCGAGGTGCCGGTGTCGGGCATCGCCACCGGCCCGGCCGGCCTGCGCGCTTCCAGTGCGCTGACCATCACCGTCACGGCCGTGCGCATGGGGGGCAAGCCCTCGGTCGACTTCACC
>JBJOKY010000273.1:0-6441 GCA_046045865.1 Pseudomonadota bacterium | reverse complement strand
CCAGATGCCCCTGTCCATGAACCCTGCCCTGCTGTTGCTACAGGCTGCCGAGCGTGGCGTGTCTTTGATGCGCCGCCATCCCCGTCGGCTGACGGCTGTCGCCGGTGCACTGCTGCTGGGCAGCGCCGTCACCGCGGTGGCCGTGGTGCCGGCCGACCCGACGCCCGAGCTGCCGGTCAGCACTCGCATCATCACCGAGGCCGTCGTGCCGGGCGAGATGGGCGGGCAGCTCGAGGCGCTGGAGAACCGCGCCCTGACCCTGTCGACCCAGACGCTCACGCGCGGCAGCGACAACGTCGACAGCCTGCTGGCGCGCCTGGGCGTGACCGACGTGCAGGCCGCCGCCTTCCTGCGCCGCGATGTGCAGGCCCGGCGCATCTTCCAGGGCCGCAGCGGCAAGGCCGTGCGCGCCGAGTACGAGACCGGCGCCGGCGGCCTCACCACGCTCAGGAGCCTGCTCGTCCAGGGCCCGGCCATGAGCGCCGACCAGGTCGAGACCCACTACACCCACATCGGCATCCGGCGCGCTGGCGCCACCTTCAGCGCCAGCACCGAACAACGTCAGCTGGGCAGCCAGCTGGCCACCGCCTCGGGCTACATCCGCACCAGCCTGTTCGCCGCGGCGGACGATGCCCGCGTGCCCGATGCCGTCATCCTCCAGCTGGCCGACATCTTCGGCAGCGACATCGACTTCCGCCGCGAGCTGCGCAAGGGCGACCAGTTCGCCATCGTCTACGAGACACCCACCGCCGACGGCGAACCCGTCAGCTGGGCCGGCGGCGCCGGTCGCGTGCTGGCCGCGCGCTTCATCAACCAGGGCAAGACGCACGACGCACTGTGGTTCCAGGACGGCGCCGAGCGCGGCGCCTACTACGCGCCCGACGGCCGCAACAAGGCCCGTTCCTTCCTGGCCTCGCCGCTGGCGTTCTCGCGCGTGAGTTCGGGCTTTGCCATGCGCATGCACCCCATCCACCACACCTGGCGCGCCCACCTGGGGGTCGACTACTCGGCCGCGACCGGCACGCCGGTGCGTGCGGTGAGCGAGGGCACGGTCGAGTTTGCCGGTGTGCAGGGCGGCTACGGCAACGTGGTCATGGTGAGCCATGGCGGCAACCGCAGCACGCTGTACGCCCACCTGAGCCGCATCGGCGTGCACAAGGGACAGAAGATCGCGCAGGGCCAGACCGTCGGCCAGGTGGGATCCACCGGCTGGGCGACGGGCCCGCATCTACACTTCGAGTTCAAGCTCGATGGCAGGCAGATGGACCCGGTGACGATGGCACGCAATTCCGAAGCTCAGGTGCTCAGCGCCGCGAGCCGGCGTGGCTTCGAGCTGCAGCTCCAGGACGCCCAGGCCCAGCTTGCGGCCGCCGAGCTGCCACCGGTGGAGACGGCGCAGTTCGCGCGCATGGAGTGAGCGCTTCTCCATCACCGGCCGGGCCGGTGCAACGTCACATCGGGCTGATGTCGGGCACCTCGCTCGACGGCGTGGACGCGGCGCTGTGCCGCTTCGACGCGCAAGGCGGCTGGCTGGGGGTCGAGGCTCATGTGCACAAGCCCTTCAGCCCGGCGCTGCGTGCGGCCTTCCAGGCACTGCAGGCGAGCGGAGCCGACGAGCTGCACCGCAGCGCCCTGGCTGGCAACGCCCTGGCTCGCGCCTATGCCCAGGCCTGTGCCGAACTGCTGCAGGTAGCCGGCGTGAGCGCCGACGCGGTCGAGTCCATCGGCGCACATGGCCAGACCGTGCGCCATCAGCCCAGGCAACACGACGGCACCGGCTACACCCTGCAGATCAATCAGCCCGCGCTGCTGGCCGAACTGAGCGGCATCACGGTGGTGGCGGACTTCCGCAGCCGTGACGTGGCAGCCGGCGGCCAGGGCGCGCCGCTGGTGCCGCCTTTCCACCGCGCCGTGTTCGGGCGCGCGCGCGCCGCGGTGGCGGTGGTGAACATCGGCGGCATCAGCAACCTCACCGTCCTAGCCCCCGCACCCGCACACGTCACCATCGGGTTCGACTGCGGGCCGGGCAACACCCTGCTGGATGGCTGGTGCCAGCGGCATCAAGGCCAGGACTTCGATGCTGCGGGCGCCTGGTCGGCGCAGGGGCAGGTTGACGAGGTGCTGCTGGCCCGTCTGCTGGCCGATCCCTACTTCAGTGCCGCCCCGCCCAAGAGCACCGGCCGCGACCAGTTCCACCTGCCATGGCTCGACAGCGCGCTGGGTGCAGACGGCCAGACGCGAGCTGCAGTGGATGTGCAGGCCACCTTGTGCGAGCTGACGGCTGCGGTCATCACGCAGGATCTGGTGCGTCATGCGCCGCCCTGCGAGGAACTGCTGGTGTGTGGTGGTGGCGCCTACAACCTCGACCTCATGCAGCGCATGCAGGCCAGGCTGCCAGTCACGTCCGTGAAGTCCAGCAGCACACGCGGGCTGCCGCCGCTGCAGGTGGAAGCCGCCGCCTTCGCGTGGCTGGCCTGCATGGCGATGACGGGAAGACCGGCCGGGGAGTCCGGCGTGACCGGTGCGCGCGGCGCCAGGATGCTGGGCGCTATCTACCCGAGGTAGATCGTCTGCCACGCCGTGCATACGCCGGCTCCCCCAGCCTCGCACCGGGGTGGACTGGAAGAATCAGGACGTCGAGAAGCTCGACCCGCAGCCGCAGGTGGTCGTCGCGTTCGGATTCTTGATGACGAACTGGGCGCCCTGCAGATCTTCCTTGTAGTCGATCTCGGCACCGACCAGGTACTGCAGGCTCATGGCGTCGATCAGCAAGGTGACCCCGTTCTTGGCCATCTGCGTGTCGTCGTCATTGACGATCTCGTCGAAGGTGAATCCGTACTGGAAGCCCGAGCAGCCTCCGCCCTGCACGAACACGCGCAGCTTCAGGTCGGGATTGCCTTCCTCAGCGACCAGGTCGGCCACCTTGGCCGCAGCACTGTCGGTGAAGACGATGGGAGCCGGCGGCGCAGCGTCCGCGTGGCTGTGTTGATGGTGGCTGTGTTCTGCAACTGCGCTCATGTGGGGGGCTCCTGGGGGCGACTCGCGCGCATCAGTCAGGGCTGACGCCGCGCACGAGCCACATTGTGCCCGCGGCCCGCCATGAAAGCCGAAGGGGCGCCATGCGCCCCTTCGAGATACAGGCCTGATCGGATCAGGCCTGCTTGGTCTGCGCCATCGGCGGCAGTGCAGGTTGCTGGGCCAGCTTCAGTCCAGGCTTGTCTCCCCCCTGCTGCAGCTTCTGCAGACCGCCTTCGATGGTCGCGCCCTGGTGCATCTCCAGCGATTCGTAGTGCACGTCACCCTGGATCTTGGCGTTGGGCTGCAGTTCGAGCAGCGAGTACGACACCACCGGACCGATCACCGTGCCGTTGATGATGACGTGACCGGCACGCACTGCGCCGACGATCTTGGCCTTCTCGCTGATGACCAGGATGCTGGTGTTGTCAGCCGACGAGACCACGTCGCCCTGCACTTCGCCATCGATGCGCAGGCCGTCCGAAAACCGCAGCGTGCCTTGAATGACGGTACCTTCACCGATCAGGCTGCGTATCGTGGGTTGCTTTTTCGAGGATCCAAACATGAGCGTCTTTCGGTTCTGGAGATTCAATGATCTTCCCAGTGTGGCATGCTAGCAACCCTGGGTCCAAGGGGCAGATGCGCCCCATGCTGTGCAGGACATCTCACTACCCCGTCAGAGACGCACGACCTCGGTCGCCTGCACCGTGCCCGCCGAGTCGATCACCTTGACCTGAACCTGTTTTACCACGGCGCCCGCAGGGTAGTCGATCTCGCCCTCGAGGCGCTGATACTGCTTGAACGTGAGTGCACGCTGCGCAAGCGGCGGCGACAGCGACCAGGGCTTGCCATCCAGCGTGCCGCTCAGGCTGAGTTCGAAGTTGCCGCGGAACTCGCCGTTGCGCGCGCCGCGATACATCACCAGTGTCTGGTAGTGCAAGCGACCGGCGGTCTCCATCTCGGCCTGCAGGCCACGCACGGTGATGAGCTTGCCGGTTGCGCCGGCGTTAGGCAGCAATCGCTCGAAGAAGCCCAGGTCACGTGTGAGAGCGAGGTTCTGTTCTTCCAGCTGCTTGAGCTGCGAAGCGAGTTTCTCCTGCGCAGCCTTCTCGGTCTTGAGCAGCGAATCCGCCGAGTTGGCCACCGACATCAGACGGTCACGCTCCTCGGTCAGCTTGCCCACGTCCTCGCGCAGCTTGGCCAGTTCCTTGCGTGCACCGGAGTCCAGTCCGGCGATCTCGCGGCCAAAGTCAAAGGCCCACATCGCAATGGCCGCTGAGAAGCCGAGCACCATGGCCAGCATCAGCCAGCGCAGCGGCCAGGTCATGTTGCTGCGCACATGCATGCGCGGAGCACTCACCGACAGTCGTCGCTTCAACAGCTTCCAGCGCATCGATCGTCACCCTTTCTCTCGCGCCCGGCGGCGCAGCAATCACGGACAGGCGGCCATCCTCCGTGCAGAAGAAGGCCCGAAAACGACAAAGGCCACTTGCGTGGCCTTTGTCCTGGATCGGCCGGCCGCCGTAGCGGCACACAGCCCGTGCTCAGCGCTTGCTGAACTGCTTGCGACGGCGAGCGCCGTGCAGACCGACCTTCTTGCGCTCGACTTCGCGCGCATCACGCGTCACGAAGCCGGCGTTGCTCAGCTCGGGCTTGAGCGCCGCATCGTAGTCGATGAGCGCGCGCGTCACGCCGTGACGCACCGCGCCGGCTTGACCTGACTCACCACCACCGTGCACATTGACCTTGATGTCGAAGGCTTCGACGTTGTTGGTCAGAAACAGCGGCTGCTTGACGATCATGATCGAGGTCTGGCGGCCGAAGTACTGCTCCACCGGCTTGCCGTTGACCGTGATCTGGCCCGTGCCCTTCTTGATGAAGACGCGTGCCACCGAGGACTTGCGACGGCCCGTGCCGTAGTTCCAATTACCGATCATCGCAACTCCTTAGATTTCCAGCGGCTTGGGCTGCTGGGCGCTGTGCGGGTGATCGCCGCCGGCGTAGACCTTCAGCTTCTTGATCATGGCGTAGCCGAGCGGACCCTTGGGCAGCATGCCCTTGACGGCCTTCTCGATCGCGCGGCCAGGATGCTTGGCCTGCATGTCCTTGAACTTGGTGCCGTAGATGCCGCCCGGGAAGCCCGAGTGGCGGTAGTACACCTTGTCCTCGGCTTTGTTGCCGGTGACGCGGATCTTGTCGGCGTTGACGATGACGATGAAGTCGCCGGTGTCGACGTGAGGCGTGTAGATGGCCTTGTGCTTGCCACGCAAACGGAGAGCGACTTCGCTGGCCACCCGTCCGAGGACCTTGTCGGTCGCGTCAAGCACAAACCACTCATGCACCACTTCGGCCGGTTTGGCGCTGAAGGTTTTCATGGGATTCAATGAGTTGGTATCGACTGCAGGCCGGTGGCTCGGAACCGCTTCTCCAACAAGGGCGGCCTCTCGCATCCGGCTGACACCGCCGCCGCCTCTGACGAAGCGGCAACGGGCACTTTCACCACGCAGTCCAGGCAGCAAAGCCCGCGAGTATAACCACCGCGGGCTTGCAGGCCAAGCGGCTTACTTGCCGTCGCCCGGCACCTTGCCGTCCACACCCTTGACGTAGAACTTGATGCCGCTGAGGAAGCCGTCGTCGGCGACCTTGTCCTTCTCCAGCACGACCTTGCCCGTGTTGTCGCTGATCGGGCCCTTCCAGATGGCGAAGCTGCCGTCCTTCAGACCGGCCTTGACGGTGTCGAGCTTGGTCTTGAGTTCGGCCGGCACATCCTCGGCCACCGACACGAAGTCGATCGCGCCTTCCTTGACGCCCCACCACGAGGCCTCGTTGCCCTTCCACTTGCCTTCCAGCGCGTCACGCGTGGCCTTGATGTAGTACGGGCCCCAGTTGATGACGGCCGAACCCAGGTGGGCCTTGGGGCCGTAGGCGGTCATGTCGCTGTCCCAGCCGAAGGCGCGCTTGCCCTTTTCCTGCGCGGTCTTGAGCACGGCCGGCGAGTCGGTGTTCTGCATCAGCACGTCGGCGCCGCCGTTGATCAGCGAAGTCGCGGCCTCGGTCTCCTTGGGCGGGTTGAACCACTCGTTGACCCACACCACCTTGGTCTTGACCTTGGGGTTCACGCTCTGCGCGCCCAGGGTGAAGGAGTTGATGTTGCGGATCACTTCCGGGATGGGGATCGAACCGACCACGCCCAGCACATTGGTCTTGGTCATGCCACCCGCGATCACGCCGGCCATGTAGGCGCCTTCGTAGGTGCGCGAGTCATAGGTGCGCATGTTCTCGGCCTGCTTGTAGCCGGTGGCGTGCTCGAACTTCACGTCCTTGAGTTCGGCCGCGGTCTTGAGCATGGGCTCCATGTAGCCGAAGGTCGTGCCGAAGATCAGCTTGTTGCCCTGGCTGGCCATGTCGCGGAAGACACGCTCGGCA
>JBJOKY010000272.1:0-7527 GCA_046045865.1 Pseudomonadota bacterium | reverse complement strand
CCTGCTTCAGTCATTCAGTCGGCAAATGCCGGTGCGAAGCGGGAAGAAGGATACCAATACACCTGTCCGTCGCGTTCCTGCACGGTCAAGGCGGTCAGCGGGGCGCCGCGGCACGGGCCGGCGATGCACTGGCCGTCCAGCGGGGTGTAGACCGCACCGTGCATGCTGCAGATGATGTACTGGCGGGTATCGTCCAGGAATTCGCCGGGTTGCCAGTCGAGCTCGGCCGGCACGTGGGCGCAGCGGTTCAGGTAGGCGACGACGCGGCCGTCGAAGCGCAGCACGAAGCCGCGCACCGGCCGGCCGTGTTCCAGCAGGTCGAAGACATGGGCGCGGCCGGCTTCGGCCAGGTCGGCCGCTGTGCACAGCAGCACGGCGTTGTTCTGGCGCAACGTGTCGCCGGTCGAGGGGGGCGTGTCGGGCATGTCGGTCGTCCACGGGGCTCAGGTGCATCGCGCCAGCCAGGCGCCCAGATCGCCCACGTCGGTGGCCACGTGCAGGGGCGCCAGCGCGTGCAGCGCCTCGGCACGGTGCGCGCCGTAGGCGACACCCACGGCGGCGGCGCCGGCATTGGCGGCGAGCTGCAGGTCATGGGTGGTGTCGCCGATCATGAGGGTGCGCTCGGGCGCCACGTCCAGCTCGTCCATCAGCTCCAGCAGCATCTGCGGGTGCGGCTTGCTGGCGGTCTCGTCGGCAGTGCGGGTGGCGTGGAACAGCGGGCACAGGCCGGAACTGTCCAGGGCCGAATTCAGGCCCAGCCGGCTCTTGCCGGTGGCCACGGCCAGCAGCAGCTGGCGTTGCTGCAGTTCGGCCAGCAGCTCGGACACACCGGCGAACAGCGTGATGGCGTGCTGGTCGGCGAAATAGTGGTGGCGGTAGCGCCGCGCCAGCTCGGGGTAGCGCTCGGGCGCCAGGCCGGGTGCGGCGTGCGCCAGGGCGTCGTTCAGACCCAGGCCGATGACGTAGGACGCATCACGGTCGCTCGGCACCGGCACACCGATGTCACGACAGGCGGCCTGGATGCAGCGGGTGATGAGGGCGGTGGAATCGAACAGGGTGCCGTCCCAGTCGAACACGATGAGGTCGAAGCGGCGGTCAGCGGTCATGCGGCAGGGGCAGAAGAGGAAGTCCGGGCGGAGACGCCGGCGTCGAGTCGGGCCAGGCGGTCGAGCAGGGCCTGGCAGTCGCCCGGCATCGCGGCGTCCAGCGTGATGCGCTCGCCCGTGGCCGGGTGGGTGAAGCCCAGCCGGCGCGCGTGCAGGAACATGCGCTCGAAGCGCAGGCGCGGCTCGCCCGGCACGCTGCCGGGCAGGCCCGCGCGCGCCAGCTCGTGGTTCAAGGCGAAGTCGCCGTACTTGTCGTCACCCACGATGGCGTGGCCGGCGCTTTGCAGGTGCACGCGGATCTGGTGGGTGCGCCCGGTCTTGATGGTCACGTCCAGCAGGCTGTAGCCGTGCAGCTGCTGCAGCAGGCGCACCAGGGTGATGGAGCGCTGGCCGAGTTCCTCGTCGTCGTCCGGCGTGCGCCTGCGCGTGGTCGGGTTGGCGTCAAGCGTGGCGGTACGCAGTTCGCCCGGCGTGGCCACGCGCACGCGGCGCTCGCCGTGGGCGTCCAGCGTCTTGACCAGGTGCGAGTCGATACGCTTGAGGCTGGCCGGCCAGACGCCGATCACCAGCGCGGCATAGGTCTTGTCGGTCTGGCGCTGGCGGAACTGTTCCTGCAGTGCGGTGAGCGCGCTGCGTTTCTTGGCCAGCAGCAGGATGCCCGAGGTTTCCTTGTCCAGCCGGTGCACCAGTTCCAGGAATTTCGCTTGCGGCCGCGCCCGGCGCATCTGCTCGATCACGCCGAAGGCCACGCCCGAACCGCCGTGCACCGCCACGCCGGCCGGCTTGGCGATGGCGATGAGGTGCTCGTCCTCGAACAGCAGGGGGAACTCGCGCCCGGGCACGGCACGCTCGGTGGCGGCATCGGGCTCGCTCAGGCGCAGGGGCGGCACGCGGATGTCGTCGCCGGTGGCCACGCGCGTCTCGGCGCTGGCGCGGCCCTTGTTCACCCGCACCTCGCCGCTGCGGATGATGCGGTAGACCAGGGTCTTGGGCGCGCCCTTGAGCTCGCGCAGCAGGTAGTTGTCCAGGCGCTGGCCCTCGGAGCCTTCATCCACCGTCAGGTGGCGCACCGTGGCGGCAGCGGCAGCGGCTGGCCCGGGCGTCAAGACCGGGCTGTTGCCTTTTGCCGTCGCCCGACCTGCCCCTATAATGAATTTCACCACGTTGACACTGTAAGTATTTGATTTGCCTGAGTTTAGCGGGCAGCGTCAAGCAGCTTGCGGCCAGCGTGGTCGCGTCGATGTCGGCCCAGGCCGCGTCGGCACCAAGAGTTGATGCAGCGTGGAGCGCCGGCCGCGGTGCCGCGTCCCAAGGTGGCGCGGTGGGCGGCAGGGCCACACGCAGAATCACGCTGAAAGAGCCCGAGACAAGATTTATCGGTCGCAGCGCAGGCCCGAGCCCGCGCTGCAACCCGCGTCTGCTGTCAGACGCCGCGTCATGTTTGCAGATTCCCCCCTCCTCCCGGTGGCTGTCCCGGTGCCTGCCTTGATGGCACACCCCGGCAGCCCGCCCCCCGCACCGCGCGCCTGCGCCGCACCGGCTATCCGCCGGTGTGGCGAGCCCGTGCGCCGGCGCGGCGCCTGCCGCCCCGCTCGCTAGGCCCCGGAACGCAGCCGCGCTGCGCCTGGCGCAGCCCGTGCTGCCCCTGGTGCCCGGCGAGCCCGGCGGTGACCCGCGAGAGGCTGTCGAGGAAACCCGAACATGGCGCAGCGCAGCAGCAGCCGCACGCGCCAACGCCGCATGGCGGTGCCTGCCCCTCGCCGGGCCGGCCCGGCCGTGGGGTCCAGGGCGATCGCTTCCCGGCTTTGCAGCATGGTTCGTGCATCTGATGCGGCCCGCACCTCACGGTACGGGTCGCTGGATGTCATCGCGCCGTCCGCGTCCAACCCATGACGCGCCGGCGCAAGGAGAACGCATGAAACGCATGCTGATCAACGCCACGCAGCCCGAAGAGCGCCGCCTGGCCATCGTCGACGGCCAGAAGCTCGTCGACTTCGAGACCGAGATCGAAGGGCGCGAACAGCGCAAGGGCAACATCTACAAGGCCGTCGTCACGCGCGTCGAGCCTTCGCTGGAGGCCTGCTTCGTCGACTACGGCGAGGACCGCCACGGCTTCCTGCCCTTCAAGGAAATCTCGCGCCAGTACTTCAAGGACGGCGTCGAGGTGCGCAGCGCGCGCATTCAAGATGTGATCAAGGAAGGCCAGGAACTGCTCGTCCAGGTCGAGAAGGAAGAACGCGGCAACAAGGGCGCGGCCCTGACCACCTTCGTCAGCATGGCCGGGCGCTACCTGGTGCTCATGCCCAACAACCCGCGCGGCGGCGGCGTGAGCCGGCGCATCGAGGGTGAGGAGCGCGAGGAGCTGAAGGACGCGCTCGACCAGCTCGAATACCCGAAAGGCATGAGCCTGATCGCCCGCACCGCCGGCATCGGCCGCTCGGCCGCCGAGCTGCAGTGGGACCTGAACTACATGCTCAAGCTCTGGACGGCGATCGACGACGCCGCCAAGGCCGGCAAGGGCGCCTACCTGATCTATCAGGAAAGCTCGCTCGTCATCCGCGCCATCCGCGACTACTTCACCGCGGACGTGGGCGAGATCCTGATCGACACCGACGACATCTACGATCAGGCCAAGCAGTTCATGAACCACGTGATGCCGGAAACGGCCAATCGCGTGAAGCGCTACCGCGACGACGCGCCGCTGTTCAGCCGCTTCCAGATCGAGCACCAGATCGAGACGGCGTTCGCGCGCACGGTGAACCTGCCCTCGGGCGGCGCCATCGTGATCGACCACACCGAGGCCCTGGTGGCCATCGACATCAACTCGGCCCGCTCCACGCGTGGTGGTGACATCGAGGAAACCGCCACCCGCACCAACCTCGAAGCCGCCGACGAGATCGCCCGCCAGGCCCGCCTGCGTGACCTGGGCGGCCTGATCGTGGTCGACTTCATCGACATGGAAGAGAGCAAGAACCGCCGCGAGGTCGAACAGCGCCTGCGCGACGCGCTGCGTTTCGACCGTGCGCGTGTGCAGTTCAGCTCCATCAGCAAGTTCGGCCTGCTGGAGATGAGCCGCCAGCGCCTGCGCCCGGCGCTCAGCGAAGGCAGCCACATCACCTGCCCGCGCTGCAACGGCACCGGCCACATCCGCGACACCGAATCGTCCGCCCTGCAGATCCTGCGCATCATCCAGGAAGAGGCGATGAAGGAGAACACGGCCGCGGTGCACGTGCAGGTGCCGGTCGAGGTGACCAGCTTCCTGCTCAACGAGAAGCGCACCGAGATCACCAAGATCGAGCTCAAGCAGCGCACCACCGTGCTGCTGGTGCCCAACAAGCACCTGGAAACGCCCAACTACAAGCTCGAACGCCTGCGTCATGACGATCCGCGGCTGGAGAACATCCAGGCCAGCTACACCATGATCGAGGAGCCCGAGGACGACGACGGCATCACCCGGCGCGAGAAGGCCAAGCCCAAGCAGGAGCCGGTCATCAAGGGCGTGCTGCCCGACCAGCCCGCGCCGCCCAAGCCGGCGCCCAAGCCCGCTCCGGTGGAAGCACCCAGGCCCGCGCCCGCCCCGGCGCCGGTCGCCGCCGCGCCGGCCCCGGTGGTGGCTGCACCCGTCGCCGCCGCTCCGGTGGCTGCTGCCGCCGTGGCCGGCGGTGGCTTCTTCGGCTTCATCAAGAAGCTCTTCGGCGGTGCCCCCGCGCCCGCCCCGGCCCCGGTGGCCGCCCCTGCACCGGCTGTGGTGACCCCGCCGCCCGCCCCGGCGGCGGACACCCTGGCCCCCGCCACGACTGACGACGCCGGCAAGCCGGCCCGCAGGGACGGCCGCAACGGGGAACGTGGCGGTGAAGGCCGCGACGGCGACGGCGGCCGCGGTGGCCGCGGTGGCCGCCGCGGTGAACGTGGCGAGCGGGGTGGTGAGCGCGGCGGTGAGCGCTCCGGCCGTGGCGAGCGCGGCGGTGAACGCGCCGAGCCGCGCGCTGGCAGCGCCACGGCCCTGGCCGCCGGCGCCGCACCGGCCGGCAGCGCCGAGGCGCCGCGTGAAGGAGGCGGCCGCAGCGCACGCCAGAACGACCGCCGCACCGAGCGCGGTGATCGTGGCGAACGGGTGGAACGCACCGAGCGCAGCGAGGTCGAGGCCGGCAGCAGCACCGCCCAGACCCCGCGCTCACCGCGCCGCAATGCCGAGGCCGACGCCGCCGCGCCGGCACAGCGCAGCCCCGAAACTGCCAGCTTCAGCGCGGACAGCGCTGCCCCGGTGGCTGGTGCAGGTGCAGGTGCAGGTGCAGATGCCGCAGCGCCGGACGCCGCCGCCCTGCCCGGCGCGGATGTCGCCGGTGACGCCGGCGAACGCGACGGCAGCAAGCGCCGCCGCCGCGGTGGCCGTGGCCGCCGCGAGCGCGAGGAAGGACGCGACGCCGGCGCTGCCGACGGCAGCCGCGAGGACGCCGCCCCCAGCGACTTCGGCGCCGCCACCGACCTCGCCCCCGGCTCGCGCCTGCAGGCCCAGGCCTACGAGGAAGGCCAGGACGAGCCGGCCGTCGCAGCAGCAGCAACGTCTGCCGACAGCAGCGCCGCGCCGCGCGCCGAGGACGCCGCCCGTGCCAGCGAGGCCGACGAGGGCTCGCGCCACGACGGCCGGCGTCGCCGCCGTCGCGGCACGGCCGACTCGGTGGCCGAATCGGCCACCGAAGTGGGCGCCCAGGCACGTGCCGACGCACAGACCGACGAGGCCGGTGCCCCGGCCGACACCGGCAGCGCCGCCGGGCTGACGCCGGTGGTCGAGGCACCGGCACCCGCCGCCGCCGCTCCGGTGGCCGCCGCCCCGGCCGAGCCGCCGCAGGCTGCGGCACCCGCACCTGCGGCGCCGGCCGAGGCCCCAGCCGCTGCCGCTGCCGCTGCCGCTGCCGCTGCCCCGGTCGCCCTGCCCTATGTGCTGGCGCTGGACGAACTGCAGCAGATCGCCCGTGCCGCCGGCCTGGAGTGGGTGAACAGCGACGCCGACAAGGTCGCCGCCGTGCAGGCCGCGATCGCCGCCGAGCCCCGGCCGGTGCACGTGCCGCGTGTCATCGTCCCGGTCGTGCTGAAGGACGAAGGCCCTCTGGTGCTGGTGGAAACGCGCCGCGACCTGGCCGCCCTCAAGCTGCCCTTCGACGCCACGGCCTGAGCCACCACGCCTGGCCCGCACCTGCGCGAGCGGGTGGGGCCGACAAAAAAAGGGCGCTCACCGCGAGGTGAGCGCCCCTTGCAACATCGAGTCGACCTTGCCAGCCGGCTCGTCGACCCTCGAGACCCCTCTCGAAGTCAGGCCCCGGGCCGTCGAAGTCAGGCCCCGGGCCGGCGGCTGCCGGCCCCGGCCGTGGTCATGGCGCCTCAGCGCACCTTGCCCGCCTTCCAGGCGTTCAGCAGGGCGTCGTAGGCAATGGTTTCACCCTTGGGCTTCTCGTTGGCCAGCTTCTTCCAGGGCGCGCCCTTGTCGCTCAGCCACTTGGCCGGGTCTTCCTTCTTGTTGAGCTTGGGCGCGCAGGTGGCCATGCCGGCACGCTCCAGGCGGCTCATCACCTGGTCCATCTCCTCGGCCAGGTTGTCCATCGCACCCTGGGGCGTCTTCTCGCCCGTCACGGCCTGGGCCACGTTCTTCCACCACAGCTGGGCCAGCTTGGGATAGTCGGGCACGTTGGTGCCGGTGGGCGTCCAGGCCACGCGGGCCGGGCTGCGGTAGAACTCGACCAGGCCGCCCAGCTTGGGCGCCAGGTCGGACATGGCCTTGCTCTGGATGTCCGACTCGCGGATGGGCGTCAGGCCGACGATGGTCTTCTTCAGGCTGGTGGTCTTGGCGGTGATGAACTGGGCGTAGAGCCAGGCCGCGGCCGTCTTGTTGGCGTCATGGCCCTTGAAGAAGGTCCAGCTGCCCACGTCCTGGTAGCCGTTCTGCATGCCCTGCTTCCAGTACGGGCCGTTGGGGCCGGGCGCCATGCGCCACTTGGGCGTGCCGTCGGCATTGACCACCGGAAGGCCGGCCTTGGTCATGTCGGCGGTGAAGGCGGTGTACCAGAAGATCTGCTGGGCGATCTGGCCCTGGGCGGGCACCGGGCCGGCCTCGCCGAAGGTCATGCCGGTGGCTTCCTTCGGGGCGTACTTCTTCATCCAGTCGACGTACTTGGTCAGCGCGTAGACGGCCGCGGGCGAGTTGGTCGCGCCACCGCGCGAGACGCTGGCACCGACCGGTGCACACTTCTTGGCATCGACACGGATGCCCCATTCATCCACCGGCACGCCGTTCGGGATGCCGATGTCGGCCGTGCCGGCCATGGACAGCCAGGCGTCGGTGAAGCGCCAGCCCAGCGAGGGGTCCTTCTTGCCGTAGTCCATGTGGCCGTAGATGGGCTTGCCGTCGATGTTCTTCACGTCGTTG
>JBJOKY010000043.1:0-21379 GCA_046045865.1 Pseudomonadota bacterium | reverse complement strand
AGCGGCCCCAACGTGTTTGCAGGCTACCGCGTGGCCAGCCACAACGCGGGCCTGTGGATCGACCGGGGTGACGGCCGGCAATGGCTCAACACCGGCGACCTCGGACGCCAGGACGCCGAAGGTTATTTCTACCTGACGGGTCGCAAGAAGGAACTGATCATTCGCGGCGGGCACAACATCGATCCCGCGGCCATCGAGCAACCACTTCAGTGCCACCCGTCCGTGCTGATGGCTGCTGCGGTCGGGCGCCCGGATGTGCACTCCGGCGAGATCCCCGTGGCCTATGTCCAGCTCAAGCCCGCGGCACAGGCCACGGAAGAAGAACTGCTGGCGTTTGCGCGCGACCGGATCGGCGAACGCGCCGCCGTCCCCAAGCTGATCAGGATCGTGTCGGCCATGCCCCTGACCGGTGTGGGCAAGATCTTCAAGCCTGACCTGCGACTGCGCGAAGCGGAAGATGCCCTGGGCCACGCCCTGCGCAGTGCCGGCATTCGAGCGGCGTCGATCAAGGCGTCGATCGACCCCAGCCGGGGCACGGTGGTCGACGTGACCGTCGTCGATCGCGCCAGCCACGAGGCCGCAGCGGCGGTGCTCGGCCAGTTCCCGCTGCAGTGCCGCTTGACCGATCTGCCGTCTTGAGTGCCGCCCGCCGGCGCCACGGGTGGGGTGGGCAAGCTCTGGTGCTCAATGCCTGAGCTTGTACCCGCTCGCCAGCAGACGCAGGGCAATGGTCGCCACCACGACGCAGGCGCTGCCCACCACAGCCAGACTGAGCCAGGGCGAGACATCGCCGGTGCCGAAGAAGCCATGGCGGAAACCGTCGATCATGTAGAAGAACGGGTTGAGGTGGCTGGCGGCCTGCCACATGGCCGGCAGGCTGTGGATCGAATAGAACACGCCGGCCAGAAACGTCATGGGCATGACGATGAAGTTCTGGAACGCCGCCATCTGGTCGAACTTGTCGGCCCACAGGCCCGCGATCAGGCCCAGGCTGCCCATCAAGGCAGCACCGAGCACGGCAAACACGATGGCCCAGAGCGGCTGCACCAGGCTGAGCGGCGCAAACCACATGGTGACCAGCATCACGCCGCTGCCCACCACCAGGCCACGCACGACTGAGGCGCCCACATAGGCGACGAACCAGGCGTAGTGCGACAGCGGCGTGACCAGCAGGAAGACGAGGTTGCCGGTGATCTTGCTCTGCACCAGGCTCGAACTCGTGTTGGCAAAGGCGTTCTGCAACACGCTCATCATCACCAGGCCGGGGATGAGGAAGCTGGTGTAGCCGACGTTGTCGTACACCTTCACATGATCTTCGAGCACATGCCCGAAGATCATCAGATAGAGCACTGCCGTCAGCACAGGGGCGCCGATGGTCTGGAAGCTCACCTTCCAGAAGCGCAGGATTTCCTTGTAGAACAGGGTGCGCGCGCCGGTGAAGATCATGCGAGGGTCTCCTGCGCCAGGGGCGCCAGGCCGGACGCCGGCGCATCGGGTTGCTGCATGATCTCGAGGAACACGTCTTCCAGATCGGCGCGGCCGATCTCGAGGTCTTCGACCTTGACACCTGCAGCCCGCAGCACGGCCAGTGCGGCCTCGACCTCGGCGGCGTTCTGCACCTTTACCTGTGCGATCCGGCCTGTGACCCGCGACAGAGGTACCAGTTCGGGCGGCAGCGCCTGATCGGTCTTGAACCGCAACATGGTCGACGCCCGCCCGGCCAGCAGCGCCGAGGTGCGGTCCAGCGCCACCACGCGGCCTTGCTTGAGCATGGCGATGCGGCCACACAGTGCCTCGGCCTCTTCGAGGTAATGCGTGGTGAGCAGCACGGTGTGACCTTCGTGGTTGAGCTTGGCGATGAACTGCCACAACATCTGGCGCAGTTCGACATCGACACCGGCGGTGGGTTCGTCGAGCACGATCACCGGCGGGCGGTGCACCAGCGCCTGCGCCACCAGCACGCGGCGTTTCATGCCGCCGCTGAGCTGGCGCATGTTGGCGCCGGCCTTGTCGGTGAGGCCGAGGTGGTGCAGCAGTTCGTCGATCCAGGCGTCGTTGTTCTTGACACCGAAGTAGCCGCTCTGGATGCGCAGCGTCTCGCGCACGTTGAAGAAGGGGTCGAACACCAGCTCCTGCGGCACGATGCCGAGCAGGCGGCGCGCCGCGGCGTAGTCGTTCACCACGTCGTGGCCCAGCACACTCACACGCCCTTCGGTAGCACGCGCCAGGCCGGCCAGCACGCTGATGAGTGTGGTCTTGCCCGCACCGTTGGGGCCGAGCAGGCCGAAGAACTCGCCCTGCGCAATGTCGAAGCTGACGCTGTCGAGCGCCCGCAATTCGCCACGTGCACCGCGGTAGGTCTTGCCCACGGCGCGAAAACTGATGGCCGGCTTTTCGCCAGGCGCGTCGGACGGCCAGCTCGCTGGCATGGTGGTGACTTCGGCGGCGTCGGTGATCATGGGTGTGGGCATGGGGGCGCGATTGTAGGGAGCCGGCGAGCGACCACTTGCTGATAACCCGCTCACCGCGGCTCGCCACGCACTGCTAGATTTTGGTGCACCAGCGTCGGCCGTGGATTGGGGCTTGCGCACCAGATCGGTTACCGCACCTCGCCATGTCCGCCATGTCCGACTCCACCCGAGAAACCGCCCGCGACCACACGCGCGACGACCGTCGCAAGCCGCCCAGGCGCACCGCAGAACGCATCCTTGCCACCGCCCTGGACCTGTTCAACCGGCGCGGCGAACCGAATGTCTCGACCACGCTGATCTCGGCCGAACTCAACATCAGCCCGGGCAATCTGTACTACCACTACCCGGCCAAGGAAGAACTCGTCAACGCCTTGATGAGCCGGTATGAAAAGGCACTGCACCAGTTGCTGGACGATCCCGGCAACCCGGCCATCGACGACAGCAGCGCCTGGACGGATACGTCGCCTGACACCCAGCCCGGCATGCTCGGCAACGAGTCGGCTGACCTCTCACCCACGGCACCCGGCTTGCCCGCAGCACTGCGCGGGTTGGCGGCCGAGCCGGTCTACACCCCGGCGCCGGACTGGCAGCTGTTGCCCGCGCTACTGCAACTGGCGTGGCGCTACCGCTTCCTGTTTCGCGATCTCAACGACCTGCTGGCGCGCAATCGCCAGCTCGAGATGCGTTGCCAGGATGCGCTGGCGCGCCAGCAGGCAGCGGTGCGCGAACGCGTCGCGCGCCTGTGCCGCACCCACGACGGCGCCCCGGCGCTGGACGCTGCCGCCACCGACGCCCTGGCCACGTCCATCGTGCTGCTGCTCACCTACTGGCTCAGCTTCGAATACGTGCGTGACCCGCGCCGCGCCCTCGAGCCCGACAGCGAAGCCGCAGTGCTCGATCGCGGCAAGCGTCATGTGATGGCGCTGATCGCCCCTTACCTTTAGGTGACCGGGCAAGTCGTTGGGCGGGCCAATGTCACCACTTCGGCCCGATCGGCGGCACCAGCAGCCAGGCGGGCGTGAACCGCTCGGCCGATCAAGCCTTGAGGTAATCGATCTTGCCGCCCAGCCAGCGCTGGATCTGCATCTGAGATCGGCAAAACGCAGCAACGCATCACCACTCTGGCGCGCACCCATGAACTCGCCGGGGCCACGGATCTCGAGATCGCGCCGGGCAATCTCGAAACCGTCCGTCGTCTCGGCCATGGCTTTCAGCCGATCCCGCCCGGTCTGGCTCAGCGGCCCGCTGTAGAGCAGCACACACACACTGGCCACCGCGCCGCGCCCGACCCGGCCGCGCAGCTGGTGCAGCTGGGCCAGGCCGAAACGCTCGGCGTGCTCGATCACCATCACGCTGGCATTGGGCACGTCCACGCCCACCTCGATCACGGTCGTGGCCACCAGCACCTGCATGTGGCCGCTGGAGAACAGCGACATCACCGCCGCCTTCTCCGCCGGCGGCATGCGCCCGTGCAGCAGGCCGACCATCGTGCCGGGCAACGCGGCGCCGAGCTGCTGGTGCGTCTCGGTGGCGTTCTGCAGATCGAGGGCTTCACTTTCCTCGATCAGCGGCACGACCCAGTAGACCTGGCTGCCCTTGGCCACCTCGTCGCGCACGCGGGCGATGACCTGCTCGCGCCGGTCGGCCGAGAACACGCGCGTGACGATGGGCGTGCGCCCGGGCGGCAGCTCGTCGATGGTCGACACATCCAGGTCGGCGAAATAGGTCATGGCCAGGGTGCGCGGGATGGGCGTGGCGCTCATCATCAGCAGGTGCGGTTCGAGCTTCTGCAGCGCCAGCTTGCGGCGCAGCTCCAGCCGCTGGGCCACACCGAAGCGGTGCTGCTCGTCGATCACGGCCAGGCCCAACCTCTCGAATTGCACATCACCCTGGATCACGGCGTGCGTGCCCACCACCAGGCGGGCCGCGCCGCTGGCCACCTTCTCGACCATGGCGGCGCGCGCCTTGCCCTTGCGGCTGCCGGTCAGCCAGGCCACCTCGATCTCCAGCGGCGCCAGCCACTGCAGCAGCTTGCGGAAATGCTGCTCGGCGAGTATTTCGGTCGGCGCCATGAGCGCGCACTGCCAGCCGGCGTCGATGGCCACCGCCGCGGCCAGCGCCGCCACCACCGTCTTGCCCGAGCCCACGTCGCCCTGCAGCAGGCGGTGCATGGGCGCGGGCCGGGCCAGGTCGGCGGCGATCTCGGCCGTCACGCGCTGCTGCGCGCCGGTGAGCTGGAAAGGTAGAGCGGCCAGCAGCTTGTCCGCCAGGCCACCCTCGGCCGCCTTGAGCATGGGCGCACGCAGCCGGGCGCGTTCGCGCTGCGCCTGCAGCTGCGAGAGCTGCTGGGCCAAAAGCTCCTCGAACTTGATGCGTTGCCAGGCCGGGTGCTCGCGCTCCTGCAGCGCGTGCATGGCAACGGCGGCGGGCGGGTGGTGCAGCACCTGCAGCGCGTCGCGCAGGGTCGGCAGGTGGGGCGGCAGGACATCGGGCGGCAGGATCTCCTCCAGCCGCGCCCGCGCCAGCCCGGCCGCCACCGCCTTGCGCAGATAGGCCTGCGGCAGCTGCGCGCTGGTCGGGTAGACGGGCGTCAGCTCACGCGGCATGGGCGCGCCCTGCACCACCACCTTGAACACAGGGTGCACGAGCTCGCGGCCGAAGAAGCCGGCGCGCAGCTCGCCGCGCACGCGCAGCCGCGCACCGGTGGCAAAGATCTTCTGGTGCGAGGGATAGAAGTTGACGAAGCGCAGCACCAGCTCGCTGCGCACCAGCAGCAGGCCGTCGGCCCCGGCCTCGGTGAGCCGCACGATGAACTGGCGGCGCGGCCGCAGCTCGATGCGTGCGTCCTTCACCACGCCTTCCACATGCACGGTCTCGCCGTCGTGCGCGCCGGCCAGCGGCGTCAGATGCGTCTCGTCCTCGTAGCGCAGCGGCAGGTGCAGGGCCAGGTCGATGTCGCGCACCAGGCCGAGCTTGTCCATGGCCTTCTGCGGCGCGCTGCGCTGGGCGGCGGGGGCTGAGGGTTTGGCCGGAGCTGCGGCAACCGCAGCCGCTTCGGCAGTCACGGCCACCGGCCCTCCGTCCGCCCCCGAACTGCCGGCAGGAAGGGCATCAACGCGGGACACGACGGGCGATGTGCTGGCGCAGCCAGACGGCGAAGGCGGCTTCGTCCAGCCCGCCACCGGCCAGCTCGAAGACGGCCACGGTGGCATCGGCCTGGCTGGCGGTGAGGCGCCAGCCGTTCAGGGCCAGGAATAGACCGACGCTGAGGAAGGCCGCGCGCTTGTTGCCGTCGACAAAGGGATGGTTCTTGGCCAGCCCATGGCCATAGGCCGCGGCCAGTTCGGCCACGTCAGGCGGCGGCTCGCCGCCGTAGAGCGCGCGGTTGAGCGGATGTGCCAGGGCGGAATCGAGCAGGCCCTCGTCGCGCAGGCCCGAGGCGCCGCCGTGTTCGGCCAGGCTCTCGTCGTGCAGCAGCAAAAGCATGCGTTTGTCGACCCAGCGCCAGCTGTCGTTGCTGGCGGGGTGTTCGCTCGCGACCCCGGTGATGGGCGGCTCGACCATCAGCGCCTCACTTGGCCAGGGCGCGGAAGGTGTCGCGATACTCGCGCATGAACTCGCGGCCCAGCGCCAGCTGCTCTTCAAATGCCGGGTCGTAGGGCGTGAGCGCGAAGCCGTCCGGCGTCTCGGTGATGTAGACCGTGTCGCCCTTCTCCAGCTTGAGCCGCGCCAGCACCTCCTTGGGCAGGATGACGCCGACCGAGTTGCCGATCTGGGTGAGCTTGAGGCTGTGCATCGCGGGCTCCAGTTATAACGTTTGTTATATTTTGATCTCCTCGTCCCTCGGCCGCAAGCCCTGTTCCGCCGTGACCACCAACGTGTCGACGCCCACCGATCCAGCCCTGCCCGCGGGCGGCGCCAGCCCCATCGCCTCGCCCCTCCCGGTTGGCGACTACACCCTGGCCGACTTCGACTTCGAGCTGCCGCCCGAGCTGATCGCCCAGCACCCGCTGGCCGAGCGCAGCGCCTCGCGCCTGCTGGATGCGCGGTCCGATGCGCCGGTCGACCGCACCTTCCGCGACCTGCCCGGCCTGCTGCGCGCGGGCGACCTGCTGGTGTTCAACGACACGCGCGTCATCAAGGCGCGCCTGTACGGCCGCAAGGCCAGCGGCGGCTCGGTCGAGGCGCTGGTGGAGCGCGTGCTGCCGGCGCACGACGGACGCCATGAAGTCTGGGCCCACCTGCGCGCCAGCAAGTCGCCACGCGCCGGCCAGCACGTGTACTTCAGCGCCGACGGCCTGCCCGACCTGGGCGCCGAGGTGCTGGGCCGCTGCGGGCCGGAAGATTCGCTCTTCCACCTGCGCCTGCCCGGCGACGCCCTGGCCCTGCTGGAGCGTTACGGCCACGTGCCGCTGCCGCCCTACATCACACACGCCGACAGCGCCGACGACGAGCGGCGCTACCAGACCGTCTTCGCCCGCGCACCCGGCGCCGTGGCAGCGCCCACCGCCGCGCTGCATTTCGACGAAGGCGTGCTGGCCGCCCTGGCCGAACGCGGCATCACCACCGCCAGCGTGACGCTGCACGTGGGCGCCGGCACGTTTCAACCCGTGCGGGTGGAACGCATCGCCGAGCACCAGATGCACAGCGAATGGTTCGAGGTGCCGCAGGCGACCGCCGACGCCATCGCCGCCACCCGGGCGCGCGGCGGGCGCGTCGTCGCCGTGGGCACGACGACGCTGCGTGCGCTCGAATCCGCTGCGCTGGCCGCGGCGCAGACGGCGCCGGCGGACTGCACAACAGCGGCACCGCTGGTCACCACCGGCGCGCGCGACACCCGCATCTTCATCACCCCGGGCTTCGACTTCCGCGTGGTCGACCTGCTGGTCACCAACTTCCACCTGCCCAAGTCCAGCCTCTTGATGCTGGTGAGCGCCTTCATCGGCCATGCGCGCATGCGCTCGCTGTACGCCCACGCCATCGCGCAGGGCTACCGCTTCTTCAGCTATGGCGACGCCATGCTGCTCCAGCGCGAAACAGGGTTGCTGCAGCGCAGCACAGGGGCTGCTCCAGGGCGGCAATAAGCCGGTGCGGGTTGATATCGCGCAAGTCCGCCACCGGTCGGGGGGCTAACGATGCGCGCCATCGCCACACCACACCCCGGAGATTTCCTTCATGTCTTTCGCGACCCGCCGCCCTGCCCTGACCCGCGCTGCCTTCACCCTCGTCGCCCTGGCCACCGCCACCGGCGCCGCCCTGGCCGGCCCGCAGGACGACAAGATGCAGCGCCTGGCCAACTTCAGCGGCTGCCTGATCTGCCACCACATCGACAGCGGCGCCAAGGGCCCGGACGGCCTGCCGCCCATCGGCCCGGCCTGGCGTGACGTGGCCACCAAGTACCGCGCCGACAAGGGCGCCGCCGAGCGCCTGACGCAGACCGTGCTCAAGGGCTCCAGCCCCTACGACAGCCACTGGAAGGGCCAGGCCTCGGGCCTGGCCATGCCGCCCAATTCGACGGCGATCAAGGAAGCCGACGCACGCGAGCTGGTCGGCTGGATCCTGGCGCTGCCGGCCAGGTGAGCCGGGTGAGCCGGGTGACACTAGCGGCTTGACGCCAACCGCCCGCCACCACCACGGTTCCCCGTCCCGCGCCGCGGCAGCCGGCCTGTGCCTGCCCGCGCGGCTGCTGCTGCTGTGCGCCGTGCTGCTGGCCGGCCCGGCAGTCGCGGTGCAGGCCCCTGGCGACCCGAGGGGCGCGGCATCACCTGCGCCGGTGCAGGTGCAGCAACTGGTGCAGGCGCACTTTGTCGCCGGCAGCGGCAGCGATGCGGCCGAACTGCCTGCGCAGGCCGTCGAGCTGCCCGACACCTGGGTGGCGCACGGCGGCCCCAACAGCGGACGCGGCAGCTACCGGTTCGACATCACGCTCGACCAGGTGGCGCCGGTGCTCTGGGCCCTGCGCATCGACCGGCTCAGCCCGCACCACGAACTGCGGCTCAACGGCGCGCTGATCAGCGGCGGCATCGGCAAGCCCGACGCGGCCGTGCTGGCGCGCCCGCAGCCGGCCTGGATCGAGTTCTCGCCCGTGCTGCTGCGCCCGGGGCTCAACCGGCTCGACGTGCAGGTCGACTACGGCATGCGTGCCGGCCTGTCCACGGTCTGGATCGGTCCGGCCGGTGCCCTGCTCACCGGCCACGAGCGGGTCGCGTTGCTCGCCGTGCACCTGCCACGCATGCTCAACGCGGCCGGCGTGGCGCTGGCCATCGTGCCGCTGCTGCTGTGGTGGCGCCGACGCAGCGAACGGCTGCTGGGCGGCATGGGGGCACTGCTGGGCCTGGCCTGCCTGCGCGACCTGAGCTATTTCGTCACCGACGCCAACATCGTGCCGCATGCGCTGGGCGACTGGCTGCTGCACCTCATGCAGGTGCTCACCGCCGCGGGGGCGGTCCACTTCGCGCTGATGCTGGCGCGGCGCGACAGCCCGCGTGTACTTGCACCACTGTGGGGTGGTGCGGCGGTGCTGACGCTGGCAGGGGTGTGGGCCGTGAAACTGGGGCTGCTGCAGGAGCTGCGCACCTGGAGCTACCCGCTCATGCTCGTGCTGGTGGTGGGCGCGCTCGGGCTGGCGCTGCACACGCTGGCACGCACCAGTGGCGCGGCGCGTGCCAGCCTGCTGGTCGCCCTGGGCCTGCTCACGCTGGCCAGCGGGCACGACTACCTGTGCTGGCGCGGCCTGACATCCGTCATGGATGTCTACTGGATCCCCTACGCCGTGCCGCTGGCGCTGGCCGCGACCGCCAGCCACATGATCCAGCGCCAGCTGCTGGCGCTGCGCGAGGTCGAGCAGCTCAACCTGCACCTGGAGCAGCGTGTGGCGGCGCGCACGCGCGAGCTCGAGGCCGCCAACCAGGCCAAGAGCCGCTTCATCGCCGCCGCCGGCCACGACCTGCGCCAGCCCGCCGCGGCCATCGGCCTGCTGGTAGGGATGCTGCGCGAGCAGATCCACACGCCCGGGCAGCGCGAGATGATCGACCGGGTGGACGACGCCGTGGCATCGATGGAAAACCTGCTGGGCGGTCTGCTCGACCTGTCGCGGCTGGAGGCCGACGTGGTCCAGCCGCGCCGGCAGGGTTTTGCGCTGCAGCCGCTGTTCGATGCCGTGGCCGCGCACGAGGCCGACTCCGCCGCGCGCAAGGGCCTGCGCCTGCGCCTGCGCCCCACCACCCTGGTGGTGCACAGCGACCGCCTGCTGGTGGAGCAGATCCTGCGCAACCTGGTCAGCAACGCGCTGCGCTACACCGAACACGGCGGCGTGCTGGTGGCAGCGCGCAGCCGTGGCACCCAGGTCGAGCTGCAGGTCTGGGACAGCGGCCGCGGCGTGCCCTACGACGCGCAGGGCGCGATCTTCGAGGAGTTCGTGCAGCTCGACGGCGACGCCGGCGGCCTGGGGCTGGGCCTGGCCATCGTCAAGCGCACGGCGGCTTTGCTGGGCCACCCGCTGGCGCTGCGCTCGCGCCCGGGGCACGGCTCGATGTTCGGCGTGCTGCTGCCCGGGGCGCCGCAGGCCGCACCCGCCCTCCCCGCCGCGGCCAGCGCGGCGCTGCCCCTGCGCGGGTACCACCTGCTGCTGCTGGAGGACGAGCCTGCCGTGCGCCTGGCCCTGGCCGAGCGCCTGCAACTGTGGGGCGCCCGCGTGAGCGCCTGCGCCAGCCTGGGCGAGCTGCAAGAACTGCTGGCCGGCGCGGGCCTGGCGGCCACGCCGCCCGACCTGCTGCTCACCGACCAGCGCCTGCACGACGGCAGCGGCCTGGCCGCCCTGGCACTGCTGCGCCGGCATCACCCCGGCCTGGGCGCCCTGGTGATCACGGCCAACACCGCTGCGCCCGACCTGGCCCTGCTGGCCGACAGCGGCGTGCCGGTGCTGCACAAGCCCTTGCGCAGCGCCGCCCTGCTCGACGCGCTGCTGGCTGCGCTGGGCAGCCGTGGCGACGGCGCCAGCAGCAGCGGCCGCGCTGCGGGCCCGGGCAGGCCTCAGCCCTGACCGGGATCGGGCGGCGCGTACAGGCCCAGCTGGGCGGCTTTCACCATGGCCTCGGCGCGGCTGGAGACGCCGAGCTTGCGGAAGATCGCGATGGTGTGCGACTTGACGGTCGATTCGGCCAGGTCGAGCTCGCGGGCGATGACCTTGTTCGCCGCACCTTCCAGCATGGGCTTGAACACGTCGACCTGACGCGGCGCCAGGCCCAGCTGGCTGGCCATGGCCGCCACCGCCTGCAGGTTGACATGCGCCAGGCGACCGGCCGGCGCGGGCTGCGCCGCCGCGGCCGAGGGCAGGCCCGGGCGCGGCCGGATCGGACCGAAGCCGATGTCCAGCGGTGCCAGCCCGCTGGTCCACAGTCCGGGGGTGGCCGGCCCTGCGGGCGGCTGCAGCGCCTGCAGCACCTCGGGCGGCAGGTAGATCTGGCCATCCAGCACCAGGCGCAGGGCACGCTCGATGGCCCCGCCGCGCGCTGTCTTGGGGATGTAGCCGCTGGCACCGGCACGGATGGCCGCCAGCACGGTCTCGTGCCGCACGTCGCCCGACAGCACCACCAGCGTCGCGTCGGGTGCGGCGGTGCGCAGGCGCGTCACGCCGTCCACGCCCTGGCTGTCGCCCAGCTTGAGGTCCAGCAGCACCAGCTCGATGCCCGGCTCGGCGGCCAGGCAGTCGCAGGCCTCGCCCAGGCTGGCGGCCTGCAGCAGGCGCACCTGCGCGAAGCGGTGGCGCATCAGCAGCGCCATGCCGTCGCGCATGAGGGCGTGGTCGTCGACCAGGAGGGCAAGCATGAGCAAATCTTAAGGAAGTAACCGCCCGATTCAACCCGCTCCAGCCTGCATCGGCATGACCGGACCCCCGAGTCGGGGGCGGGTTTGCCACTTAGTGCCGGGTCGGGGCAGGCACCGTTGCGTCGCCGTGACAATAGCCACATGCTGAACTTCCAGATCTCCCGAACAGAAGGCCACGCCCGGCGCGGTCAACTCCGGCTCAATCACGGCATCGTCCAGACCCCCGTCTTCATGCCCGTGGGCACCTACGGCACGGTCAAGGGCGTGATGCCGCGCGACCTCGAGGCCATGGGCGCCCAGATCATCCTGGGCAACACCTTTCATCTGTGGATGCGCCCGGGGCTGGACGTGATGGCCGCCTTCGGCGGCCTGCACGGCTTCGAGCGCTGGCGCAAGCCCATCCTGACCGACAGCGGCGGCTTCCAGGTCTGGTCACTCGGCGAGATGCGCAAGATCAGCGAGGAAGGCGTCAAGTTCGCCAGCCCGGTGAACGGCGACAAGCTCTTCCTCACGCCCGAGGTGAGCATGCAGATCCAGACGGTGCTCAACAGCGACATCGTCATGCAGTTCGACGAGTGCACGCCCTACTGGCAGGGCGAGAAGGGCGTGGGCCACATCACGACAGAAAGAGAAGCGCGCGTATCGATGGAGCTGAGCCTGCGCTGGGCGCGGCGCAGCCAGGCCGAGTTCGCCCGCCTGGCCAACCCGAACGCGCTGTTCGGCATCGTGCAGGGCGGCATGTACGAGCACCTGCGGCAGGAGTCGCTGGACGCGCTGGTCGACCTCGACCTGCCCGGCTACGCCATCGGCGGCGTGAGCGTGGGCGAGCCCAAGGACGAGATGCTGCGCATCATGGCGCACACCCCGCACCGCCTGCCGGCGGGCAAGCCGCGTTACCTGATGGGCGTGGGCACGCCCGAGGATCTGGTCGACGGCGTGGCCTGCGGCGTCGACATGTTCGACTGCGTCATGCCCACCCGCAATGCGCGCAACGGCCACCTCTTCACCCGCTTCGGCGACCTGAAGATCCGCAATGCCCGCCACAAGGCCGACCACGGCCCCATCGACCCGACCTGCAGCTGCTACTGCTGCGCCGGCCAGGCGCCGGGCGCGGCGGCCGGCATCGGCACCACCGCAGGTACTGGCGCCGACGACGGCGCCACCAGCAGCATGGCCGGCAGCGGCGGCTTCAGCCGCGCCTACCTGCACCACCTCGACCGCTGCGGCGAGATGCTCGGCCCCATGCTGGCCAGCATCCACAACCTGCACTACTACCTCAACCTGATGCGCGAGATCCGCGCGGCGCTGGACGCCGGCCAGTTCGACACCTGGCGCGCGCAGTTCAGGGCCGACCGGGCGCGCGGCGTGTGACCACCATGGCCGGCAGCCCCCACGCCTGTGCGGGCCGCCCCGCGGCATGACGGTGCGCTCGTCCGGTCCGCCCGCCGCCGGGTCGCTGTGGCGCCGCACGCTGCGCCTGACGCTCAGGCCGCTGCGCTTCGGCCTGGGCCTGCTGCTGGCCCTGGTCATCCTGTTCGAGGAATGGGGCTGGGGCCCGCTGCAGCGCGCCATGGCCTGGATAGGCCGCCTGCCCGTGCTGCGCCAGATCGAGGCCTGGATCGCCCGGCTGCCGCCCTACGGGGCGCTGGCGCTCTTCCTGCTGCCCTCGACGGCGCTGCTGCCCGTCAAGCTCGCGGCGCTGTGGCTCATCGGCCACGGCCACGCCGGGCTGGGGCTGGGCGTGATCGTGGCGGCCAAGCTTGCGGGCACGGCGGTGCTGGCGCGCCTGTTCTCGCTCACCCAGCCGGCCTTGATGCAGCTGACCTGGTTCGCCCGCCTGCACAGGCGCTGGATCGCGTTCAAGGACGGCCTGCTCGCACGTGTGCGCGCCTCGGCACCCTGGCGTGCGGCCCGGGCCGGCATCGCCGCCACCCGCGCCGCGGCGCGCCGGCTCGTGCTGCGCCTGCGCCGGCGGTCCACCGCCGCGGATCAGGATCGCTGACACGACCCACCCTGTCGCGCCGCCCTCCCCCGGCGCCTTGTTCACCCCACGCCCCCGGACCACACCATGGCCGAACCGCTCAAGAACCACCTCGGGCCGGAGCTGCCGCGCCGCATCGCCGCACAGTTGCAGGCCGTGCACCCTGGCTTCGACGCTGCGGCCTTCCTGGCCGAGGCCCTGGCCGGCTACGAGGCCCTGGAGCTCATGCCCCGCGCCTGGCAGATCGCCCACGCCTTGCGCCGCCATCTGCCTGCCGACTACGAAACCGCCCTGACCCTGCTGATGCGCACGGTGGGCGCGCCGCTGCAGCGCACCGACGACTTCGGCATGAGCGGCTTCTTCCACCTGCCGCACGTCTTCTTCGTCGCGCACTACGGTCTGGACCACTTCGAGCCCTCGATGCAGGCGCAGAAGGAGCTGACGAAGCGCTTCACCGCCGAGTTCAGCATCCGCCCGTTCCTCGAGCGCCACCGCAGCGCCACCCTGGCCCGCCTGGCCGAGTGGGCGCGCGACCCCGACCCGCATGTGCGCCGGCTGGTGAGCGAAGGCACGCGCCCGCGCCTGCCCTGGGCGCCGCGCCTGCGCGACTTCCAGCGCGACCCGACGCCCGTGCTCGCGCTGCTGGAGCTGCTCCGGGACGACCCCGAACTCTACGTGCGCCGCTCGGTGGCCAACAACCTCAACGACATCGGCAAGGATCACCCCGCACTGCTGGTCGCCACCGCGCAGCGCTGGCTGCAGGCCGGGCCCGGCCAGCCCGCCGTGAGCGCCGAGCGACGCTGGCTGGTGCAGCATGCCTTGCGCACGGCCGTGAAACGCGGCGAGGCGGGCGCGCTGGATGCGCTCGGCTACGGCGCTGCCGCCCAGGTGGCGGTGACCGGGGTGACGATCGACCCGCCGCAGGCCGTCATCGGCGGCAAGCTCGCCATCGCCCTGGCGCTGACCAATACCACCGCCCAGGCCCAGACGATCTGCGCCGACCTGAAAGTGCATTTCATCAAGGCCAGCGGCGCCGCCAGCCCCAAGGTGTTCAAGCTCAGGAACGTCGAGCTGGCGCCCTGGACCACGCACAGCCTGGGCAAGACCATCTCGCTGGCCGAGATGACCACGCGCAGGCACTACCCCGGCCGGCACCGGGTCGAGCTGGTGCTCAACGGCCTGACGCGCCCGCTCGGCGAGTTCGACCTGCAGGCGCGCTGATTGACAGCGGTGTGCCGGGTCCGTCGGCCATCAGGGCGGGGAAACGCCCTGTATTCCATCGCTGGCCGGCACCGCCGGGGATCGACAGTGCAGCTCCAACCCCTTCGTCCGGCGTGACCCGCGCCGAGCGCCACTTCCGGAGCTTTGCATGAACCGTCGCCACGCCTGTCTTTCCACCCTGGTCGCCGCCGCGCTGCTCGGCCTGGCCCCGGCCCTGCCTGCCACCGCCCAGCCCAAGGGCCATGCCACCAAGGCCGAGGCCGAGGCCATGGTCGCCAAGGCCGTGGCCCACATCAAGGCACACGGCACGGACAAGGCCTACGCCGACTTCACCAGCAGCCCGGCCTTCAAGGACCGCGAGCTCTACGTCATCGTCTACGACCTGACGGGCAGGAACCTGGCCCACGGCGCCAATGCCAAGCTGGTCGGCAAGGATCTGATCGGCCTGAAGGATCCGGACGGCAAGCTGCTCAACAAGATGCTGGTCGACCTGGCCAAGGACAAGGGCAAGGGCTGGAGCGACGAGTTCAAGTTCCGCAACCCCACCACCGACAGCCTGCAGCGCCGCATCGTCTACGTCGAACGGCTGGGCGAGACCTTCGTCGGCTGCGGCGTCTTCCTGGACTGACCGTCTTCCTGGACCGACGCCCGCCCCCAGCCGCCGCCCAGGCTCAGGGCACACCGGCGCCCTGCCCAGCCAGGCACCTATCCTCCCGCCCCGCGGGGCATCGCCCCGTCTCCAGGACCGCCATGATTCTGCGCAACTACGGCATCGGCACCCGGCTGGCCGCCGGCATCGCCTTCATCCTGCTCATCGCCACGGCCCTGCTGAGCCTGAGCCTGCTCGGCAGCGCCCGCGATCGGGACTCGATCGGCAGCACGTTCAAGGCCGTCAACCGCCAGGCCGAACTCGCCCAGGCCATGCACCGCTCGCTGCTGCGCGCCGGCATCGCCGTGCGCAACATGGGCCTGCAGACCACGGTGGACGGCGTCAACGCCGCCGAAACCGCCGCCAATGCGGCCCGGACCACCTACCTGGAACAGAAGAAGGCCCTGGAAGCCACCGGCCTGAGCGCCGAAGGCCAGGCCCTGCTGGGCGAACTCAGCGGCCTGACCGGGCAGACCGACAAGCATTTCCAGGACGCAGTCGGCCTGGCCCAGCAGTTCAACACCGAACAGGCCGCCGCCATCATCGCCACGAAGATCGACCCGCTGAGCGCGCGCATCGAGGACGTGCTGGCGCGCTTCACCACCCTGCAGCAGCGCCAGTCCGCCGCCGCGCTGACAGACGCCGAGCAACACGCCGGCAGCACCGCCCGCCTGATCATGGCGGTGGGGTCCTGCGGCCTGGCCCTGTCGATCTGGCTGGCCTGGGCGCTGGCGCGCAGCATCCTGGCGCCGCTGCGCGAGGCCCTCGACGTGGCCCGCCAGGTCGCGGCCGGCAACCTGACCCGGCGCGCCCGCGTGCATGGCCAGGACGAGACCGCCCAGCTGCTCGGCGCGCTCAACGACATGAGCGACAGCCTGGTGCGGGTGGTCGCTGACGTGCGCAACAGCAGCGACAGCATCGCCACCGGCAGCGCCCAGATCGCCTCGGGCAACGCCGACCTGAGCGCACGCACCGAGCAGCAGGCCGCGGCGCTGCAGCAGACCGCCGCCTCGATGGACCAGCTCGGCGGCACCGTGCAGCAGAACGCCGGCAATGCGCGCCAGGCCAGCCAGCTGGCCCAGGGCGCGTCGGACGTGGCCGGGCGCGGCGGCCAGGTCGTGTCGCAGGTGGTCGACACCATGAAGGGCATCAGCGCCAGCTCGCGGCGCATCGCCGACATCATCGGCGTGATCGACGGCATCGCCTTCCAGACCAACATCCTGGCGCTCAACGCCGCGGTCGAGGCCGCCCGTGCCGGCGAACAGGGCCGCGGCTTCGCGGTCGTCGCCGCCGAGGTGCGCAACCTGGCGCAGCGCAGCGCCGCAGCGGCCAAGGAGATCAAGAGCCTGATCGCCGCCAGCGTGGAGCAGGTCGAGGCCGGCAACACCCTGGTCGAGCAGGCCGGCACGACCATGCACGACATCGTCGGCGCCATCCAGCGCGTGACCGACATCGTGGCCGAGATCAGCATGGCCAGCGCCGAGCAGAGCAGCGGCGTCACCCAGGTCGGCCAGGCCGTGACGCAGATGGATCAGGCCACCCAGCAGAACTCGGCCCTGGTGGAACAGACCGCTGCGGCCGCCGCCAGCCTGCGCTCGCAGGCGCAGCAGCTGGTGCAGGCCGTGGCGGTGTTCAGGCTCGAAGCCGGCACCGGCGGCGCGGCACCCGCCCGCAGCCCGGCCACGGCGCTGCGGGCGGCGGCACAGGTGCGGGCCCGCCCGGCCCGGCCCACCGCCTCGGCCAGCACCCGTTCCGCAGTGCCGGCCGCCGCGCCGGCGACGGCCTCTGCAAGCGCGACCGGGCATGCGGACGAATGGGAGAGTTTCTGATCAGGTCTGGCGGTGCCGATAGGCCTCGTCCAGCTCGCGGCGGATCTGCTCCAGCAGCTGCTGGCGCTCGTCGCGGTAGAACAGGTTGTAGCTCTCGAAAGGCACCATGCGGCCGTCCGGCCGGGCCATGTGGATGCAGCTCTTCTTGAGCGCGCGGATGTCGAGCGACTGCGCGTCCATGAACTGCACGATGAGCACGCGAAAGACCTTGCGGTAGTCCAGGCCGGCGGGCGCCGCGATGCCGGGCAGGCAGCACATCAGCTCGCTCAGGCAGTCGGCCTGGGACTGCGGCGCGAGGTTGGTGGCGAAGAGCCGGAAGAACTGCTCCTTGAGCCCCGGCGCGTGTTCGAACACGATGGTGTTGGCGGCACCGGCCACCAGGGACTGGGGGTCGAGGAAGCGCGTGAGCGGCTGCAGCTGGCCGTCGTCCAGCCGCAGGGCATAGGCCATGGCCAGGGTGTCCGGGTTGCAGGGCACCGGCACCACGTCGTCGAGCGTGAACAGGTCGCTCTGCTCGGCGATGCGTCGGCGGATGCCGCTCACCGTCAGGCGGTGCTGCGCCGGGTCCCAGGCCTCGGTGCGGCCGGCCTGCTGCACCGGCTGCAGGGTGACGCCGCGCACGCAGGGCCAGGTGCAGGCATGGCGGATCACGTCGCCGATCTCGTCGTCGTTGACGCCGCGCTTGACCGTCATCACCAGCGTGGTCGAGATGCCCAGGGCGTCGAGCCGCTGCAGCGCCTGCTCGCGCACGCGGCGCAGGTCGGCGCCGCGCAGGTCGAGCAAGGGTGCACGGCGCAGCGAGTCGAACTGCAGGTAGACCTCGAAGCCGCTGCCCAGATCAGCCAGGCGCTCGGCAAAACCGGGCTCCTGGGCGATGCGGATGCCGTTGGTGTTGAGCATGAGGTGGCGGATGGGACGCGCCCGCGCCGCCGCCATCACCTCGAAGAACTGTGGGTGCAGCGTGGGTTCGCCGCCGCTGATCTGCACCACGTCGGCCTCACCCTCGCTGCAAACAATGGCGTCGAGCATAGCCTCCACCTCGGCCAGCGAGCGGTGCGTGAGCCGCTCCGGGCCGCTGGCGGCGTAGCAGGTCGGGCAGCGCAGGTTGCAGTGGTCGGTGATCTCGACCACGCTCAGGCAGCTGTGCTGCATGTGGTCGGGGCACAGACCGCAGTCGTAGGGGCAGCCGTGCCGCATGGCGGTGGCAAAACGCTGCGGCATCTCGGGCGGCTTGATGTAGACCTCGCGGCACAGGCGGTAGTAGGCCACGTCGTCGCTCACCAGCACGCGCTCCGAGCCGTGCACGGGGCACCACTTGTCCATGAAGACGTGGTCGTCCTTGAGGACGATCCTGGCCTCGACCGGGCGCAGACAGGTGGTGCAGACCGACTGGGTGGTGTCGTAGAACAGCCAGGGGCGGGTCTTGCGGGTCATGGCGAGTTGGCCTTCTCGGCCGGCTGTCTGCGACGGTTCCTGGTCAGTGCGCCAATTGCTCCCACGGCTATGGCCAGACCGGTCAATCCAGCGACGAGCATCAGCACGGCGAGCAGGAGCATCTCGCCGTCGCGAGCCCCGCCCAGGATCATGGTGACACCTCCGAACAGCCCCCACCCGCCACACAGGCCGAAACCCGCCACCGGCACCGTGAGCAAGATCAAGGCGAGTGTGCGGCCGAGTCTGTCCCTGGCGGACAGCGGATGCGGCAGCGGGCGCGTTCGCCTCAGCGTGCTGATGGCGAACCCGATCACCAGCATGGACATGACAAGAATAATCAAGGCTTCCATGAAACAGCTCCCGCTTGACCACCGCTGCGCCTCAGGGCCGCCCGGGTGGCTGACACAACGATAGGCAGGTAGACGCACAGGGCGAGCAGGCAGACCCACTGGATGCCGGACAGCCCGCCGACGTAGGCCACCGGTACCGGCTTGAGTCCGTCGCAGACCAGGCGCCAGATCAGATAGGCCGCCAGAAACCACTTGAACGACAGGCCAGGCACCCGTCTTGCCAGGGGCGCAAGCACGTGCAGCCAGGCAGCCATCACCGCCAGCGCACCGACCTCGTACAGCGGCGCTGGATGGCGGCCGATGCCGTCACCCAGATCCACGGCCCAGGGCAGGCCGGTGGGCAGACCGTAGGTGTCGTCATGCAGACCCGCCACGAAACAACCGACACGGCCCAGCGCCATCCCCGCCATCAGGGGCAGCACCATCAGGTCGCCGGTCGACGCCGGCTGGCGGCTCAGTCCCTTGGCGATCTCGATGCCGATCAAGCCGCCCAGCAGCCCGCCGACGATGGACTGGCCCAGTTGCAGCGCCGCGCCATCGCGCCAGAAGGCCAGCCAGACATCGGGCCGTTCGACGAGATAGACCGCCTTGTTGCCGATGGCTGCGCCGATGAGCAAGCCGCACATCAGCGCGAAGCTGCCCCGCGCTGACATCGCCTCCTGGCCATTGCGGGCGCGAGCACGCCGGTACAACCACAGCCCCAGGGCGATGCCGGCATATTCGAATGTGGCATGGGCCAGGGCCGCCCAGGGTGCCGAGCTGATCATGGCCCGACCCGCGCCCGTCGATCAGACCGGTTCCATCAGTGCGCCGACGCGCGACTGCAGCGCCTGCGGGCTCACCTCGCCCGCCGCCAGTGCCGGGCCTACGTTCAGCCCCACGCGCGAGAACAGCCCGCGGCGGAAGGGTTTCACCATCGCCTGACCGCCCTCGATGCGCGAGAAGAACGAGCCCCACAGGTTGTTCAGCGCCACCGGGATGACCGGTGCGGGCTGGCGCTCCAGGATCTTCATGATGCCGCCCTTGAAGGGCTGCAGCGCGCCGTCGCGGGTGATGCCGCCTTCCGGGAAGATGCCCAGCAGGTCGCCTTCGGCCAGCACCTTGGCCGCTTCGGCGATGGCGCGTTCGTAGACTTCGGGCGCGTCCTTCTGCGGCGCGATCGGGATGGCCTTGCCCAGGCGGAACAGCCAGCCCAGCACCGGCGTGGCGAAGATGCGGTGGTCCATGACGAAGCGGATGGGCCGCGGGCTGGCGGCCATCAGCACGATGGCGTCGACATAACTCACGTGGTTGCAGGCAATCACGGCCGCGCCCTCGATGGGCAGATGGTGCTCACCGCGGATGCGCAGCCGGTAGACCGACCGCGTGACGACGAAGGCGACAAAACGCAGCAGGTACTCGGGCACCAGCAGGAAGATGTAGCTGGCCACCACCACGTTGGCCAGGCCCACGGCCAGGAAGACCTCGGTGACGGTGAACTTGGCCGAGAGCAGCGCGCCGGCCAGCAGCGAGCTGATGATCATGAACACCGCGTTCAGGATGTTGTTGGCCGCAATGATGCGGGCGCGGTGGCTGGCCGGCGCGCGCAGCTGGATCAGCGCGTACATGGGCACGCTGTACAGACCGGCTGACAGGGCCAGCAGCGACAGGTCCAGCATGATGCGCCAGTGCACCCCGTGGTGGATGAACTGCTGCACCGTGTAGTAGGTGGCCGGCGCGGTCGGCACACCCAGCGTGGCGACGTACAGGTCGATGGCGAATACGCTCATGCCGATCGCGCCCAGCGGCACCAGCCCGATCTCCACGTGGCGGCGCGACAGCACCTCGCACAGCAGCGAGCCGGTGCCGATGCCGATCGAGAACACCACCAGCAGCAGCGAGGCGACCTGCTCGTCGCCGTGCAGCATCTCCTTGGCGAAGGAGGTGAACTGGGCCAGGAAGACCGCGCCGAAGAACCACATCCACGAGATGCCCAGCAGCGAGCGGAACACCACGAGGTTGCCGTGCACCAGCCTGAGGTTGCGCCAGGTCTCGGTGAAGGGGTTGAAGTTGACCTTCAGGCCCGGGTCGGTGGAGGGCGACGCCGGCACCTTCTGCGCGGTCCAGCGCCCCAGCACCGCCAGCGCGAAGCAGCTGATGGCGACCAGCGTGGCGCCGATGCCCGGCACGGCGATCAGCAGCCCGCCGACCACGTTGCCGATCAGGATGGCGACGAAGGTGCCCATCTCGACCATGCCGTTGCCGCCGGTCAGCTCGTGCTCGCGCAGGTGCTGCGGCAGGTAGGCGAACTTGACCGGCCCGAACAGCGTGGAGTGCGTGCCCATCAGGAACACGCAGCCCAGCAGCAGATAGACCTTGGTGTCCACCGCGGTGCTCATGAAGCCCCAGCCGGCCACCACCATGATGGCGATCTCCATGCTCTTGACGAACTGCATCACGCGCGCCTTGTCGTACTTGTCCGCCAGCTGGCCGCTGGTGGCCGAGAACAGCAGGAAGGGCAGGATGAACAGCGCGCCGATCACCAGCCCCGCCAGCGCCGGCGGCAGCCAGGCCACCTGCAGCTGGTAGGTGACCAGCACCGTGAAGGCGAACTTGAACAGGTTGTCGTTGGCCGCGCC